>PMOA01000037.1 GCA_003161635.1 Limisphaerales bacterium
GGCACCGGCCTCGGCCTCTCGATCTGCAAAAAAATCATTGAAGACCACAAAGGCCGCATCTGGGCGCGCAATGAACCGGGCAGCGGCGCTGTGTTTGCGTTTGCCCTGCCGCTGCCGTAATGAAGACGTGTTGTGTATTGCGTGGTTCGTCTGGAATTTATTGGCACATCCGCACGCTGTCCCCGAACGCAACAGGATTGGAGCGCGGCTGTGTGCAAAGCACCAGCCACAGCACGTTGAAAAGCCCAGCGGCATCAGGTGTCTTCCAGCAGGCTGGGATTGCGAAGCTGCTGCGGCTGGTCCCGCTTTGCGGGACACAGCCGCGCTCCGGGGCGGTGTGCCCGGAATTCACCGCCGACTCATAACCTGCTTGACGCAACACGCAACACGCAACACGTTTTCCCCCCGATGAACCGCATCCACCTGCTTTCCGAGCAAGTCGCCAATCAAATCGCCGCCGGCGAGGTGATTGAACGGCCCGCAAGCGTCGTGAAGGAACTCGTCGAAAACGCGCTCGACGCGCAGGCCGCGCGCGTGACCCTGGAAATCCAGGCCGGCGGACGCAGCCTCATCCGGGTGACCGACGACGGCACCGGCATGAGCCGGGACGACGCGCTGCTCTGTCTGGAACGCCACGCGACGAGCAAAATTCAGAAAGCCGAGGATCTGGCGGCGATTGTCACGATGGGATTTCGCGGCGAAGCCCTGCCCAGCATCGCCAGCGTCAGCCGCTTCACGCTCACCACGCGCGAACGCGACGGTGGTTCACCCGAAGGCACGCAAATCATTGTCAACGGCGGGAAAATCGTTGAAGTCAAGGCCGCCGGCAGCGCGACCGGCACCAGCGTCGAGGTGCGGCAACTGTTTTTCAACCTGCCCGCGCGCCGGAAATTTCTGCGCACGGAGGAAACCGAGGCGGCGCATATCCAACATTACCTCACGCTCGCCGCGCTGGCGTACCCCGAAGTCGCGTTCACGTTCCAGAAGGACGGACGGCTCGTCTGGCAGTTGCCCGCGCATCCCGCAAAGCGGGACGGTGCGGCAATTTCGAGCCGCCTCGATGCGTTGCGCGAACGGCTGCGCTCGCTGCTCGGCGAGGAAAAGCTTTTGTCCGTAAATTTCACTGCCGCGCTCGACGACTCCTTTCAGCCGGAGGAAACCGACATCTTTGAGACCGCGCAAACGGCGAAGTCCGAAATCCGAAATCCGAAATCCGAAATCCACGTCTGGGGTTTTATCGGTTCGCCAGGGGTGTCACGCGCGACGCGTGAAGGCCAGCACCTGTTCGTCAACCGCCGTCCGGTCGAAAATCGCGGACTCAACTACGCGCTGCTCGAAGGCTATCACACCGCGCTGATGAAAGGCCGTTACCCGGTCTGCTGCCTGTTCCTGGAAATCGATCCCGCGGCCGTGGACGTGAACATCCACCCGGCCAAGCGCGAAGTGAAATTCCACCGGGAATTTGAAATCCGGAAATTCGTCGCCCAGGCGGTGCAGGAGACATTGCTCGCGTTTCACGGAGGCGAGTCCGCAGCTGAATCCAAACAGCGGAACAAACCGCCCGGAGGGCGGAGCTCCGCGACGCCCAAATTGTCCGGCCCGCCAGCAGCCTCGCCTCCCCAAGCCAGTGTTGCCGCACCGGCATTGCCGAATTTTCCGGAAAAGCTGAAGCCATCACCGGCAATTGAACCGCCAAAATCTCCGGGCGAACAACCGCCATTACGAATGGGTTTCGCTCCGTCAAAACCAGTAGCGAGCAAACCGCAAACTCCATCTTCCGCCGTCCATCCTCCATCCTCGCCGGAGACCGGACCCCCATCTCCCAGCGCCACGCCGCTGCTTAACGTCCCGCTCCGGCTCGTCGGCGTCATCGGCAAACTGTATGCCGTGCTGGAATCCGACCGCGGACTCGTCCTGCTCGACCAGCACGCTGCGCACGAACGGATATTGTTCGAGCAAATGCTGAACCGGCTGGAACAAAACGGTTCCGCGCCGTCGCAAAAGCTGTTGCTGCCGGAGACCATTGAACTGCCCGCGCGCGATGCGAATTTCCTGCGCGAACAACTGGTCGCGCTCACCCGGCTCGGTGTTGGGTTGAGCGAATTCGGCGAGCGCACGTTCCTGCTCGACGCGCTGCCGCCGTTCGTTAAGTCCGCCGACGCGCGCCGCTTTGTGCTCGATCTCGTGGACGAATTGAAGGCGGCGGGTCGCGAGGTGAACCTGGCACGGCTGGGCGAGCACACGATTGCCAAGACCGTCTGCCGCCATGCGGTGAAGGCCAACGACCCGCTGACCGGCGCGGAACTGGAGAATCTCGTCGAGGACCTGCGCCGTTGCGCGATGCCTTACACCTGTCCGCACGGACGACCGACGCTGATTGAAATGAATTACCGCGAGCTGGAGAAAAAATTTGGAAGGACGCAGTAGTTAGGTAATAATTCAACAAAATGAGCAGTCAGGACTGAAATGAACCGCTATTTAGTCGTCATCGAAAAAACCGGCATGGGTTATTCGGCATATTTGTCGGATTTGCCGGGTTGTGTCGCCACTGGCAATTCGCGCAAGGAAGTCGAGCAGGAGATGCACGACGCCATTGAGTTTCACATCGAAGGCTTGCGTCTGGCCGGAGAAGAAGTTCCCGAACCGCAATCACAAGCGTCGTATTGTGAAGTCGCAGCCTGATTCAGTTTCTTCTGACGATCTTCATCAAGACGCCTGCCCCGCGCCGTCCGACAAAAACATTTCCGGCGAACATTGGCGATATTGTCCGCAATGCGGGCACGAATTGATCAACGAGAAGTGCAAGCTCCGTTGTCCGCGCTGCCATTACTTCATGAGCTGCTCGGATTTTGATTTTGCGGGTTAGGCGGTGACGCAGCTTGATATTGTCCTGGAGCGCCGAACTCCGATTCGGCAGGAAGTTCATGTCCGTGAAAACGCCGGGTCGGACCAGCCTTCGCTCTTCGCTTCGCTTCGAGCTACGGTTGGCGGGCCAGCCCTCGCTTCCATCCTTCGCCTGGCTTCGGAGGACAGGCGGAAGCTTCCGCCTTCTCCCGCATTGCGGGATTCGGCGCGACAAGTCCGCGCGGCAGGGACAGCCGCGCTCCGCTGACAAGACCTTGCTTTGGACAACCGTCCCGCAAGTTCCCCTGTACCGGGGCTTGTGAAATTAATGCTTGGCATCCCGCCGGTCACTATGGTAAGTCGTGCTTATTCAACACGGGACAAATTCGATGAAGACTTCACGCGCATTCACCTTGATTGAATTGCTGGTGGCCATCGCGGTCATTGCAATTCTCGCCGGATTGCTTTTATCCGTGCTCGGTCGCGCCAAGGCCTCGGCGCAGACGCTTTCATGCCGGAACAATCTGAGGCAGTGGGGACAGGCGACGCTTTTTTTTGTGGCGGACAATAAAGACTTCCTGCCGAAAGACGGCACACCGAACGGCACTTCCGTCAACGAGGGGTGGTATATTGATCTGCCACGCTCGCTGGGTCTGCCAACCTATCACGAAATGCCGTGGCGAACGAATGCGGACATCGATCCGGGTCATTGCATCTGGATTTGTCCGGCCAATCCCCGGCGCAGCAACGGGAACAATCTTTTTCACTATTGCCTGAATGAGCACGTCAATGACACCGGAACCAATAATCGTCAGACGCGAATGGTCAGCATTCGGCAGCCAAGTGCGACGGTCTGGTTGTTCGACAACGGCAAAACCAATGGCGTGGCGCAGCAAAATAACGTCCACACCTGCCTGCACAGCCGCGGCGCGCAGTTTGTCTTTCTCGATGGCCATGCCGCTCGGTTTCGTAACACCGAGTATTGGAATTTCACCACCGGCAAGGGAATCACCAACAATCCAGAACTGGTCTGGATTCCTTGAAACCGGGATCACGGCGCGCGGCGGACGCGGAAGAATTTCACGTCGCTCGGCACGTTCGTGCTGAAGGTGAAATCCGCGCCGGTCGCGGCGAGGTTGGTCACCAACAGCGTCCAGGCCGTGAGATTGGACGACACTTCCACGTGGTATTGCCGGTTGCTGGTGGATTCCCATTTCAACGAGACGACCTGGTTTGTCACGCCGATGGAAAGCAGGCGGAACGGCACGTTGAACGGATTGGCAAAAACCATGAACACGGGCAGGTGGTCGGACGCGTTTTCGTCGTCGCTGTACAAATTCGGCGGCACGGGATACAGCAAATCCGTGCGGAAAACCTGGCTGCCCACGATGTTGGAGAACAGCATCGCACAGGGCAGGATGTAATCATAGCGCTTGGTCAAACCATTGTCGTCCCGGATGGAAATGGTCAGTTCGCTGTCGGTGAAAGGATTGACAGGGGTGGCCAGTTGCAAGCCAGTCGGCGCGCTGACCAAGCGCTGAATGGACTGCGGGTTGCTGTCCGGCGGCCAGAGGATGTCCTCGTTCAGGTCGCCGCTCAACACGTAGGGCTGCAGGCCGTTGGTCGGGAGATAGATCGTGGCGAAGAAATTGGAAACGGCGCCCGCCTCCGCGGCGCGTTTCGACGATTCGGGGCCGGCCTGTCCGGATTTCAAATGGACGGTGAACACGTGCAAGGGCTGGGGAAAACCGGGAACGGCAATCTGAGCTTCGAACAAATCCCGGGAAAAATAGGGGCTGGGACTGGCGTTCGTATAGCCGTAAGGCCCGAGATAGACGCCGTGCAGCCAGCTCTTGGACGCGACGATGGGAAAGCGGCTGAGGATGGCACTCCGGATGTATCCGTCGTCGGCGGAGTTGGTGACGAGGTAGAAGCCCGGACAGAAGGCCGCGACAAAATCCACCATCTGCGCCGTGCAATTGTTGGTGACCGGGATTTCCTGGAAGGTGATGATGTCGGGGTCGAGGTATTGCACCTGACGGCCGATGGCCCGCACATGCCACATATTCGTGCTCCAGTTGGTCTGGCCGTTGCCATTGGCGTTGTAAGTAAGGAACGAAAACGACGGAGGCGAGACGAACCAGACGCTCAAGACGACCGGGTCGCTGCCAGCAAAGCCGAGCACGTTGGTGATCACGACGGTATAAAAACCGGCTTGGGCGAACGTCACGGCGGTCAGCGTGAGATTGGAGCTTGTTGCTCCCGGAAGGTTCGTGCCTTGAGCCCCGACATCGGATGTCGGGGTAAACTGCCATTGATAAGCCAGCGGTGGTGTGCCGCTGGCGCTCACGCTGAAAGTGACGCTCGCGCCGTTCGTCACCGTCTGGTTTTGCGACGAGGAAACGATGTCGGGGCGTTCCAGCGGCGGCGCATTGGTGACCACGTCGGGAAACGTTGTGCCAACGCGCAAATCATCAACAAAAAAATTCCCAATCGTTCCCGAGGAACCATCCTCCCGAAAGCCAAACGACGTGATGGTCAGCGCGGACGTGGCATCGGTCGCCGTCACGCCGGCGTTGGTTTCCGCCGTAGGATTGAGCCACAGCGTGCTCACGACGTTGCTTACGGCCAGGCGCGCCACGATGGTATAATCGGTGTTGGTCTGCAAATCGGCATTGAAAACAGCGGAAGGCGAACTGCCGGCGTTGGCGATGCCGATGCGGAAGGCGCCGCTGGCTGCGCCTGCGGTCTGCGCAAAAATTCTGGCGCGAAAGCCCAGGCTGTCGTCTTTGAATTCGGCAAAATAACTGCCCGCACTGGATGGCAGGTTGGTGTAATTGATTTTGAAACTCACGTACAGAATCGCGCCCGAAGTGGAAGCGTAAGGCTGTCCCGCCAGCGCCGCATGCACGTCCTCAGTATTCGCCTTGCTCAAAAAAATCCGGCCGGAAACGACCTTCACCTGTCCGGTGGTCCCGCTGTAAGTTGTCCAGAGACTGTCCGTTGCGCTCACCAAGGGGCCGTCGGAATAACTGAAGGTGTCGTTCAACAGAAGCGCCGCGCCTGACAAAGTGGCGGAAAGAAGAAACGTCGCGATGCAAAATACAACTTTTTTCACAATGCTTATAAAGCGGACAGCGCAATCCATCCAACCTGCTCGCCGTATTTATAATCTCATATCCTTGAAAATTGTAAATGCTTAACGTTTCCTTATGAATTCCATTTGTGAATATTTCTGTTTGGCCAGAAATTCAGCGCGCTCCCGCAGCGTCTCGTCCGGTGCAAAATCCGACCACTCAGCCTCAAATTCAATACGCCCCATATCACCCATGGCCTTCTGCCAATCGGTCCGGGCCAAAGAAATCGGCGGTGGTTGCACCGAGCCTTGAATCAGCAGGCCCAATTTGTTGCGCCGCTGCGCCGCGCCGGCGATTTTTCTGCCATGCCAGAGCACGTCGAATTTTTCGTAACCGACGAAACATTGGCCCGTAAGAGCCGACGTGAGGAGGCTCTGATTTCCGGGTTGAGGGTTGAGGGTTGAGGGTTGAGAGCCTGATTCCAGAGCCTCCTCACGTCGGCTGCTACGGAAACTTGGAATTGATTTTTTATGACTCGGTGCAAGTTCCGTTGTCACGTTGAGTTTTGCGAACGCGGATTGAATCCATTCATGGACGCGCCGGTAACTTTCTTCGGCCTTGAGCGAATGCCATTCGTGACCGGGCGGAAATGCGAAGCTGTAGGTCCAGTCCGCGTCATGCGGCACGATGCCGCCGCCGGTGGGCCGGCGAATGAGCGGACGCAGCCGCGTGGCGCGTTCAACGTCCGCATATTTCTGAAAATAACCAAACGTGGCCGCCGGTTCCGTCCAGCCGTAAAACCGCAACACCGGCCTGCCCAGGCGCGGCATGGCTTCAAGCAGCGCCTCGTCCAGCGCCATGTTGAACGCGGGAGAGCCGGGGCCGGATTGTGATAAAAGCCAGGAGTTCACGGACGGATTGTAGGAAATGACGTAAGGAGTCTCAAACCTGATTAGCTTGTTTGCGGTTGGAAATGAGCCTCCTTCTGCCTTCATCCGATTTCGGCGCGACAAGCACGTCGGCTCCTACTTTACGCCAAGGCGTGGGCAAAGCTTCCGGATTTCGCAGTTCACGCAATCCGGCCGGCGCGCGGCGCAGCGGCGGCGGCCATGCCAGATGAGCCAGTGACTGAACAGCGTCCATTGCTTTTGCGGGACGAGCGCCATCAATTCCGATTCAATTTTCTCCGGCGTCTTCTGTTTTGTCAGGCCCAGCCGTTGCGACAGCCGCGCGACGTGGGTGTCCACGACGACGCCGACGTTGATGTCGAAGGCACTGCCCAGAACGACGTTGGCCGTCTTGCGTCCGACGCCATCCAATTGCGTCAATTCCTCCATCGTGTGCGGCACGTGGCCGCCATGACGGACGATGAGTTTGCGGCAGCATGCCTGGATGTTCTTCGCCTTGTTGCGGAAAAAGCCCGTCGTCTTGACGGCCTGCTCCAGTTCGGCAAGCGGCACATTCGCGTAATCCGCCGCTGAGCGATATTTTTCGAACAACTCCTTCGTGACGATGTTGACGCGTTTGTCGGTGCATTGCGCGGAGAGAATCGTGGCGATAAGCAGTTGCAGCGGGTCGGCGTGATTCAACTCGCAGTGCGCTTCGGGATAGGTCCGGTCCAACGCGGTGATGATTTTCTTCAGGCGCGCGGCTTTGGCTTCGGAAGTTTCGCGAGGCATTTACGCCGGAAATTTAACAACAAAGGAACAAAGACACGAAGAAAACTTTGCGCCTTTGCGTCTTTGTTGTTCAGAAACTAGACCAATTCCGGCTCTTCAATTTCCCTGGGCGGCGGGGAGAGCGGCGTGCCATCGGGGGCTTCGGGATACTCGAAGATTTTGCCTTCGTAGTTGCGCAGCACCACGCGGTCGGCATTGTGGCTCAAAACGTAGTCCGGGTTGATGGGCACCTTGCCGCCGCCGCCGGGGGCGTCAATGACGTATTGCGGCACGGCGTAACCGGTCGTGTGGCCGCGCAATTGTGTCATGATTTCTATGCCCTTGTGGACGCTGACGCGCAGGTGCGCCGAGCCGGAAATCAAATCGCACTGGTAAAGGTAATAGGGCTTCACCCGGCACATGAGCAGCTTCTGGTTATGCGCCTTCATCACCGTTACATCATCGTTGACGTGTTTGAGCAGGACGGACTGGTTGCCGAGCGGAATGCCGGCGTCGGCGAGGCGACCCAGCGCGTCGCGGACTTCGATCGTGAGTTCGCGCGGGTGGTTCGAGTGAATGCTCATGAACAGCGGATGATACTTTTTCAGCATCGCGCATAGTTCGGGCGTGATGCGTTGCGGCAGGAAGGTCGGGATGCGCGAACCGATCCGCAAAAATTCAACGTGCGGGATCGCGCGCAGCCGGCCCAGAAGCTGTTCCAGCTTTTCGTCGCCGAGGAGCAGGGGATCGCCGCCGCTCAACAGCACGTCGCGGATTTCTGGATGTTGCGCGATATAGGCGATTTGCTTGTCGAATTCGGGATGAAAATCGTAGCCGCTGGCGTTGCTGACGAGCCGCGAGCGCGTGCAGTAACGGCAATACGCGGCACAGCGGTCGGTGACGAGGAACAGCACGCGGTCGGGATAACGATGCACGAGGCCGGGCACGGGCGAATGGGAATCCTCGCCGCACGGGTCACTCATTTCCCACGATGCGGTGTGGGTCTCCTCGATGCGCGGGATGACCTGCTGGCGGATCGGGCAATGCTCGTCCATCGGGTCAATGAGATTGAAAAAATACGGCGTGATGGCGAGCGCGAGCTTGTGGTTCGCCAGTTTCGCGCCGGCGAATTCCTCCGGCGTGAGCGTGGGCATGAAGCGCTGCAGTTGCTCCGGCGTGGTGATGCGATGTTTGAGCTGCCAACGCCAATTGTTCCAATCAGCGTCGGGAACTTCGCGCCAAAAGCCGCGACCGGCGGAGTGGAATTCCTTCAAAAATTGGAGTCGGTGGTCCGTTGGCGGCTCCCCGCCATTCGCCTGCGAATTGTCATCCTTCATTTTTCAATGGGAACTATAAGTTGGAATTGCGCCCTGTCAAGTTGACCGCTTTCGCGTCCGCCGCGTTCAAGCGCGGTTGAAAATCATGGGGACCTGCCGCCCGGCTTGATGGCCGATTCGATTGCCCGCCGTTGCGCATCGAGCGCGTCCAATTTTCTTAACGTGCCGTTCATGATCGTTTTTGACGATGAAGTAAACGGATGTTTGACCCATCGCTGCACGGGCGAGGTGCGCTGGCCTGAACCAAGATAATCCGCAATGGCGCGGCGATATTCGCCGGTCAAAACCGCGAACGGCGCGGCCAGGCGCAGTTGCGAGAGTTCAAGGTCGCGCAATTTGGTTTGGAGAATCGCAACCTGCCGCGCCCGGTCGAAGTTGCGGATCACGGCCTGGAGCGAAATTTTCGCATGCGCGGGCAGGGCGTTCGATGCCATGCGCATCTCCACCGGCACGCTGAGAATTTCGTCAAGCTTGTCGCGGCTGACCGCGGGCGTCCAGCCCGGGCCCGGATCGCGGGCCACGAAGCTCACAACCTGCACCGCCCACCATTTTTCCACGTCGAGCGTTCGCGGAAAATTTTCACGGAACGCGGTTTGGAACGCCATCTGCCAGTTGTAAAACTTCGGCAGGGTTTCGAGCGTCGTGCGTAAATGCGCCGGGCCGTTTTTCAATGCCAGCAATTCGTTGACGAACAATTGCGCGCTGGCGCGATAGGCGCCGCCGTCCGCGCCGGACAGTTGCGCGTCGGTTGGCCAGTTCAATTGTTCAAATGTCAGCACGGCGTGATCGCGCAACACGCGCCGCGCGCCGGCAAGCGAATCCATGCCGTGGGTGGTTGTAACGGTGCGGCTGACCGGCAGGCCGTTCACCATTTTGTTCGGCGATGACAGGATGATTTCCTGCCCGACGACCGCGAGCAATTCCTGGGACAAACCATCCGTGAGCCAGGCGGGAATCTCCGCGGAACGCGCGCGGGCGTCGCGGTTGGCGAATTCCAGCAGCAGCACGCCGGTCATCGCACGCAGGTAACGGGTGCGCGACAAAACGTCGGGCAGCCGGACTTGATAATCCCAACCACCCGGGGAACGCTGGGAGATGATGGTGACGTCTTCATCCGTTGACTGCGCCGGGTGAAGCACGAGAAAAATTTTCCCGTGCGGCGGCGCGTTGACTCCCGGCTTTTTGAATTCCCGGTTCAGTTCGCGCCGCAGCGATTCCTTGATGCGCTCGGCGGAGACGGCCAGCAGCGCGGGTTCCAGCCGGACAAAATCGGTGTTGGTGGCGATTTCCGGCATGGCCGCCAGCCGTGATCCCGCCGGGTGGGACGGCGCACCGGTGACAATGAACTGGCCGGAAACGCTGCGCGCCGAACTCGTGTCCGGAAATGAAGTCTGCGCGCGGGCGAACAGCGGAAAAACCACCACGCAAAGAACAAAAAGGTTTTGAGCTGTTATACCAATTCCCAGAGACAATC
>PMOA01000016.1 GCA_003161635.1 Limisphaerales bacterium
GAGGATGCGATTGAAGAGGGAGTTGTGCATTCTCTCTTGGCCTATATTCGATTGCATGAGCAAGGCCGAACGGATGTTGCAACGTCATCCTCGTTGGCTTGGTACAGTTCGCGACAAGTGAAGCGAGGTCGTCCCACAGCAGGCAAAATGAACGGCAAGGAGCCACTTTCGAGGTACGGACAAATCAGCAACGACATCGAGGTCGAGCGCCAGCCTAGTAACTGGATCGACGCAATGGTCGCAGACAAGCGAGCATCGGTCTTCGATCAGGTCGCCGCAAGAATGGATGTGGGTGCCTGGTTCGCAACACTCACCAAGCGGATGAAGGAGATTGCCAAGGATCTGGCGCTCGGTTGTTCGACGTCGGAAGTGGCGAAGAAGCACGGCGTGACGGCAGGCAGAATCAGTCAGCTGCGGCGAACTCTTGAATCTTCCTGGGACGCGTTCCAAGAGGAAGCGGCGCCCGCTCTTGCATGATGCCGACTTGACGAGTTCTTCTCGTGCCGGCGACTTGGCGGTCCACTACGGCTGCGAGTACGCCTCCAGCGTTCTTAGCTATCAGGGCATGGAACAGTCAGCGCCGACAGCCAAGTGCCGCCGAATCGTATTTTTGTTTTTGCAGAAATCGGGTTGAATTCTGATCGGGCGGCGGGTCAATAGGATGTATATTCTGTTGCGACATTCACTTCATTCTTTGCATATCGATGGCGATGCCGAGAGGATAATTGAAATGCAAGTTTTTGTCGCTGGGCCGCGCTCGGCGCCATCGACTGGTCCTTGGCGCCCTCGCACCGAAGTGTGCGGTGACGAAGGCAATCCCCATCGAGTCCAGATCCTCATCGATTCCGTTTTTTCGGACATACAGGATGGCGCGCCGACGGGCATCAGGCATTTCGATGCGCAAACGAAATAGATTGCCCGGCACGTCAAAAATCACCAATCAAATTCGTACTGCACGAAGGCGACTTAACGAACAAGAACCTCGATGGCCTTTGAATGCCTAGTTGGAGATGCGCCGAGACGCGACGAAGGATGGATGGAGTTGTTAGAGCGACTCGAGAACCCAACGTCCGAGGGTGGCTTGTCCGCTGCGGCCGCTGAAGTTACGAACCAAGGATTTTACTTCTGCGACCATGGATGTTCGCCAGCGTCTGCGGTTGCTTTTCGGCGGATCGTTAACCATGCTCTCACCCGGAGCGAGTCTGTAACCTTACACGAGGTGAACTGACCCGTGGCAATCAGTCTGATTTAGGCCGAGCTCAAATAATGGGCCACCACCCGGCATTTGAGCGCTGACGCTGCTTGTCGGTACCGGTGCCCCCCGATTATTCACATCTGCTTGGCCAACGTATTCGCCAACACCTAATGCATCACTGTTGGCTTTAGCTGCGGTTGCAATATTTTTTATTTGTTCTTCTTCTGCTTCTCTATCTCTGCTATCTCGTGTTCAAATTCTTTCGTTTAAGCGCTATGTGTTTCGCGCCTTTGCGTGAGACATTGAATTGAAATAAACTAGGATGTGATGAAAACATCCTATCCGCCGAAGAATGACAAGCGGGCCCTGGTGACCGGGATTTCGGGCCAGGATGGCTCGTATTTGGCCGAGTTGCTGCTCGCGAAGGGATACGAAGTTTACGGGATGGTCCGGCGGTCGTCGTCGTTCAATACCAGTCGAATCGACCATATCTATCAGGATCCGCACGAGGCGGATGTTCGGCTGCGGCTCGTGTACGGCGACCAGGCCGACGGTTCGTCGCTCGATCAACTAGTGAAAACGATCCGTCCCGATGAGATCTACAATCTGGGCGCGCAGTCGCACGTGCGGGTCAGCTTCGATATTCCCGAGTACACTTCGGAGGTCACGGGGCTTGGCTGCCTGCGACTGCTCGAAGCAATCCGCGAGAGGGAGCTGAATTGCCGTTTCTACCAGGCGTCTTCATCGGAGATGTACGGGAAGTGTGTCGAGACGCCGCAAACCGAGCGGACGCCGTTTTATCCGCGCAGCCCGTATGGCTGCGCCAAGGTTTATGCCTACTGGATCACCGTCAATTACCGGGAGTCGTACGGCCTTTTTGCGTGCAACGGCATTTTGTTCAACCACGAATCTCCGCGACGGGGCGAGACCTTTGTCACGCGCAAGATCACGCGTGCGATTGCCCACATTGTGAATGGCCTGCAGGACAAACTTTACCTTGGCAATCTGGAGGCCAAACGCGACTGGGGTTACGCGCGGGAATATGTTGAGGCGATGTGGCTGATGCTCCAGCAAGCCAAGCCGGACGATTATGTGGTTGCCACCGGGGAAACCCACAGTGTCCGGGAATTTCTCGAAGCGGCCTTCGCCCACGCCGGCCTGGACTGGCGGAAATACGTCGAAATTGATCCCAATTACTATCGGCCAACGGAAGTGGATTTGCTGGTCGGTGATGCCTCAAAGGCGAAAAAACAACTGGGTTGGGAACCCAAAACGAAGTTCAACGACCTGGTCAAACTGATGGTGGACGCCGACATGCAGATGGTGAAGGACCACCTTGCCGGCAAGGGCCGCGTTGCCAGTTGATGCGGCAAAGACCCGCTATTTCCCGCGTCGCTCACGGCCGAGAAAATCATCGTAGGTGAGGCGGATGCCGGTTTCCAAGTCCACTTTGGGCCGCCAGCCCAGCGCGAACAATCGCGAACTGTCCATGAGCTTGCGCGGGGTGCCGTCCGGTTTTGCTGCGTCCCAGACAATGTCGCCGGCAAAGCCGACAACGTGTTTTATCAGTTCGGCAAGTTGCCGGATGCTGATGTCGCTGCCAAAACCCACGTTGATGAATTGTTCCTCGCTGTATTTTTGCATGAGAAAAACGCACGCGCTCGCGAGATCATCGGCGTAAAGAAATTCCCGCAACGGAGTCCCCGTGCCCCAGCAGATAACGGTGGCGGCGGCGGTTTGTTTAGACTCGTGAAACTTCCGGATCAACGCCGGCAGCACATGCGACGTTTGCAGGTCATAGTTGTCGTTTGGCCCATACATGTTTGTCGGCATGGCGCTGATGAAATCGCAGCCATGCTGGCGCCGGCAGGCCTGGCAAAGTTTGATGCCGGCGATTTTGGCGACGGCATACCACTCATTGGTCGGCTCCAACGGTCCGGTGAGCAGATATTCCTCCTTGAGCGGCTGAGGCGCGAGTTTGGGATAAATGCAGGAACTTCCCAGAAACAACAATTTCCGGACACCCGTCTGCCAGGCCGCGCGGATGAGGTTGTTTTGAATTTGCAGGTTTTCAAAAAGAAAAGACGCGGGCTGGGTGTCGTTGGCGTAAATGCCGCCGACCTTGGCGGCCNNCTTGACCTCCTGGCGGGTGCGGCCGATGAGGTTGTCAAATCCCTGCCGTTGAAGTTCACGCCAGATGGCGCTGCCCACCAAACCGCGATGGCCGGCCACGTAAATACGCGAATGTTCGTTCATCAACACGGCCGATGTTTAAATCAGACGCGTCTCCAAGTAAAAGAAAATGATGACGCCGATTTTTTCGCCAACCAAACCGGCGTCAGAAAAGTGGCGCGCCGGGAGAAGCCCGAAACCCAAAATCCGAATGCCGAAAGAAATCAGAAACCCGAATTGCCGAAGGCGGGTTGCCAGTCATGGATTCGGTTTTCGGAATTCGGGCTTCTTTCGGACTCCGAGTTTCGGATTTCGGATTTAACTTTGCGCTTTCTGTTTTCGATTCTTGCGCCATAAACTCCCGTCGTGCCCGCTTTTATTGTCATCGCCGTCGCCGCGTATCTGCTTGGCTCGATTCCCACGGGCTATCTCGTCGCCCGCGTCAGGGGGATTGACATTCGCGCCGTTGGCAGCGGCAACATCGGCGCGACCAATGTTTTTCGCATGGTCGGTAAAACAGCGGGAGTATTTGCGCTCATCGTTGATGGATTGAAAGGCTACGTCGCCTGCACCTGGCTTTGTGATTGGGTACTGACACTTCTGGGCGGTCCAACGACGAACACGGAACTTTACCGGATTCTTGCGGGCATTACGGCGGTGCTCGGTCATAATTTTACCTGCTGGCTGAAATTCAAGGGCGGCAAGGGCATTGCGACCAGCGCGGGAGTTTTCTTTGCGCTGGCGCCGCTGGCGGCGGGCATCGCCCTCGTGACGTGGATTGTCACGGCGGTTTTAACCCGTTATGTCTCCATTGCGTCCATCGCGGCAGCGGTGGCGTTGCCCATGGCGGTTTGGTTGACGAAGGACAGCCTGTTTTTGGGAATTGTCACCACCGCGCTGGGACTGCTCGCCATCTTCAAACACAGAGACAACGTCCAGCGTCTGCTCAACGGCACGGAACAACGTTTTGGTCAGAAATCCGCGACACAAGAGGCAACGAAATGAAAATCACTGTACTTGGCGCGGGTGCATGGGGAACCGCCTTGGCCAAAGTGCTGCACGAAAACGGCAATGCCGTGACACTTTGGGACATTGACGCCCGGACGCTCGACGAACTCCGCCGCGGGCGGAATGAGCGTTACCTGCCCGGCATGGCGTTGCCGACGGATTGGAAGGCGGAGGCGGATTTCGCCAAGGCGGTGGCGGGGGCCGAGTGCCTGGCCATGGCCATTCCGTCGCAGGCCTTCCGTCAGGTTGCCATGAAGCTGAAAGGGCATCCGGCCATTTTGGTGAGCGTGACCAAGGGCATTGAATTTGAGACCGGCGAAACGATGAGCCGGATTCTGCGCGAGCAGGCCCCGGCGAACCGCGTGGCCGCGCTTTCCGGACCGAGCTTTGCCCGCGAAGTGGCGCTGGGCATTCCGACCACGGTGGTTTGCGCCAGTGAAAGCGACGGCACGGCGCGAACGGTGCAAGGACTTTTCCACCGCCCCAGCTTCCGCATTTATCGCAGCACGGACATCCTCGGCGTGGAATACGGCGGCGCGCTGAAAAATATCATCGCCATCGCGGCCGGCGTGAGCGACGGCTTGGGTTACGGTGACAATACCAAGGCCGGACTGGTCACACGGGCGCTGTCCGAGATGCGCCGGCTGGGAGTGGCGTGCGGCGCGCAACCGGAAACGTTCGCCGGTTTGAGCGGTCTGGGCGACCTCATGCTGACGTGTTTCTCGAAGCAGAGCCGTAATCGCGACCTCGGCGAACGTCTTGGGCACGGTGAAACGATGGCGGCAATCCAGGCGTCGCATCCGAAACTGGCCGAGGGATATCCGACGGCGCGATCCGCGCACCGGCTGGCGCGCGGGAAGAAGGTGCTCACGCCGATCATTGACGAGGTTTATGCGCTGCTCTACGAAGGCAAGGAGCCGAAGAAAGCGGTGCAGGATTTGATTTCCCGCGCATTCAAGGCGGAAGATTGAACGTGCTTCCGGCATCCTGC
>PMOA01000015.1 GCA_003161635.1 Limisphaerales bacterium
AGCCGGAACGGATGCTGCCAGGGACGCCAGATGATGCCGACAAACTCGGTCTGCGCCGGGTCGTTGAAACATTTTCTGGCGTGTTTCATAAAACCTCCTTCAAGTGGCTTGGGGGGATACGAGCATTCATGGGATTATCCTTTCAATGTGCTTGGGGGTGAACTAATGACGGACTCAAAGAAGATGAGCCGCCTCCAATAAAGCATCCTAGCACGGAGTACATAGTTTTGTGAAGTAGTGGTGGCAATGGCGGGATGCGGTGCAGTTTCCCACCTCATTCCAAGGCGGTGCATCATGCCTACTCGAAACACGCCGAAGTCACCGTGCCGTCGCTGGATGATTGGGAAAAGGATTGGCAGGAGAATTCGCAACGCTGCGAGCAACCGAAGCTGTTGTCGGTGAGTAAACTCGACTCCGCGAAATCGGAAACATGAACCTTCCCCCAAGCTATCCCTTTCGCAGCTTAAAATCTTGAGCCAGTTTTTTTGCCTTGGTAATTTCCTCCAGCGAAAGTTCGCTGTCCAAAAGGGAAATAACTTTCATCGCCCTTTCATTACGCTGTTCGCAGGCGAGAGAAAACTAACTCAACACGAAGCTCATTTAGTCTTTCAGTTTCTTACCGGAGTGTCAGGAGGCCTTTATGGTGGAGGTGATGGCTCTTCCAAGGAAAAGGCCGTTATCATCAACACCACGACTAGTCTTGTTGGTATTCACGCAGAATATTCGTGGATCGAAAACAAATTCGGCACGAAACATAAGGACTGGAAAATCATGGGCCGCCTTCACGGGACTGAGGACAATGGCAAATCATACGAGACCTTTCACATTGAGCTGAAAGATGGAAGTCAGGTAAGTATTGTTTTTGGTATTAGTTCGTTTTACTGCAAATTTTAGTTCCACCGTGTTCTTGCCTTCTTCGACGCGGATGCAGAGCCAAGCTGCGGCATCAAAACTTCCCGCTTGGCAACGTTCGTCAGGCGCTTCTTGTCAATGTCGAGTTCAGTCAGCGTTGCGTCGCGATGTTTGTCCTCCGCAAGCAGAGCCGCGTAAAGCAGGTGGACGGGATAAACCGCGCTGCTGCCAAGTTGGGCGAAATGCTCCGCATCGGCGAATACGCGCTTCGCAGCAGAACTCCGGTGTAATCGTTCCGAATCATCTAACGCGAATCGTCGTTCAGGGGAAACACGTCGCAAGCGACGGCGGAACGTCTTGGCATCTAAACCGGCGGCGCGGAAAACGGTTCGCAGTTTTCTGACTTCTCGTAGCAGCTCCTCAAGCACTTCATCTCTATCCGGCGAGTCCTTTGACACAAACTCCGGGAGATCGAGGTCAACCACTTTGCACAAACCGAGCAGGAGGTGAATCGGCTCAATCGTCGAAGCTTTTGAGTGGCGCGCCTCGAACTCGGCCACGCGCCAAACCAAAATCAAGCTGGGGGAATGTTTCATTTCGATGGTTTGAACGCATAGACGATGGCCGCGATGCTGAAAAGCACGACCACCCAAACCACATAGTTCAAGACTCTGTCGGTCAACTCGGACGTGTGCTCCATTTTTCGGACTCGTTCGAGACATTGAGCATATTCCTCGTCCGCTGGCGATTTTTCGAGTGCGGCTTCCCACAAGCGGCGGGCTTTCGAGAATTGTTCTTGTTGCGCGGCCATGCGCGCCAGCAAGTCCAACTCGCGTGGGTTGTCGGGAAGTTCGCCATTAGACACCAGCACGGCTTCTGCTTCGAGAAACCGTTTCGACTGCGCAAGTTCCGTGGCGCGTGCGAGCCGGATTTGAGCAAAGCAATTTTGAAGCGCGGTTCGCGCTTCATTCGGCAACTGTTGTTCGTTTTCGTTCACGCCGAAAAACTACCTGCGCATGATGGTCGCGCCGTAACCGCGTGGCCCGGCATCATCCTCATCGGGAGGTAGCAATTCCCAAAGCTGCCTGACGACATTCTGTAAACCTATAATGTTGTTCTTATCAATACAGTCTCGCCCTTGGGCGATCAGTCGGGCAGCCCGGCTTTGATCTGTCATCTTGAGTTGTAACTTTTCCAATCGTTGAAACTCACGAACCCACCAACCGGGTTGTGCCATCTCGATCTGCCAACAGAGTCGAACCATCTCTTCAATTTTCCTTCGTAATCGGTCAGATTTGTGATCTCGAAGGAATTCCTCCACTTGAACTGCGAGGTCTTCCGCCTTTTGTTTTTGTTCTTTGCTGCCATGTTGGTCGGCAAGTTCTCGCAGCCACCCGAGGCAATCGCGCGCGTTTTTTTGGAGCGCTGGCCACTCCAGGGCGTCAGCGGCTTCGTCGAGCTTGAGTTTCAATTCCAGCAATCGCCTTTCACATTGAAGGGCTGCGGTCGGGTCTGCTTTGGCGGCGGCAAGAGTTTCCTTTACGTCTTGTGCAAGCGGTGAAGCCTCAACTTCCTCAACGAGTCTTTCCGCCGTCTCTCCTCCCGTTGCTGCGGCTTTGGATTTCACTTCGCGAAATCGCTTCATTTCCGCCTCATAGTCTCTTGCCAGTTGGTCAGGATTTGGCTGGTGACGTTTCATTTCGATTTTTGCGGCAAACTCCTCGTCGAGCCGTGGAACGTAGGCTGTAACTGTGATGATGCGCGATTCATCTATTTTCAGTGTCACCTCGACATCGCTGCCTGCGGGCAAGTCACGGCGGATCATGTCGCCGCGAATTTCAAGTGCGCCGTTGAAGCGATTGCGATCAGCCTTGTCATTTTCACCTTCAACGACTGGGATTTTGCACACGTCGTCCCTCTGGCCCTGGCGAAGTGGGACGGTCGTGACACAATCCACCGTTACTGTTTGCGGCAGTCCGCGCCCCTTTTCCAGACGCTTCTTGTCATACTCGTTGTTCGCAAGAGCGATTCCTATGGAATTGATAAGCGGTTGTTCCGGTGGAGGAGTGCTGATTGTGTAGGTCAGCGTGTCGGGTGTGATTTTCTGTTTTCGACCGCTCACGTCATACAACTCAACGGTAAACGTGTTCCTCTCGCCTTTCTCCGCATGGAGGCTCGTCACGAACACCCCATCGGGCCGAATTGAAATTTTTCCACTGCGCCATTGGCCTTTGGTATTCACGAGTTCCAAGGCAAAGCCCGTAAAATCTTGCGCGGACGCGCCGGAAACTTTGCCGCCAACCATTGGTGCGCTCTCAAGTCCGACAGGGTTGAAGGATTTGGCAAGTTCAAGCTGGTATTCACCAACTGCCAACGGCGCGGCAGTGCGCACCTTCAATCGCTGTGCTCCGGCGAACACCGCTGCGCCACGCGCGACGACCGTGAGCGGGTCAGGGTCAGGATCAAGTGTGATTCCAAGTTTACTTGCGAGGATTTCGCGAAAATAGGGTGCGAGTGTCGGGCCGCCGACGAGTATGACTTTCTTGATGGCTTCCTTGCCGAGTTTTTGATCCTTCAATACCCGTTTCGAGATTTCCACCGAGCGTAAGATGATGGGTTCGGCGACGTTCACGACCTCGTCGCGAGTCAGTTCACATTCGAAAGGAATCTTTTCACCGCCGTCATTAGTGAAATTGCCAAATTCGGCTATTGTCCGTTCGTTTCGAGACAGGTCAATTTTTGCAATTTCAACAGCGTATTTCAGCCTGGCAAATTCCCGTTTCCACCTTTCGTTGCCACGCACAAAATTAGAGAGGCCAAGCTCTTTGGCCAGCCGTGGCGCGACCAACTTCTCGACAATCGCCCAATCAATGTTTGACCCACCGAGAAAATTGTCGCCGCCATGATGCACTACATGGATCGTCCCTTCCTCGGATTTGATGATAGCCGCGTCGAACGTGCCGCCGCCAAAATCATAGACGAGCCAGTAGGCTTTTTCCTGATCCACTTGGAAACCGTAGGCGAGCGCCGCTGCGACCGGTTCTTGAAGAAGCGGACTCTCTTTGAAGCCCGCAAGTTGTGCCGCCTTGCGCGTCGCATCGCATTGATGCAACTCAAATGCCGCCGGGACGGTAATCACCGAAGCTTCGACCACTTCACCTGTCCGCTGCTGCACGTCAGCCCGCAAAGACTTCAAGATTTCTGCGGAAAGTTCTTCCGGCTTGCGACTCTGGCCGCTGCTTTTGAACTGATAAATATGATCTGTCCCCATCTGCCGCTTGAACTCGATGTGAACGTCCCCTCCCGTATCCTCGTCAATAATTCGGTTTTTTGCTCGCAATCCCACACGCACATCTCCCTTCTTGTTGATATACACTGCCGATGGAGTGATGTCCGCGTCGTTTCCATCCGTCGTGTTCTTGATAATCTTCGTCGGCTCTCCGTGATTGCCGGTAAAGACAGCCACGGCGCTGTTGGTTGTGCCCAAATCAATTCCAAAATCTATAGTTGTTCTGTTCATAGTAAAAAATTATTGAGGTTAAACGGAAGCGGCCTAAATCATGCCCTTCATTGTAATTTCTGGCAGCGCAAGATATTCCACCATCCTCCTAACGCCTCCATCATTGCTCAAGATGCGACTGTTGAGCCAAAGCGCATTTTGAACCAAACGAGTATCCCCGAAGATGTTGCGCTTTGAGGCACCAAATTCTTCTCGAGTCTTCTTTCCCACTTCGTCTGACTCCAAAAGTAGCGCGGCATAGCAACTCGATGCAACAACAACAGCGTTCGCATAATTCTTGAAACAAGCAGGAGCTTTCGAACGGACGAATTGGATTAGGTTGGATTTCATCGAATCCATCTTGTCTATTTGTAAGGCTGTAATATCCGATACTTTCAATACCTCAAATATCCTCCGCTGAAAGTCCAACATATTGGCCATGTGCATTCGTTCCCATTCAGGAGATTCCCGCCGCAGTTTTTCTTCATCGAAAGTTTTCCGAAAATGTTCATCGCGCCGGTGAATTTCCAAGATGGGCTTGCCGTTCACGTTTCTCATCGCCAACGCGAATATGTTGTTCCTGGAAATGTCAATCCTCTTACTAAAAAGCAGTGCTCTCTGGTTTTCGCTTTCATCGGCAATAGTTATGCCAATTATGAAAGCTTTGTTTTCGTTACCTGGCTTTATGGGCTCACTTGTCAACACCCACGCAGCGTTGGTGTCAATTAGGTAACGCTCCATTTTCATTAACACAGCGAGCAAATTTTCTTCATTAAAATCTTTAGCGAAGTGTTCTCCGTTTAATCCATATGAACTATATGCATGTTTTAATTGCTCGCGTCCTAACTCGCGTTCGGTTTCTGTCAAACCCTTTGACTCCATAAAGCTCTCAAAATTTAAGGCCACATTCGGAGCGGGCGGCGTGGTAATTTCGATTTCTCCATTTTGGATCAACCGGTTGTTCCAAAAAATTGAAGGGAGCAAAGTTTCGCTGACACGTTTTTTGTCCAATCCTTGCGTTTGTTTGCTGGCAATGACTTTCATTGGTTGCCCTTCATCATACACATCGCCGGTGTGATCGCGAATCACAATGCCAACTTCCGCAAGATTGCGGTAAATCGCTTCGATGTGACGGCCAACGCGCTTCATGTCTTCACGAATTTCGCCTGTTGCGGTGTCCAACATTTTTGTTTTGGCTCGCCAAGCGTTGGTCGCAATAGAAACAAGTGTCTTCACATAGGCTGATGGCGCTTCGGCATCATGGGCGATTTGTTTTTTGGAGGTCGCCGCGCCGACTTCAAAAATGGTTTGGGCAAGTTCTGTGATTGCTTTTTCAGGCGAGATGTCAACGCTTCGAATCTCGAGCCAGTCTTTTCGACTTGGCCTCTTTAAGGACTTTGGACTGCGTTTGGTTTTCATAAAGTCACCGTCCGTATTGCCGCCACTTCGCGTTGTAGTTGTCAACCTTTTCGTTGAATGCGGCGTTCGCAGTCTTGGCTTTTTGGGCCAGCGCGTTGTATTGGCCAACCTTTACGTTGAATTCGTCCACGGCGAACTGACTGGTGCGGTCAAGATAAAGACGATCATTCTCAATCTCACGCCCCAATTTTTCAACCTGAGCGTCAAGAGCTTCAAGTGGTGCTCGTTCTGATTCGAGTTCCGCCTTTTCATTGGCGAGTGTGCTGCTCACAGAACTTGGAATGCGATAGGTCTTGTTCGCGGGATTCCCGACTGTCGGCGGCGGTGTGTATGTAGGTGCGCTTGGCGTAGGAGATGGCGTGTAAGAACTGTTACTCGAAGAAGTGTTTGTTGAATTGCACGAGCCGATAATGCCCCAAAGCACAACTATCGCCCCGAAAACCAGAAAACCGATGCCCACTTTGTTGGAAGATTTCTCTTTGTTGGAAGATTTCTGCTTGCGTTGTTCATTTAATACAATCCAATCGGAGCCTTCATACTTGATATGTTCAATCCCTGAATGATGATTTTGTTCGGCGTTCTTTCTGAGTGTTGCACGGTCAAAAAGGAGACGTTCTTTTAGATCAGGATCACACGCGTATTTGATTGCGAGGTCGTTTGCTGCGATTGCTGTTGCGCTGTCCTGAAATTTGTTCCAAGCGTCAAGTGAAATCCCCCGAAGAACGGCGGCGGCGTGGTTAAACAGACCGGTCTCAGAGTTTGAATTAGCATTCGTGGTAGTGTTGGTGGGAACTGGGATGGCTTCAAAAATGAACCGATTCAAGCGGGCGTCGGGGCGATCCTTGCTATTACTAATTGCGGATAACGTGAACCAGTAAACGTTAGTCTTGATCAATTGCCGCAATTCAACGGATGCTGCAAACGGAAGAACCACCTTTAAGATGTAGAGGGATGTTTTGTAGTCATCGGTCGTTTTGTCGTAAGCAATCACAAGACGATTGCAAACGCTTGCCAATTCGTCGGACAGTTCATTTCGCGAAATGCTCTCCTTCCCGAAAAAGAGATCAAACAGAGCCATCGTTTGCCGGGCTTGCTCAAGCAATTCGCGGGCGGCATTGGCAGCCTCGTGTGGGGTTTTGTCCGCGCGGTCTTTCGCTTGCTTAATTTGCTCCTTTAATCTGTTTCTGGCGGGCGTCAAAACCAACTCGGCAGTCTTCTCGACATTATCCAACCCTTGGTTTGTCTCGCGCATGAACTGAATATGAAGCCGTGCAAGTTCAATTTTCCCGGATTCAGCAAAGGCAAGTGCAAGCTCGGCGTTGATTTTGTCCAGAGCTTCCGGCAGCGTGGCGCGCATCCGGCGCGCAAAACTTGTCGGCAGTCTGTCGGGTTCGTTAATCTGGCGGATGCATGCTGTGACTTTCTCCCAAAATTGCTCGCTTATCGCGAGGTGCTCCCATCGTTTGAACGCTCCTTTCCAGTAATCGGTAATCTTCTGTCGCCGCTCCTCCTCAACCTCATTCTTGACGGAGTAGTTTTCCCAGTCGAGCGCGGCGATGTGAAACACCAAAGCCAGGTTATGTTTTGCAACAACTCCGCCGGTTGGTTGTTCTTCCTTGGCACTCCAGATTTGCGAGGCCGTTTCCAAATCACCTTTTGACAACGCCTGCATCGCTGGATCGGATTGGCTGTTTCCAAATTCTTCCGGCCAGAACCAAAAGAACTCGTCAATCAGCCGTTTCTCCGGGTCTTTGAGGTTTCCAATTGCCTCACGAATCTCATCCAGCGTTGGCGGTGGCTTGATGGGGAAAGCGGCGCTTTGAGTGTGCGGATCTTTCCCACACTCCACGAGAATCAGGAGTTTGCCCGCGTGTTTCGCGACTTCGGGGTTGGTCGCATCAACTGGAAGTCCAGTAATGCGAAAAGCATTCTTGCGGAACAAATCCTTCGTCGCGGCGTCAATCAGGGGCTTGCACTCCGACGAGCCGCGCTGCCGCGAGGATCGTTCGCTGTCTTTTTCTCCCGGAGTGGACATGGCTAAATTCAGTTACATGCTTACCCCGCAACGCCACATTTTGACTTGGTGAGCATATTTCTGGCGCAATTCTGGTGATTTGTTGAAGGCTTCCTCCATCAAATCCGCCGCTTCAGCAAGTCGTCCCGTTTGCCTCGCCTTGAACGCTTTTTGCGCCAAGTCCTTTGCAATTCCTTCGTCTGCTGGTGACGGCATACCCAACACAGACTTTGATGGCTCGCTCGTCAGTGTTTTTGGCTTTGGTGCTGAATCGTGAATCGCTGGCTTCCAATTTTCCAATGCGCTCAAAAGTTCCTTGGCTGTCGGGTAGCGGCTGTCCGCTTGCTTTTCCATCGTCTTCATCACGATGGAATCCAGCGCGTGATTCACGTCGGGATTCGTTTCGGATGGCGGCGACACTGGCTTGTCGAACAGATTCTTGCTCCCCCAACTGACATTCGCTGGCATCTCAAACGGCAGCCGGTCCGTCAGCAGGAGGTAAAGCGTAGCTCCAATGGCCCAAACATCGGCAGCGCACGAATCGCCTTTGCGTTCAGCGAAAGCCTCCGGCGGTTTGAAGGCAAGAGTGCCAGCAGCGGTCGCCAGCAACGTGAGCGGGTTCACCTTTTTCGCCAGACCGAAATCGCTGACACGCGCCCGCAATCCGTCCGCCTCATAACCCACGAGAATGTTCTGCGGCTTGATGTCGCGGTGAATGATGGGCGGTTTCTCTCGATGCGCCTGCGTGATTCCCCGGCAGACCTGCTTGACCAGATCAATTGCCGTCTCGATGGGAACAAACTGCCCGCCGTGAGAACGCCAGAACTTATCGAGACTGCCACCGGGCACATGCTCCATAGTGAAATATCCACAAGTGCCGTGCGGTGTTTCAAAGATATTTGCGTCGGAAACGCTGATGATGTTCGGATGTTTGAGGTGTGTAAGCAGGATTGCCTCGCCGAGCATGTCCTGAATCTCGTCGAGATTCATACCGACACGTTTGAAAACTTTCATGGCCTGCCGGCCAAGAAAGCGATGCTTGACGCGATAAACCTCCGCGAACGCTCCTTCGCCCAAGAAGCGTTCCACTTCGTACGTATCGCGAATCATCTGGCCGTCTTCGAGCAAGCGCATAAAGAGGAAAATATTTAATGAAACAATACGCTTACAACAAATGTTCACAATTCTAAATGATATTATGAAAATAAATCAAAAAAAACAGCCTCCTTCATAAGAAAGAGGCCGTGTGATCAATAATCTTTCGGCAGCAAAACCGTTGTTGCTGAACGATCCGCTTCCGTGATGATCCAGAATTTCGTGCCGTTGGCGGCAAGATATGCGGAGAGCAATCGCGTGCCGTGAACCAGAGCCTGGTCGTTGGCCTGACGGTCTTCCGCGCAAACATCGCCCCAATCGCCGGCCTGATGCCGCTGAATCCCAAGAAGAATGTCCTCTTGGGTCAGATGCGCCAGCGCGTTGGGTGTAGACACGATGTGGCCGATTCGGAATCGGGCGATAGGGAAGGATTGCGTGCTCATAAGCCGTAGTCCTCCATTGTGGCCGCAATTCCGTCTTCATCGTCGCCTAGAATTTCGACGATGCCGGCCTTTAATGCCGCCTTGTCAGGGTCTGGCTTGGCGTCTTTCGGACAGGCCGGACAACGCACCACGTTGATGACGCTGGCGCCGAATTCATATCCGGCCGCCTTGAACTTCTCGCGATACCGCTGCGAGAGTCGTAACTGCGGAGACAATTCCCGCCATGCCTCGGCTTCGGCCTGGTCGAGGTCAGTCTCGAATATGGCGTCGTGCCGCAGATGATAGACATCCCACGGCTCGCCGCACGATGAACAGTGAACGTCCATAATGTTTACTCCGGTTGAATGGTTTCTGCCTTGGCGAGAACGGACTCGCAGAATTCAAACTGCGACCGGGAAAGCTCCGATCTCGCGCGCTTCTGGTCTTCCAAAAGCAACTTGAGAGCGTTGACTGCCTCCGGCAGCAGGTTGGCTGCGTGACAGGCATAACGCGCGTCTCGTGCTGAGTCGATGCGCCCGAAACAGACCTCCTTTGAGGGGTCATGCTTCCGCCGGCCAAGAATTCTGACCGTCGGAATGACCTTGTCGTTGTCTGCCTCCATAGAACGCCATGGCAACGGAGTGATTTGTAACAAAAGGTCACTCAGTTTCATTGGTACCTTTCACACAGCGGGTGTGTCCGCACGGAGTTGACGTTGAAGGATTGGAGGAAGACTTCAGAGTCGCGACGGCTTGCCGAATCTCCTGATCCGTAAGTGTCCAACCGCGCTTTGGCAGCTTCGCCACCACCTCCCATTTGAAGTCATGATGAAGCTCAACGGCCCGTTGGTCGTCACCGAAGTGATCGGCCAACAGTGCCAGTGCCAATTGCGCCGGGCCGCTGCCGCCATAGCCCCATTCAAATCCGGTCGGACTGTGATTCCACAAGTCGAGCCGGGGATTGAGCGGACGGCCATTGACGGAAACGTCTGCGGCATAACCTTCACGGCTGCCTTCGTAACGCTTCACGGCGCACCTCCAATCAGGTCTTGCACCTCCTCGAAGGAAAGGTGTTCCGGCTGCGTGCCGGGTTCCTCGAATAGATGGATTTTGACGAAGCAGAATTTGGCAAGTCGGCCTGCGATTTCATCACGCGCTGCCTGTCCCGCCTCGTCTTCGTCGAGCATGACGATGACGTGACTGTTGCTGTCGGTGTGTTTCCGAATCAACCCCTCCTGCGCGGGCGACAGGGAACTGCCCATGAGGGCAATCACTTTGCGCCAGCCGTGCTGGTGGAGCATCATGCAATCGAAGAAGCCTTCGACGATGACCAACGGTTTGCCCGCCGGTTCCTTGATGGCACGATCCAAGTTGAATAATTCCTGCCCCTTCCGAAAGCCGGTGGGGAGTTTGTATTTCGGCGTGCCCTCGGGCGGGTCACCCGGCCAGCGACCGGCGTAGGCCACGACTTCACCTTTGACGTTGTGAATCGGGATGACGACGTGGCCAACCATCAATCCCTTGTCGCCGGTGAAATAGCCAAGACCGAAATCAATGACGGTTTCCTGGCTGATGCCGCGTTCCGCAAAATACGGATGCGCGCGATCTAATTTCTCCAGCTTGAATTTCAAGGGTGGATTGGGCGTGTTGTCCTCCGACTTGGGTGCCGGTGCCGATTTGGGCTTGGCGGCGGGTGTCGGGGAAGTATGTTCTTCCGATTCCGGCGCTGAATGCCCGTTGGTTTTAACGTCCTCCAGCGGGATATTGAACCATTCACAGGCTTTAATGGCCGCGTCGTGAATGGACACATCCTCTTTTTTGGCGATGAAGTCCAGGACGTTGCCGCCATGCTTGCATTCGCTGAAGCAATTCCAGATGTTTTTTTCGGTATCAACCCGGAATTGCGTGGGGTTGCTGCCGCCGTGAATCGGGCAAGGCCCGCTCAAGCGGGTGCCGATGCGTTTGAAGGTGTCGAGAACACCGTAGTGTTGCAGGACGTTTTCCATGGTGATTCGGGAACGAATTTCCCGAAAATCTACGAACGGTTTTTTAGGCATAGGATGACTCCTTTCAATGTGCTGTTTCAGGGGAACAAAACCGGGGAATCCGGCTTCTGGTCGCACCCTAGCACGAAATGAAAAAACAAACCAGGGGTGCCGGTAGCAGGCAACAAAACGACGATTATGTCAAAGTTGCGGTCTTTTCAGGTCGGCAGGTCTGCCACGGGATCGTGAGGATGTTCCCGTGCTTCGCAAGTGACGCTGCGTCTAAAAACAGAAACAGGCCATGTCCGTGCGCCAAGCCCTGACACACTTCTATTATTCCTTGAACCCGTTGTTTGTTGGTGGTGACGGTCAGCACGCGAAACCGCTGCCAGCCGAACCGGGTGCGGTGAAGGTTTTGCGACCAAGTCGCTTCGTAGGCGAGCAGTTTTCGCTGGAAACTGGTCTGGTCAAGATTGCCGCGTGTCATGGGCATGGTGTCACGGTCGGCTTCAAGGAAATACCAACATTGTTTGCCGTTGAATTCCAAACCAAATACCCGGTCGGGAATGACCCCGCATTTCTGCCGCTGGCCGATGTCCACCTTCCATTGAAACGGTTCGCGCCTGTTCGGGATTTGCAAATCGTCCGCCGACAGCAACCGGATGTCTTTCCGGTCCCGGCACGCCAGTTCAAGAGCAACCATAATATCGGAAACCAACAAGGCGTGCTCAAGGAACAATCTGCCGACGTAGCTTTTCTGCTGCCAATCAAGCTGATGGAATTGCAGAGACAACTCGCGTTTCAACCAGGCTGCGCCTTTGTTGCCCAAACCGTAGGCGATCCGTCGTGAACCGCTTTGGTAATAATCAATCTGGCACCATGGTCGTTCCAAGAAACCATGATGAAAAAGCCGCTGCAACCGCCGCAACACCTGCTGCCGGCTGCCGTCGCTTAACGCGACAATGTGGTCGGAACGAAGAAATCGGTGGCGCTGGAGGCATTTCAAAATCTCACCGTCACGGCTGGTCAACCTTAGCGGTGGAATGTCTGGCGAGCGTTTGAAACGGGGAAGTCGAGGCACCGTTTCATTTTAACATGAAAAGTTATTTTTTTGGTGCTTTCGCAGCCGCTTTTCGCGCTTTGGCAATTAAATCTTCAACCCGAATTTCCAAAGCCTCACAGATACGCAGCAGCGTATCGAGTGTTGGTTTTCGCAATTCTTGCTCGACATAGCTGACCATTTGACGCGAAAGGCCAGCACGGGCTGCCAACACATTTAGGGAAACATTTTGCTTCAGCCGCTCGTCCCGCAACGAACAGGCCACATGCGAACATATTTTGCCGGGCAGTGTGCTTTTTGCCATGTGCAAGTTTTAACAGAAAACAATTTGACAGTGGATGCCACCATAGTTACATATTATACATGTTCGCAAAACGCATTGGCCCTGATCCGCACGCCAACGGCGCGAAAAGCGTCGGTGGCGATGGGTGTCCCGACATTTGGGAACTCGACAATGGTGACTTTGCCATCATCGGCATCGACATCACCGATGCGGCGATCCCGAAATTGCCGCCGACGGCCGGCTGCGGGCGGGATGAACGAATTGTACGCCTGCCGCGCAATCTCCTGGTGAACGCCAAGCGAGACATTCCCGACTGCCTGTGATTTTGTGGTAAAATGGCGGCATGGAACTTTGGGGCTGGTTTGCGAACAATTCATTCAATCTTTTAAGCACCGCCGGTGTCATCGGCAGCTTGTGGTTCACGGCCATATCACTACGTTCGGAAACCAAGACCCGGCGGATTGCCAATCTGCTTGCCATCACTGCCAGCCACCGGGAAGTCTGGAAAGTTTTTCTCAACGACAAAGGATTGGCGCGGGTGCGTGACGCATCGGCGGACACGACCAAGCAGCCGGTTACCGCCGCCGAGCGGGTGTTCGTCATTTTCGTCATTTTTCATATGAGCAGCGTATTTTATGCAATGAGCAATCAACTGGTCGTCAAGGTGGAAGGCTTGCGCCGGGACATCGCGCAATTCTTTTCGCTGCCGATTCCTCGCGACGTATGGGAAAAAGTCAAAGTCCTCCAGAATGACGATTTCGTGGCGTTTGTGGAATCCTGTCGGAACTGGAAATAGCCAATTTGCTCAATTTGGATTCAACCCACTTTCGCGCCGTGGCAAATTTTTGGCGCGAGTTGGCGATGTGGGCAACCGCCCGGCCAATGCTGTTGTCCAACGGTTGCAGCGTTGTCCCTTTGAACGGCTCTTTGTTCGTGCCATCTTCCAAAATCTTGCTGAGCACATTGAACCGTTCCAAATCCACGAACTGCTGTGCGATGAACGCATTGGCAAATTCCTTCTGCAACACCTCGGCGTCCGTGTTGCCGATACGGAATGAAAACAGCGTGCCGACGTTGCCGAACACCGCCTGCCGGACGGGCAGCGGAATCTGGTCAACGTATTGATGCGAAAGCGTCAGGCACAATCGGTATTTGCGCGCCTCGGCCAGAATCGCCGCAAAACTGTCCGTGGTGAAATTCTGGAATTCATCAATGAACAGGTAAAAATCCCGGCGTTCGTCCTCCGGCTGGTTGGCACGCCGCATGGCTGCCAGTTGAAATTGTGTCACCAATAGCGAGCCGAGCAGGTTCGCCTTGTCATGGCCGATTTTGCCTTTGGACAGATTGGCGATGAACAGCCGCTGGTTGTCCATGATGAAAGGGAAGCTCACCTTGCATTTGACCTGGCCAAGAATGTTCCGAATGACGGGATTCAACAAAAACTGGCCGAGTTTGTTTTGAATGGGTGCGATGGCCTCACGCCGGAACCGCTCGTCGTAGCTGGCGAATTCATGTTCCCAAAATTCCTTGATGAACGGGTCTCTGATTTGCCGGATCACCCGTGCCCGGTATTTGTCGTCAGTCAACATCCGGTTCACGCCCAGCAGGGAAGTGTTCTGGCAATCGAGCAGGGCGGCGATGGCGTTGTATAAAATGTATTCCATTCTCGGCCCCCATGAATCCGGCCAGATGCTCTTGAACGCACCGACAATGCCGGACGCAACCAGATGTCTTTCATCCTTCGGCACGTTCGCCAGCAAATTCAGCGCAACGGGGAATTCCAAATCGGACGGATTGAAATAAACCAGGTGGTCGGTGCGCCAGCGGGGGATGTGGCTCAACAATTCCTCGGCCAAGTCACCGTGCGGGTCAATCAAACCGACGCCATGCCCCAGCGCGATGTGCTGCAAAATCATGTTCCGCAACAGCGTCGTTTTTCCCGAACCCGTCTTGCCGATGACATAAACGTGCTGGCGTAAATCCGGCAGGGAAATCCCGAAGGGAACTGTTTTTCCCCAAATTTCGTGTGTGCCGATCAAAATAGATTCGTCATTCATGATTGCAGATTCAGCCGCCACTCCCGGCCATTTAATAGTTCCCCGGTTGTGGTAGGAACCATTGACAGGTGAAACGCCGCACCAGCGCGAAGGCATTTCAATGGCTGTGATGAAACCATTGGCAAACGCTGTTGGGTGCGAGCCAACGGGGTAATGGCGGCTGAGTCCGAAACCCGACGAATTCCATTGTAGCACGATGCCAGCGATGCTGGCCATAAGGTCGCGCTGCGCGCGTCGTAGTGAATGCCGCAATAGGCGGCGGCGCTTTTTCCGACAATCGGAGGTTTCGTCCTGAAAACTCGTCCCTTCGCACGATTTGCGAAGTCGTCCTGAAGTCGTGTGTCCAATCGGACATATTTTGAACCCGTCCCCCCAACGTGTCGTCGGCTAAGCTGATAAGCGACGCCGGGCGACTTCGCGCTGTTTGGTGAACGGCGCCGGTTAGGTGGAAGTGAATCCCGATAGCCGTAGGAAAAAGCGCGAAGTCGCGCGGTAGCCGACGACACGTTGGGGGCACTCGTGGCTCAGTGAAGCCACAAATTGTGGCCGGCGCGTTTCGCGCCTCTACATACCATGTATGTAGGGGTCGTTGTAGGGGCAAAATAAAGGACAATCCGCATGAACACTCGTGGCAGCTTTGACTTTGGATAGTGATCATGGGAAATGTCACACAATTAAACTTGTTGCCGGGGCAGAAAATGCCGTAGCTTCGTATGCTTCCGACATCAAAACTGTTTTGCCAAAAACATGAGAGACCCTGCTGACGCGATAGCAATCGCCCACCGAGTTCCTGCGCACGAGGATTTCAACCGCACGGCACAGATTCTCCTTGTGTTGTTAAACAAGGCGCAACGCCAGTATCCTGGAAGGAAGCGGTGTCTTTACCTCGAAATTGATGGGCATCGAAATTCAGAGGGGGGATTTGACGACGATATGTTTGAGTTACAGTCCAAATTCATGGGGGAATTTTTGATACAATTTCTGACCCGTGCTGAATCGCCACTCGGCGCATTTCAGAATCCGAATCCACAGAACAACGAAATTCCAGAAAGACTCGATCTCATCAAAGTTGACCGGCCGCCCACTGACGGGCCGGATGAGTTCAGGACGAAGCCGCGATTCTGATTCGATCCGAATCGTGCGAAACAAAGTTTTGCAGGGAACCGCTCAACAGGGCCATTTTATTATGTCGCACAATAAAACTTTTGTGACATGGTCTGAAAATCCGGCTCAACCAAGCCGCCATTTGTAAACGAATTTTCGATCTGAAATTTCGGCTCTCTGACATTTTTTCCGTGCAGCGATTTTTTTCACTGCTCGTCCGGTGGCCGTGTGTTGAATCCAAAACCATTAAATCGCGGCACTCTTGACATGATTTGATATTCGTGGCGCGGTGCGATTTTCCTTTTTTGAAGGCTTTTGATTCGATCACTGGCAATCGGATTTTTGCTTTTATGAGTTATCCCCTTTTTCAACAAACCGTCCTGAAACTGTGTATTCTTAATCTGTATATTCTTCTATAGAGAGAAGTCAGCCGGCTTACCTCCAGATGTCGGCGGGCTTACTTCTTGAAGTAAACCTGCTTACCTCTGGCGGTATTATCCCCAGCCGCTTCACCTGAAAATGGATGGTGTAAAGGTTCGTTTTTCCCTGTCCCCGGCGCTGGATGGTCACCAGACCGGCCTCCTCCAATCCGGCGATCAACTGGGTGACACGCGGCCGGGTCATGCCCATGTCCTCCGCCAGCCGGTCCTGCCCCGGAAAACACGAATCGTTGTGCCAGGCGTAGCTCAAAAACATGGCGTAAGCGACTTTTGCGCCCACGGAAATGTTCGGGTCTTTCAGGATGAAATTCGGGACCTGGGTAAAGCCGCCTTGCAACACGGGATTAGTCGTGTCCAATTGCAGATTCTTCTCTTTGAGGACTTCCCCGATTGTTTTCATGTGTGGTATGATTATAGCACGAGGCCGGAAAATCCATCTGTGGATAAATTAGACTCCCCTCGCAACTTTCATGGAACAAAACCCGCAAAACAAGACCGGAAATATTCCGCAGCATTCCGTAAATTTCGGAAACGTGCAGAACGATTCCGAAGAATTCCGCACCGTTCGGAATGATGCGGAAGGTTTCCGAACCATTCCGCATGTTTCGGAACGCAACCAAAACCACACTTTGACGGTGCGTGAAGTGGCACGGATGTTTGAAGCGGCGGGCGTTGCCCGGACTGAAAGGAGCATCGTGAACTGGTGCCAGCCAAATCGGACGGGCATCGCCCGGCTGGATTCCTATTTCGATCCAAACGAGCGGCGTTATTACATTTCGCCGCAAAGTGTGGAACAGGCAATAGCGGAAGAAAAAGCCAAAGCCACTAAAAACAAAGATTCTTCGGAACCATTCGGAAATGTTCCGCCAACTGCGGAAACAGCTAAAAAAACCAAACCGGTTTTGGAAGACGATAAAGTACACTTCCGGGAATTGGAGCGGGAAAATTTAGATTTGAAAATTGCGAATCGGGGAAAGGATTATCTAATTGAGCAAATGCAAAACGAGCGGAACGGCTTTTTTGACCAACTCCTGTCTGCCAACCGAAAGATGGGTGAGTTGGAAGCCAAGTTGCTTCAAATCGAATCCCCAGCGCGTTCACGAATTGATTGAGGAATAGGCTTGGCTACCTGAATCGCCACTGCTCCATCTGCTGAAATTGCGGGACCAAATACCAACGCTTCGCCTTGACGAATCATTGAAATCCAATGCCTGACAAAAGCCATCGCAAACTTGGCCAATACCGCTGCACTCCGCCCAGGTTGCCGCTCCATTCCGGCAGCCAAGTTTCGTCACTCCGCAGAATTGAATGGTGCGACCAAAGCGCCATTGGATTCTCCGCTATGGGGCTACGAACCCAACGCCGCTCTCGTCGCAAAAGGGCTGGCACACGCACTGGCACCACTGGCTTTGACACATCGCACTAGATTTTCTAATCTCCACGCATGGCGAAAAAGGCTGCTGCGAAAGAAACCATTGCCGCTCCACGACCGAAACCCTCCGCGCTTGTGGACACGCGCGTGATTTATTGCGGCGACAATCTGGAACAACTCAAGAAACTGCCCGACGCCTGCGTTGACCTCATTTACATAGACCCGCCCTTCAATTCCAATCGCAACTACGAAGTCTTCTGGGGCGAGACCAAGGAGAAGCGCGCGTTTGATGACCGCCCCGAATCCACCCGCGCCTTGACGGTGAAGGATATTCTGGACGAAGCGAAGTTGGGAATGAAGCTGGCGTGAAATATGGAAAGCGAATCAAAAGAACCTCGGTCGTTTTCAATAAATCAGGATTTCTACAATCGAGAACTGAAGACCATAATTGAGGGCAAATTTACTCCGGCGTATTGCATTATATTTTCAACGGTTCTTCCATTTCAAATGCCGCTAAAAAACGGCACAACTTTTCAACTCATCTTCAATGACAAAGCATCAATTTATTATTTTAATAAATTTGGAGATATGCGCGTTCATCCTGTTTTCGAGGAAGATGAGGGGATTAGGAAAGCTGTTATGAGAACGCGTGTTGAAATGGCTTGTTTTACAAACGAGGATTTGAGCCTAGCGGATACGCAAAGAATATTCGAGCATTTGATCCATTTAACAAATCGCCTCAACTGCTATGTGTATTCCTACCGAATGCAAGTTGAAGATATTTATACCTATTGTTTGGGACAAGGCAGTTTGGCAAGCGCCACTTTATTTGAAATACTAAAACTTCCTGAATGGAAACGAATCAAATCTCAGCCGTTGCAGGTGAACAAAAATCGTAATCCAATTTTGACGAATCTTCCAGATAATATTGTTTTGGATATAGAACGTCTTGGTGCATACATCGTAACCTCCAACAACCCGTTTTTACCGTCGAGGAAATTTTTTGCCGAAGCGAGACGTTATTTGTGGTTGAGTAACCATCGCGAAGCAATCATTTATCTCCAAATGACGGTCGAGTCACTTTTGAACAACATTCTTCGGCTTTGCTGGGTGAAGAATGGAAAATCTGAATCAGAAGTTGATTCGTGGATGCTAAAGACACCTTTCACAACAAGATTCAAAAAATGGATTCCGCATTTTATTGGAGGTGATTGGGATTACATAAAAATTAATGGCGTTGTGTCGAACTGGTTCAATAACGTCTATCAAGCAAGAAATCGTATTCTGCATGGAGGTTTTGAACCCAATATTGTTGATGGGAAAAACGCTTTTGAAAGTGTTTTTGCGCTTTCAAAATATATTGACGATTTGCTAAAGAAAAAAAGCAAACAGTTGCCATCCATTTGGGAATTGCGCAGCAGAGTGCCAGACCTTTTTTTATATGGTAATGAGTTGCCACCAACAGCTGACATTGATTGAAATAGTTAACATAATACCGCTAATCAAATTACGGCATGGTGCGCGGCGTGACAATGTGAATTCCAAACGGCTTTCCTCAAATCGCATAGTCAGGCTCCGCTGTGGCCGCTGGCGAAACGATGGCGGTCACGGGTGATGCTTCCAGGGGCACAGACAAGTCCAGCAGTTGCGGCAATCGCTCCAGCCAAAAGTCGGCATGGCACATGCAACTCATTGACCAACGGTTGAAACGATGCTGGAACCAAAAGAAGGGTCAATATTAACAATAACACAAGCCTATCAGATTTTTTGCCAAATGAGCCAGCAACGAAACCTGAATACATTGAAGCGCTCCATCTTCAGGGAATTAATGCGCGATTTGATCAGGGACAGGTATGGGATGGCTTTGCGAAATGACGTGCCGGATGAATTGAACAAACATCAGCAGGCTTGGAAAGGATTGAGGGTCGTGGAGGCTGAGTCTGTGGCTGCATGAGGTTCCGGTTAAGAATTGGGTCCGATCGTATGAAATCTGCAACTTTGTGATTTTGACACCAAATTGGTGTCATTTTGGTTCACTGGCCTATGGGAATTGCAACACCGCAGGCTCCATTTCGTTGCACGTCCGGTGTCGTGACCAAACTCGGCCGCTCCATTCCGGCAGCCAAGTTTCGTCACTCGGCAGACAATGCTTGAAACATTTCCGCTTTTGATGTTTCATAAATTCATGTCAGTGAAATGCGAACCAACTGTTCCACAATTGGAGTTGGCAGTCCGACACCAAAACGGCACGATTTATCCAGTTGATTCTGCCGGCGGCGTTCAACTTCAATACGAAAATCGGTTGGGTAAGCTTTTTTTCGGAGATTCGCTTGCTTGGTTGAAGGGCTTAAAATCAGAAACGGTTGACCTCGTTTTTGCCGACCCGCCTTACAACATAAAAAAAGCAGATTGGGACAATTTCGAGAGCCATGAACATTATGTTGCGTGGTCGCGCGACTGGCTGGAGCAAGCCGCCCGGGTTTTGAAAAAAAACGGAACATTGTATGTATGCGGGTTTTCGGAAATTTTGGCGGATGTGAAGGTTGCCGCGATGCCTTTATTCAAAAGCTGCCGTTGGATCATCTGGCACTATAAGAACAAGGCCAACCTTGGTGGCGACTGGGGGCGTTCGCATGAAAGCATCGTTCATTTTCGCAAAAGCAATGATTTCACGTTTAACATTGATGAGATACGCATTCCTTACGGCGCGCACACGCTGAAATACCCCAGCCATCCACAGGCTGAAACCAGCAACTTTGGCAAGAACGGGAACGGTAAGCACCGGGACAATTGGATTCCGAATCCGAAGGGCGCAAAGCCCAAGGACGTGATAGACATTCCGACCACCTGCAATGGCATGCGCGAAAAAACTCCGCATCCCACGCAAAAGCCGGAAGAACTGCTGCGCAAGCTGGTGCTGGCCTCGTCAAACCCGGGAGATTTGGTGGCGGATCCGTTCTCCGGGTCAGGCACAACCTCGGTTGTAGCTGAGCAGCTTGGTCGCCGCTGGCTTGCCTGTGATTGCTACCAACAGTATAACGAATGGGCCATCGAACGTCTGGATTTTGTGGTTCGACGTTCCAAGGCGGATTGGATCAGGTTCGACGCTGAAACCGCGCAGCGAAGGGAGAGCATACGATGAAATTGGACGACTTGGTCAAGACAGCATCAAACAAGGAAAATTTCACCGAATTGAAACATTATGTGGATTTCTGCTTGGAGTTTTTAGATTTCATCGGGACCCCCGGTGCGATACAGGCCGTGATCGTTTCACGGAACGAGACACACTACCGCTTCATCCAGTTTAAGAACGCGAATTTTAGCATTTCAAGACCCCTAAACTCAAACCTGCTTTACTCCAGCAAGGTTGCGAAGGCCAATTTGCAGCAATTCTTGAAAGTATTGGATGCTGTTAAGACGAGTGACACATCAGCCAATCGCGAGATGGTCAATCGGTCAGTTTACACGATGCAGCAGTCAATCGGCGCAGCTCTGGATGCCTTGCCAGCGGGACAATCCAACACGGCGCGCAAAATCAATGGAGATTTATTTGAAAGGTTCATCCGACTGCTGTTGGTTCGTGTCGGTATCGAATGCACGTCAGGCGTAGTGAAAGTTCCTGTAAAGGTGGACGACGAACAGGAATTTACGATGAGCTACCAGCACGATCTGATCATAAATTCCGGCGAGCTTGTAAAAATAATTGGGTCTGTAAAAACAAGTAGCAAAGACAGGCTGGATAAAATTTTCGTTGATAAATTTCTGCTGGCAAAACTTACGGGCAAGGATATTCCCCATGTCGCAATTTTTCTCAACGACGTGCAACGGAAAGGAAAAACCCCGGACAAGTATGGCATTAGTGCAACGTTCCTACCGGGCCATTTCAAGGGCTACACGGTCAAATTGAACCCACTGGACGGCGTCTATTATTTCGACATTCGGCCAAACATGCTCACCGAAAAGATTTTGAAAGACCACATCAGGACGTTCGACCATTTCCTGTTTAAAGAACTGTGGGGACTTATTAAGCGCGAGGCCGTGGTAGCGAAGGTTGAACCCAATGAGGAAGGAGCGAGTTAAATATATCATGAGAAGGGATGCTATACAAGCGACCAAGATGGAACGGGTCGAAGCCGATACATTTTTCAAGCGTTTCGATGAATTAAAACAACGGCATTTTTCTGAATAATTCCCATTCTATGCGGTTGTTGAATTCAATCGTGGAAAAGGCGCGCCGGGCCGATTTAAGGTTGGTAGAACTCAATGGAGAGCGAATGGACGTTATTGTCTTTCCACACCGTAGGTGGCTGAGAATGGGTTTGGTTTTGGATAAGGAAGCATTGATTTTGGACTACAAAACAAAGATGTCCTTTCGGGTTCGGTCGGGCAATTTGGGATTCTCTCCGGACGTTTTCGTTGCAAAATGCAAAAAACCTCTTAACAAGGATTTTCTTGAGAAATATTTTCTAGAAAATCAAGACAACCCATATGGAATCCAAAACATACTCAGTCTGATTCATCACGGGGAAGAGGTTACGACGGCGACACAATTTCCTCCGCTATTTCTACCAAAATTAACGGGCGGAAACAGAAAGGTGGCAATCGAAAGAATGGTGAAGCTCGCCCGAAAGGGAGATTCGATTTTCTCGTCACATCGGCACGATGGCGTCTCCGCCACTATTCGGAAGTATGATCGATCTCAGTTTTCACATGTGGCAAGTTATTTGGGTGATGGTGAAGTTGCGGATATTGGACCTCGCGGAGGGGAAATTAACTCACTATACGATTCAGACGATAACACCCATTTCGCGCTTTATACCTTCAAGGTCGATGTTTCGGATGAGTCCCGCCAAGCCATAGCCAAATCTGCGCGTGAAGGAATATCAAAAGGAATCCGTTTCGATTATTGGGGCATATTTCTCATGTTCCTCAGGAAACGATTTAAGTTTCCAGTGATGCGGAATGAGCCCAGCGTAGCAGATTTGTTGTTCTCAAATTCCTTCGAGCTGGTCTCATATTTTTAATCGCCGGAACCCGTCAAAATGGACCGACCCTCTAATGCCACTATCCGAATCTGCCACGGCTAAGGCTAAAAGATGAATCCCTTACGAAAAGTTTTCAAGGAACTGGCTAAAGCACTTAAGAAAAAACGTGGACGAAGATTAACAAGGAAAGCATCGCTCAAGGCAAATCGGTACTATTGGTTGGGTATTTTGCGTCTTCAGGAAGATGCTATCAATCTTACCTCGCGCTTGACTGAGGGATTGCCCAACATTCGCAGATTATGCCTGAATTTTCTTGCGGAAAGAGTACTACAGGGTGCGCTGCATGCTAACTTTTTACACCGAGAATATCCATATTCGTCGCACGCTGATTTAGCTGGGATCAATCGTGGTATAATAGAAGCCTCAGTCAACTATCTGTTTTTGTTAGATGATCCTTCGTGCGAGCGTACCGCCGCGTTCTGGGCAAAAAGCGGATTCGAAGAATCCTTGCGTAATGACGGCCTTAAGAAATGGATTGACCACAATGATCAATTTATCAAGTACTTGGCTCGGTGTGACTACAGCCCAACGTTGATGTCATTCGAACAGATGCTTCAAGGGGTCGCCACATATACAGGAGTCACAAGTCCAAATCGAAAGGCGTGGCCGAAGTTTAAGCAGAGATGTAGTGCAGTAGGTGCAATTTGGGAGCTTGTTTATGATATGGAATACAAGGCGCTTTCGACGTGGCAGCATGGCGATTTATCGAGAGTAATAATCTCACCGTCATTCGCACGCATCGATCCAGAACAAGAAGATCGAAACGTTTTTGAAAGTCTTATAATGGTACAATGGGCATTTACTCTGAACTACATCTTTGTTCGAGAACTTGCAATTCGCTGCAAAGATACTGCTAGAGCCGACACAATAGATCAAATGTTTTGGGGCGTTCTCGGCAGTGCAAGTATGATTGTAAAGGAGCACGCCCAACGTTTTCAGCCTGATAAACATATACGAAATCGGACATGCTAAAGCTTCCGCGTTCGATTCCGACCCTCGCCTCCAAACCTATGCGGGAAACTGCACCGCATCGCGCCATTGCACCACGTCCTCGACTTTCTCCCGCTGGTAAATTTGATGAATCAAATCAGACGAATGATTCACCAGCCGCATCGCCGCTTCACGCGGCACACCGGCGCGGCGCAGACGGTTGACGTAGGTAACGCGCAGGCAGTGAAAACACAAATGCGGCTTTTTGACCTTGATAAAGAATTGTTGCCACCGGCGCGACGGTTGAAACGGAAACTCGACCGTGAATTTCTGTTTGGCTTTGCGGATGCGTTGAAACAACGGGCGCAACGCGGACGGCATCGGAACGGAGAACGCCCGATCTTCGCCGCCTTTGGGCGAAGGAAACGTGATTTTATTTTCCACAAAATCAATGCAGTTGAGCGGCAGCCGCGTTTCCCGCAACCGGCAGCCAGTGTGCAGGGAAATGTCAAACGCGGTTTGCATCCATTCCGGTTCGGTTTTCAACGCTTCCCGGATTTCGCTGATTTCAGCGTCAGCCAGTTCCGGCTTTTTCGCCGTCTTGTCCTTCCGCAGCTTGAGGCTCACCAGCGGGTTTGCATCAGCATGGCCGAGTCGAACCGCTTCGCCCATGATCATGGCAAAAGTCTTCAGTTCAAAAATGGCCGTGTTACGCCCGACGCTTTTCCCGCTTTTCTTTTTATAGGATGTGCGCCATTCAATGTATTCGAGCGCATTGCGATAGGTAATAGCGCGTGGCGAGTGCAACCGCTGGATTTGCAGCCAAAGTGCCAGCCATTTCCAAGCGTCAGTATAACGCTCCAATGTGCGCGGGCTTTCACAATGCCGTTCCAGAAATTTCGGAATCCAAGTGTCCCAACCTTCGCTATTGACCACCGGCACGCGATGATGTTCCTTTGCTTCCAGTTCGGCGCGCAGGGCTTTAGCTTTGGCGGTGTCATTCGGGCTGTCGGCACGGAGGCCGGTGGATCGGTGAAGCTCTTTCCGGTTGCCGTCAAAAAAGACGACATACCAGAACGGCGAACGAGCTTTGCGGTATAAATAAGCCATACCTAGTGCAAGTAGTGCAAGTAACTATACGAAAACCAATTCAATTTGTCCAGCAAATTCAATATGTTACGCCACCATAAACCACTATGCCAGAGATGAGGGTTCGATTCCCTTCACCCGCTCCAACCTTGATTTCAACCAATGAAATCAAGCTTTTTAAAAAGTTTGCTCAATAAACTAATTGATAATAAAGGATATTATTACATCAAGTCGAAAATCACTAATATTATCAATGCTTTCATAAACAATTGACCACACAAAATACCTCATAGTGCTAGCGAAAGTGCTAGCGCATTCAATGTTATCACTTGCGTTTAAGCACGTTCAAACTTGTCAAAAACGAATCTATAAACAATGAAATTTTCCCTGCTCTCTTGGCTCATCAGCCTCCTCGACTTTTTCACCAACCTCATCAGATCCAAGCCAAAATCAGAAACTGGCCGTGGTTTGATGGGCATGTATTTTGTCGAGAGTAACGCTAAGAGGAATAAAATGAATCGAGAGCGGCAGTGAGGTGGGGTTTACACCAAACTCTGAACTTTGGACTTCAAAATCACCAAGACGCCAAGGACAACCAAATCCATCCGGCGATCAAACTGACACCACCAACCGGTGTGATGGCGCCCAGCCAATGCATATTCGTCACCGCCAGCAGGTACAACGAACCGGAAAAAATCACGATCCCCGAGAAAAAGCACCACCAAGGTCCGGCCTTCAGCGGCTGGCGTTGCGCCAATACGAACAACATCACAGTATGAATGGAATGGTAGAGAACCGCCTTGTCCCAGATCGCCGCCGTTCCATTTTGCGCCAGCAATTCCTTCAGTCCATGCGCGCCAAAGGCGCCGAGTGTCACCGCCAGCGCACCTAACGCCGCCGCTATCCGGGTTGCCGTCGTGTTGCTCATGTGCCCCAAACTAGACGAAGGCCCCGTGTCTTTCGAGAGGCAAAATGGCTGCGCTATAAAAAAAGGCACCCTGACTAAACAGAGTGCCTGGAAAATGAGAGCCAATTTTACTTCGTACCGAGAATGGCGTCCTTGGCAGCTTTGGCTACGCGGAACTTTACGACACGCTTGGCTTTAATCTGGATCGTTTCGCCAGTAGCCGGGTTGCGTCCGATGCGAGCCTTGCGATCAACCAGCACCAGCTTGCCGAGACCGGGCAGGGTGAAGGTGTTTTTGGCGTTCTTGTAAGCCAACTCCGCGATGAATTCGAGAATCTCCACCGCCGCCTTCTTGGTGATGTTGCTCTTGGTTGCGAGTTCAGTTGCTATTTCAGATTTGCTCAGGGCTTTGGCCATAATTCAGTCAGTTCGTTTTGTTTGTTAATTGTTGTTGAGCGGTGGATTAAAGCTGTTCAGGAACCCCTTGCCAAGATAAAACCGCGTCTTTATTAAAGATTGTGCGATTTTCGGCCGGTGAGTTAACCGTGTATTTTGAGGCCAGTGCAGGGTCCTGAATCACCAATAAATTCTCGGCGTTTTTTTGTTCGGCCGCTTGACAGAACCGGAAACAGGACGACGCAGAAGGCCGGAAATCATGACAACTGTTTCCAGAAGCCACCGACCGCTTCCCGCAACTCGCCCGAGTCCCGGACCAGCACGGATCGCCACCAGGCAGGGAACAGACGGCGATAACGCAACTCATTGAACCGGGCGTCAATGAGCAGCACCACTCCGTGATCGGTTTCCGACCGGCTGACCCGCCCGATGGCTTGGAGAACGCGGTTCATGCCTGGAAAGGTGTAAGCGTAATCAAATCCCGCAGCGTTCTGTTGCTGGAAATAGTCGCGGATCAAATCACGTTCGACACAAAGTTGAGGCAGGCCCACCCCGACGATGACAGCACCGATCAAACGCTCGCCTACCAGGTCAATCCCTTCTCCGAAAATTCCGCCCAGCACTGCGAACCCGGCCAGCGTTTCGCCAGGCACAACAGAAAAGGCGGTCAGGAAGGCATCGCGTTCCGGTTCGGTCATGCCTGGTCGTTGGACGAGAACCGAGACCGACGGGTAGCGGGCCTGAAATTCCTGTAGCACGGCGTTGAGGTATTGATACGAAGGAAAATAGATGAGGTAGTTGCCGCGTCGTCCTTGCACCAAAGTTCCGATCGCCTCCACCACGTCCCCTAGCGATTCCGCCCTGCCCTTAAAATGGGTTTGAATCCTATCTTGAATGAACACCGCAAGGTTCTCGGTCGGGAAAGGCGACGGCAGCTGCAACACGGGATCTTCAGGCGTGCCGCCCAGCAGGGTGAGATAATAGTCCATCGGTGTGAGGGTGGCGGAGAAGAAGACAGCCGCATGGCCACGGGCCAGCGCCTGCCGGAGCAGGAAGGAAGGATCCAGACAAAACAGTCGCACCTTCACTGATGGGGCATTTTCGATGATGGTCACATAGCGCTCATCGTAAAGTTCGGCGGTGCGCCGGAACGAATGGAGCCGGTAATATAGCGCGAGCAAATCCTCTCGAAACTCGGCCGACTGGTTCTGGGCCAGCCAGGTCTCCGCCTCGGCGAGCGCGGCTTCCAGCAACGCGATCAAAGTCTCGGGAAACTCGCGGCTCGTGCTGACGCCAATTTTTCCACCTCTGGCCGCCAGCGACTTTAGGCCGCTCGAATTGGGGGCGGGCTCGCTGGCCGCCGCTGCTTGAGCTGGAAACAAGTTGAGTTCGACGGACGGATCGGAAACTTCAACCGGTTCTTCGGGATACGCGGTGGGGCCGCCAAGTTTCCGCATCCCCGAATTCAATTTGGCCAGTGCTTTGGCGCAACGCGGCGCTGCCTGCTTGATCGCCCGTCTGACCTCAAGAATCTCCCCGCCATCAAGATCGGCTGAGAACATTCCCCGCGCACGGTCCACCAGGTTATGGGCTTCATCCACGAGGAAGCCGTATTGGCCGCCGCCCTCGGCGAAGTGCCGGCGCAAATAAACCTTGGGATCAAAAACGTAATTGTAATCACAGATGACGGCGTCGCTCCAGGTGGACACGTCCAGTGAAAGTTCGAAGGGACAAACCTGATGTTTCTGGGCCACGGCTTCGAGGGTGGATCGGTTGATTTCCTCCCGTCCCAAGGCATCGCGTATCGCTGGTTTGACGCGGTCGTAATAACCAAGGGCCAACGGACACATTTGTGGATCACAGGGCTGGCCAGCGCGAACGCAGGCCTTTTCCTTGGCGGTGAGCGTCACGGTGCGAAGCTTCAATCCACCCTGGCGCAAGTTAGCAAACGCTTTCTCGGCAATGGCTCGCCCGACCGTGCGGGCAGTCAGGTAAAAGATGCGTTCGAGTTTTCCTTCACCCAGCGCTTTGACCGCCGGGAACAGCACGGAGATGGTCTTGCCAATGCCGGTGGGAGCGGCGAGGAACAGTCGCCCGCCATTGGCCAGTACCCGATAGGCGGCGACGGCCAGATCGCGCTGCCCCGGACGATAAGCCGGGAATGGAAAGGCCAGTGCGCGTATGGACTGGTCCCGTTCCTGACACCACCGGTGACGTTCGCGGAGCCAATCCAGATAAATGGCGGTGGTCGCGGCAAAGAAATCGGACAGTTCGGCGAACGAGAATGAATGGCGCAATTCCGTCACCTTGCCGGTTGCCAACTCCAGATACGCCAGTTGAATGACGAGATTATCCAAGGCGTGGCTGCGGGCGTAGATGAAGCCGTAAAACTTGGCCTGCGCCCAATGCAGCGGATCGGCCAGGTGATCCCAGGTTCCCTGCACGGTTTTTATTTCCTCCAGCAACACCTCCTGGGGCGTGGACAGCAAACCGTCAATGCGTCCCCGGATTTGCAGGGTGAATTCGTCAGCTTCCACTACCTGCTCAACGGGAATTTCTGTCTGATATCCCGCCGGGCGTGAGCGTTGGATTTTTTGATGGCCCCGAATTCCCGCCAGGGCGCGGTACGGCCCTACGAACTGACTCTGGGTGCCGAGATCGCCCCGCCGCAGTGCAAACTCAACCAGCTCGCGCACCTGAACCGTGTGGACTGGCTTTGAGGCTGAGGCATTCATGAGTGTTTCCAGTCCTCATCCGTGAAGGGCAGCACTGAATCCAAACCCACCAATTGGTCATCAGCAGTTGGGATTGGCGCGGTGAACGGCAAGGTGCATCCGCCTTTAGGGGAAAAATAAACCTGAATGTCAGCAGCGGTGGCACTGACAGCTAAAAAAAGAGCCAACAGAATTGATTTCATGCAGCCAGCTTAACCAAGAACAGCCGGTGCAATAAGAAGTTTTCGGTCAGGATATCCGATAAGGCTGCACACACAAAGGATCATCAACCTTGGCATTATTAATCATTGGACTGACTGGATAAATTTTCAACGGGTCTTCGGACGGGGGTTCAAGCGCCCATGTGAAGATTTCCGAACGCGGGTCATTGTCGTAAAGCCAGCGTTCGCAGTGCGGTGAAGCCGCTTGGGATAAAGTGGGTGGGGCCAAGTGCGTTTGGAAAAGATGTATTTTCGTCAGGCATAAAATTCCTCCGATGGTTTTAGATTGCCAATGGCGTCACGTTTCTATGCCCAGGGTCTTGACCCGGCCCAGTCTCCTTGCCTGGTTTTTCCAACAACAAAAATGTCCACCTGGATTGTGCCCGCCCGGAAAACTTGAATGTTTGACAGATGTTCAGTAACGGTTGCCTTGAGTTTCCGATACCTTTGTATATACGCCTTCTCCTCTTGCCCGTGCCATTTCTCTTTCTTGATCAGGTCTTTGAAAAAATCATCCAGGGACACCGCCTCGATGGGAGCCGTGGTTCCAGCCTTTGTGCGTCCCAGCAAATCCCGTGGATCAGAGCAGTCTGCAGTGCCCCTCCAAAAAACGACCTCAAACGGTTCATCCGACTCGCTCATATACAGCAAGTCTTTGACCGCTTCGCGGAGGACAGTTTCAACCTCTTGAGGCATGGGATTGAATTTATTCTCCACTGCCATGGTGAACGGGCGTTGCGTGCGCGACGGTTACCTCGCTCCGGCGGAAATTGAGACTTGGGAATCGTTCCACGACCAGCACGCGCAACCGGAACATGTGCGCGGGGTGCTCCGTTCCGATCTTGCCGGCAAGAAACTCACCAACGCCCTGACCGGCCAGCCGGTCACAGTTGACGCCGTGGCCGAACGTAATGAGGGCGCGGCGTTGGAACAAAAGCTCATCCTGCCGAAGCGTGTCGGGGCCATGTGCCAGCACCGGTTTGAACGGTTGCTTTTGCACGGAGAAAACGCCCCGCACCAAAAGACCATCGTCTTTTGCGCCAGCGACCATCACGCCGATCTGGTCACCAACCAGCTTAACAAGCTTTACGCCGCGCGTGGTGCAAAACGAACGGCCAGCGTCGCCTGCCGAGCTTCTCATTCAAGTGCATGGCCTCGAATGACGGCCAATCCTTGATCGCGGATTTCCGCGACCGCCAACGCGCCTGCTTCATCGCCACAACGATGGACTTGCCACGACCGGCGTGAATATTCCTTGTGCCCGCAACATCGTTTTCTTCCGTTACATCCGTTCGCCGATTCTGTTTCGCCAGATTGTCGGACGTGGCACAGGAAAGAAACCACCGTCTCATGCCGTTGCTTGCACTCTGCCGCCAGCTTGTGTCCGACCTCCGTCAGAAAAATTGCGCGGTTAGGCTTCGTGTTCACGAACCCGATTTTTTACAGCCGCGCCAGGTCCACGACCCTCGCCTCGCCCAGCGAAAGCGTCAGGTCGGTAATCGCCTCGACGTAATCCTGCGCCGTCTCCAGCGCGCGGTCGCGGCGCGAATACAAGTTCAACGCATTCGCTTTTGTCAACTGGGGCAGGGGATAGCTTCAGTTCAAAGACATCGCCGTCGGGTGCGCCAGCCGTGTCTCCAAACGGCATCGCGGTTTCGCTGCGAGTCAGACGATGGATTGGTGCGTTGATTTTTTTACCGTTCACCGTGGCTTGCATGGTTGCAGATTGTTTTGGCCAGTTCGCCGGCGAATGAATTCGCAATGTCCACGACCTTTGTTTCAACGCGCCGGGAAAATTTCCATTTGCCGCGTTGATGATAACCTGGATTTTTTTGCCCGAGTCATCGGCTGAAACAAAAACGGATGTTTTGCAAAATTGTCCGCGCTGATACGCCGTGGTCGTTGTGTCATCCTCGTAAAGCGTTGCTGAATTGGTTTCGCCAGCGTGCGGATAAATGTCGAGCGTAATGGGATTCCACGGCAACTGCCCGGTGAATTGCATTTCGGGCGCCAGCGGCAACAGGGTTCCCGACCGGATGAAAAGCGGGATTTGATCCAGCGGTGTCTGGTTCGTGACGGTGATTGGTCCGGTCAAAGTTTCGCCATTCCAGGCATTGATCCAATCGCCCGGCGGAATCCACACCGCCCGTGCGGTTGAATTATTCACTGCGGCTGGACGCCATTTGAGGCGCAGGATGGCGTTGCCCTCCAATTGCAGATATTCGATGCGCAACTGGTGTGGTTTGCCGGCGGTCAGCACAGCGGAAGCCTCCGTTGTAGCGGAATCGTGCGGCCCCCACGCTTCAATCACCGGCTTGCCGTCAATCCAGACGCGCGCGCCATCATCCTCAGTTGTCGCCAAAATCACGTTGCCAACTTCCATCGGCACTTGAATCGTTCCAGTCCAACGCGCGGAAAAATGATCGTTGGGCAGGCGCGGATCGGGACTGCCCGAACCCCAATCAAAATTGATGGCGCCATCCGTGCGCGTCACGGTTGAAGAACCGCTCAAGGTTTCGTTGGTGAAAAATTCCGCCGACAAACCGGATTCGCCTTGCGCCGTTTTCAACCAGTCGGCGGGCACGATTTGCATCAGGCCTTGCCGCACGGGCGCGACGAGAATTCCTTTGCCTAGGAGATATTCATCATCGCGGCTGGCTTCGATAAATTGCGGGTAATCCAAGTCGAGGCGGCGCAACAGCGGTTCGCCGGTTTCATAATTTTCATGCGCCGCCGCGTAAAAGACCGGCAACAGCCGATAACGCATGTCCACAAAACGCCGTGCTACTTCTTCGGCTTCCGCTCCGAATGTCCACGGCATCCGGGTCAGATTATGCGTGCAATGCGGCCGGTAAACCGGCGAGAGCGCGCCGTACTCAATCCAGCGGATGTAAGCTTCTGGTGTGGGGTCGGAAATATGGCCGCCTAAATCCTCGCTCATGTAAGGGAACAGCGACTGGACGCCGGCGTGAACGGCATTTTCCACGCCGCGCTGCAACGATTCGTAGCTGGGGCTGATGTCACCTGTCCATTGAAACGGAAAACGGTGCGCGGCCACATCCATCGGGCGTTTGCGGAAGCCGTTATCAATGCCGTCCACGTTGGCCATGATGAGCGGGCGTTGTTCAGGCCGGACATTTTGCGTGATGTCGTGGTAAAGCCGCATGCCCCAGACTTCCTTGTTCAGGTTCGGCATGGGTGGCACCAAATGAACCATCCAATTGCGGTCATACCACCAGACGTCCAAACCGTCGTTCAACAAACCAGACAGGCCGTCGTAGCGGAATTTCATTTCCGCCGGGTCGAGCCCATTCACGCCGGTCGGCTGCGGGTGATCGTTGAAAAGCACGCGCACATTTTTCCCGTGAGCCTCGCGGATGAACCGCGCCATGTCGGGAAAAAGATTCGTATTCGGCTGATAACCCGTCGAGGCTCCGGCGCGCCAGCCGGTGTCAACCACCAGCACATCCAGCGGAATTTTTCGCGCCCGATAATCGTCAATCTGTTTCAGCGCCGTGGCTTCGGAATAATCAAACCAGCGGCTGTCGAATGCGCCGAAGAGAAACAGCGGCGGCATTTCGGTCGGGCCGGTGAGCTTGAGAAAATCTTTGCGGAGCCGGCGATAATCGCCGCCGGGCAAAAACACATAAACGTCCGGCGCATCGTTTTGCAAATCCCAGCCGCACGTCGCCGGCAATTTTGCGTTCGGTGGCGCGGGCGTCAATCCCCACGGCGGCAGAATCATTCGGGGCGAGTCGGCAAACGACCAGGCTTGAGGATTTTCCGACGGAGCAGGGAGCCATTCGCTGTTTTCCAACTTGCCGGTATGGGTGTAAAGTATTTTTCCTTCGGGCGATTCGATGCGGGCGCCGGCCAGCGACATCGCGTTTTGCGGAACATGGACAGAATAGTCCGGCGTTTTTATTACAATTTCCCCAGCTACTGCATTGGTGGAGAATTTGATTCCCGGCCAGTTCCGATCCAGCACGTGGAACGTATTCCGATCTTCAAAACCCGCCGGGCCGCGCAATTCAAGGCGCACCAGCGAACCGGAGAGTAATTGCACGCGCACGTTGCCGACGACAATGCTGTCTGGCGCTGCGGTTGCCGCGAACGTTGCGATGAGAAAAAATCCGGCGAAAAATTCAATCCTCTTGCGGCGCGGTTCAATTTTGAAATTCATCAAGTTCATTTGGTCCCATGAGTTAAGAAGTTTATATCCGCCGCCAAGCGCAGCCGCCACCGCATATCCATGCGACATTCAAAAAGAGTTTCAACCGCGGAGATATTTCACCACGGCCTCGGTGCGCGAATGGACGTGGAGTTTCTCATAAACCGTCCGCACGTAGCTCCGCACGGTGTCAATGCTGATTTTCATGCGGTTAGCGATTTCCTTGTAGGCGTAGCCGTGGGCGAGCTGGTCAAGAAATTCCTTTTCCCCCGGAGTCAGTCGCGCGAGCGAAGATTCGCCCGCCGCGGGTTTGGAAAAAAACTGGACGACGCGGCGCGCGAGCTGCGGCGTCATCGGCGAACCGCCCGCATGCACGTCGCGGATGGCTTCGAGCAGCCGCGCGGAAGCGGTGCGCTTGAGCAGATAACCGCTCGCGCCAGCCTTGAGGGAATTGAAAAGCGAGTCGCTGTCTTCATAAACCGTTAGCATGAGGAATTGCACGGCGGGCAGTTGCGTCTTCAACTGGTGGACACATTCCGGGCCTTTGATTCCCGGCAGGTTGATGTCCATCAGCACCACGTCGGGCGGATTACGGGGGATTTCTATTAGCGCGGTCTCTGCGTCAGGATAGTCGCCGGTCAATTTGACCGCGGCGGCCCGGCGGATCAGGGTCGCGAGGCTGGTGCGGATTCCCTCGTCATCATCCACGATGGCAACTTTAATTTGCATCACTCAATCTCAAATTTAATCGGGCACGGGCGTGTTGGGAAGCCGAACCGCCAGCTGGATGGTGGTCCCTTTTCCGGGAGAACATTGCCACGTCAATTTTCCGCCCATGTCTTCGGCGCGTCGTTGCATGTTTTTTAATCCGTGCTGCTTGCCTTCGGCCTTCGGCGTCGCCGGGACAAAACCCGTGCCGTCGTCTTGTATGCAGATTTCCAGCAGGTTTGCGGAAATCTTTGCCTGCACGTGAACTTCTTTTGCCGAGGCGTGCTTGAGCGTATTTGTCAGCGCTTCTTTTACGATCAAAAAAATGTTGTGCCGGAAATCCGGCGGCAACGGCAGCGCGGGCAAATCGTGGGGCAGGTCGAGCCGGCAGCGGGTGGGAGTGCTTTCAAACAATTCGCTGGCAAAATGCGTGATGTAGTCCACCAGACTTTGCAGCGAATCACTGCCGGGCCGCACCGCCCAGACTATTTCTTCGAGCGCGCGGACGGTCTGGTCAGCGGATTGAGAAAGCCTGATTGCGTGCGCTTCCACCTGATCGGGATTGTCCTTGTCTGCGCGGAGCAAGCCGCTCAACAACGAAATGCGCGTCAAGGATGAACCAAGATCATCGTGCAAATCCTGGGCGATGCGCCCCCGTTCCCGTTCCAGCGCGTGTTTCTGTTCGGCCCGCTGCAGCTGCAGCCGGAATTTTTTCTTTTCAACAAAGCGCACGGTCATGCCCACCGAGAACAGCAGGCTCATTGCCATTAGCGTGATGAACCACCACGTCTGCCAAAAACGCACCACAATGAAGTCATTGAACGAGGTCGCAATCGCCATGTCGCTGAAGTTCCAGCCGTTGCCGCCGCCGTCGTGGCGCAGTCGGATTTGATCGAAGGTGGCCTTCGCCCTGAACTTCGTGGTGATGTTCTCGGGCTGGTTTTTGTCCGTTGCGCCGCGCCCGAGGTTCGGGTCCAGCCACACGGTCACGAGGTCGTCTCCGCCGGGAACGTATTGAACCTTGAAGATGATGGTCCGCTCGACGCCGTGGCGCACCACCTCATAAGGCCAGAACAAGCCCAGATTGGCCGGTTCGGGATGCGCGGACTGAAAGTTGAATTCGTCGGCGACCTTGTTTGACGGGCCGGTTTCCGATGTGTTGAATGCCGAGTAGCCCCAGGCTTCTTCCGCGTTGCCCACCCCCAGCCGTCCCTGGTTGCCCTCGAACAATTGCATTCCGGCCAGGTAGGGCTCCGAATCCACGTCCGAAATCGGGTCAACGTGAACCCTGAAATAAAGCTCGTCGCTGGCCTTGTTATCCCGCTTCACCTTGCCGCCCAGATTATCCTCCCCGGCACCGGTGTTGCGGACAACGCGTGCCCCTTCGTCGCTCCATAAAATGGTGGCATGCGCCGAAACTGCCGGCAGCAGGGCGGCAACCAGCATCAGCCCAAAAATCCGTTTTTTAGCGGTGGCAGACCGTGACATGACCCAAATATG
>PMOA01000122.1 GCA_003161635.1 Limisphaerales bacterium
GTTCCGCTTCGCGGTTCACGTCTTTTGGTCCCGCGTGGCTGACGTTAGGCGTCGTTCGCGCGTTCCGATGCTCAAGCAAACAATCAAGAAAGACCTAGAGGCTATGAAATCATCAAGGACCATCATATTCGTATTGGCTGTGCTGGTGTGCCGCGCAAGTAGTTTTGGACAACTTGCCTACGATCACGATGTCGATCACGGCACTTTGACCCTTCTGACAAATGATGGGTTTTGGCGTTGGTATGCCACGGAGTTTCCTATCGTCGGCGGATGGATGTCGCCAGCTACTCCTACTGATACCGGAAATGGACCGGACGGGTCTATATGGGTGCATCAGCAAGGGAACGGTTGGCATAGCGATTGGGGAGTTTATGATACTCCCATCACAATCGCGCAATATAATGACCCCAATTTGATCGATAGGACATGGTCATGGGGGATTTACTATGTTTATGGCGAGAACAAGATTTTGGAGTACGGAGCGTTTGATTACCAATACCCGCCCGGAACTGTTACGTATTCTATTTCATATTCGGCCGGAGAAGTTCCCGAACCCTCCTCGACCGTGTTGTTCATTCTTGGTCTCGCGGCTTTTCTGGGCTTCAGAAGGATGTTGGGGGTGAGATATTTCTTCAGATGAGCACCACGGCTATCAAGATTGCCGGAGCCAACGGCCACCGCCCCTTTCAGTTTTGACCGGGACATGAAATTCGATTGTCATTCTTGCATTGCTAGCCTTGTCGCCGGTGGCTGTGGCTGAGCTCTGGACGTTAGGCTGACAGCAAATATGAAGCTGATTGAGCTATCTATTGTTTATGATCTTGTGGTGTGTTTGTTCTTTTGCACTTGGTTGTGGGTGCTGATTTACCGGAGAGATTTATGGCTTCGATGCACGGCAAAGGAATCAGCGTTTTATTCTCGCCTTCACTTTCCATCTCGATTTGTTACTGCGATTCGCAGATTCTCAGAAGGACGGTTTCCCATTTATTTTGCGGCAGTCGGCCTCTTGCTTAGCGTGCTACTTCTTGTCGCTTCAGTGAGCATGTATTTTTATTTCAAAGACAGATTACAACACCATCATCAGCCTAACAAATCGCTGCAGGCAACAGCCGCTGCGCCTTCAGTTTTGGACGGCGTGGGAGATTCGCTGCTCCCCGGCCTCGTCGTTGCGGCGTTTCCCGCGCCTGTGCCTGAGCTTTTGACGTTAGGCCACTTCGTATTGTGACCGTTACTCGATTTACATCCTGCGTTCTGTTGATAGCCTTCTTTTGGATTGTTGGATGCGCCACACGGACATCTAATCCATTGGCAGGTTGGAATGTTGACTCGGATTATCAACCCAACCAAGCAGTTGACAGCGACTATCGTGATTACGTCCAAAAGCTTCCACCCAAAGAGAGGAGTTGCCTTAGTGCTATTGAATATTTCGATGATGGAAAGGGTCAGCACGCCGTTCGTCGTGAGCAACGTGTTGGTGACACTTCTTGGTATGTTGTCCTTATTTATAACAGTCAAAATAAGAGGATAAAGGTAATGAAATATATGGCACAGTGGCCTAACACCGCGCTGGAGCCCACGGCCACTGCCCCTTGATTTTTCGGTTGAGTTATGAAAATTGAGAGTCCAGATTGCAGGCGTGAGCCAGCCGCCGGTGGCCGTGGCTCAGCTTTGGATCGTTAGGCGCAAACACGATATGTTTCTAACTCCTTGGATGCTTGTTCAGGCCATTCTCCTTGCGCTTGGAATTTGGTGGTGCATGGATATGTTTCCGCGGTGGCGAGATGACCTGGGTAAGTTGCGCAAGCCCGACGACCGGGCAGACCGAGCGGTAGTAATCATACTATGGAGCATTACAGCAGTGGTTGCTTTTCTATGCATCCGTTTTGGTCTGACCATCGGCAGGAACATCGTGAGTGGAATTCGAGATGTTCTCCGTTGAAGCACCGAGTCGACGAGACATGCGCCTAACACCGCGCGAGCCTGGGTGAAAAGTGCTGACACGAAATTCGGTAACGATCACATTTTCGATATGGCGAGTATTGATGAGGGATGGGATGGTCGAAAAATGTCCTGGTCTGGGGTTTGGGATCACTTCCTGGCTTGCCTTTTATTTTGGCCAGGTTCAGGTTTGGCGTGTTATGACCAAATACCAAAACCAAGACGCTGATTTCCGAGAGTGGTGTGAACGGTATCCAACCCGGTTTTATCTCACACAAAAGTCGCCAAAAAAGTTCGTGCTCCATAAAGCCGACTGTCACCACGCAGGCTCGGTTTCCATTGGCAGTTCACCTACCAAGCACGCAAAATACTGCTCGGCTAATCGTGAAGAACTTGTGCAGTGGGGTTCTTCAGAGGGGCGTGAAATTATTAAAATATGTGGCAGTTGTAAACTGTAGTCGAGCGTGATGAAAAAAAAGTTCCTCCATGGGCATCACAACGGGCAGGATATGGACGAATACAGCGACCCATCTCCCATAGCGACAGCAGAGCAGTTCAAGAAGGCGTTGCTTGCGATACGAGACAGAGTTGGCATTAGTCAGAAGGATTTAGCGATGCTCCGGACACATTGCCGAGCTCCTGCACACACCATCACTTCACATCAGCTAGCGCAGGAGTTTGGTTATTCGCATTTTCTCGTCGCAAATGGGCAGTATGGCACTTTTGCTCACCTTGTTGCAGATGCACTCCATTACACACCTGGGCCATTTCCTGACGGCAATCCGCACTGGTGGCGTACACTCGCCTACGGTAATGATGGAGTGCCCCAGACAAAGGGCGGCAACTACGAGTGGGTTATGAGGCCGGAACTGGTTCAAGCACTTCAAGACATGAAATGGGCATGACCGCTGCATTAACAGACGAAAAGAAGAATGCGCTGCTTGAGTTGGCGGAGAGAATCCGTTTGCATGAGGATTGGTGGCTCTTTCCGGCAGAACCCCCAGTCCAGGGATTTCTGGGCACTGGCAACATATTTATTGTGGGCGACCAGCCATCTACTGACCCTTGGGAGGCTGCTCATCCACATCGGCGTGCATTTTACGATCTTCTGGCAACGGAAGGCGCTGGGGACTGCCATTTGACTGATCTCTACAAGCGCCGAGGTTTCGCTGGAGAATTGCGAAAAGGAATACCGGAGGATTTTGAAGAACACCGAAGAATTTTCCGGACAGAGATGGAGATTTTACGCCCATCAACGGTTTTGGCCTTGGGATGGGATGCTTATAAGCTCCTGTCAACTCACACGCCCGAGTTGAGTAATATTCTCAAACGGGTATTGCATTTTGGTGTGGTGCGACACGATAAATTAGCGCAGTTTCAAGCAAGTTTACGAAGTGCTATCATCGCAGCACGACAGGGACAGTGTTAAAATGAAAATGCCAAATCAATCACTAAAGCCAACGCCGGATTACCGCTCTAGTTCCGCTATCACGGAGAACGTCATCCGCTCCGCGCGCCTGAGCTCTGGACGTTAGGTCGCATCGCACGCTTATGAAAATTCACT
>PMOA01000107.1 GCA_003161635.1 Limisphaerales bacterium
ACATGGTCGTTAAGAACGGGTAAAAATTTCCCCAGAAGTCGACGGACTTTTATCCGAAGCTCCTGACGGGGCTTCTTTTGTGCAAACTGAATATGAGCTGAAGAATATGGGACATAAACGACTGTGGATTCCCGGACCCGTCGAGGTCCACCCCGACATCCTCCAGGCCTGCGCGGTGCCGATGATCTCCCACCGCGGCAAGGAGTACCAGAAGATCCATTCCGGCGCGAAGGCCGGCCTCCGCAAGATGCTGGGCACCGACAAGGGCCATATCTACCTCTTCACATCGAGCTCCACGGGGGCGATGGAAGCCGCGCTGCGCAACCTCTGCGCGAAGCGCGTGCTCTCGTGCACCTGCGGCAACTTCTCCGAGCGCTGGCACGAGATCGCGCTCGAGAACGGCAAGGAGTCCGACAAGTACGGCGTCGAATGGGGCCAGCCCAACCGGCCGGAGGAGATCGACAAGCTGCTCGCCACCGGCAAGTACGACTGACTGACGCTCGTCTCCAACGAGACCTCCACGGGCCTCTTCAATCCGCTCAAGGACATCGCGGCGGTGATGAAGAAGTACCCGGACGTGTCTTTCTGCGTCGACGCGGTGAGCTCCCTGGCCGGTGTCCCCATCAACCCCGTCGAGCTAGGCATCGACTTCCTGCTCGCCGGCACTCAGAAGGCTTTCGGCCTGCCCCCCGGCCTCGCGGTTGTCTGGGCCTCCGACAAGGCGATGGAGAAGTCCCTCAAGGTGCCGGGCCGCGGCCACTACTTCGATCTCCATCAGTTCAAGAAGATGGACGAGAAGAACGAGACGCCCGAGACGCCGGTCATCAGCCTCATTTACGCGCTCGACGTGCAGATGAAGCGCATGGAGGCCGAGGGCTTTGAGAACCGCTGGAAGCGGCACCGCGACATGGCGGAGACCTGCCAGAAGTGGGCGAACACCCACTTCAAGATGTTCCCCGCGGCCGGCTGCTGGTCCACCACGGTCTCCTGCATCGAGAACACGCGGAAGGACATCACCGTCAAGCAGCTCTACGACAAGCTCTACGAGCGCGGCGCGGTCATCTCCGAAGGCTACGGCAAGCTGAAGATGCGGACTTTCCGCATCGCGCACATGGCCGACACCCAGCTCTCGGACCTCAAGGAACTCCTGGGCTGGATTGATGAGCTCATCGGCGTAAAGAAGTGAAATCGGGTATAACCTACTAAGATAGAGGGGAGCCGAAAGGCTCCCCTTTTTCTTTAACTTTATGATCACCCGACAGCAACTGGAAGCCCGCGAGGAGCAGACGCTCGCGTCCTTCGCGGCGAAGAGCGGCCGCTCCGCCGGCCGCAAGGATACCGAGCCCGAGCACGAGTTCCGCACCGCGTACCAGCGCGACCGCGACCGCGTCATCCACTCGCGCGCCTTCCGCCGGCTCGAATACAAAACGCAGGTTTTTCTCAACGGCACCGGCGATCACCTTCGCACGCGCCTCACGCACACCATTGAGGTCGCCGCCATCTCCCGCAACATCGCCAGCGCGCTGCGGTTGAACGAGGACCTGGCCGAAACCATTGCGCTCGCGCATGACCTCGGCCATTCACCGTTCGGCCACAAGGGCGAAACCGTCCTCAATGAATTGATGCGCGGCCATGGCGGCTTTGAGCACAACCGCCATAGCCTCCGTATCGTCGAAGAACTGGAGCAAAAATATCCGGACTTCTCCGGCCTCAATCTCTCGTGGGAAGTGCTCGAAGGCCTGGCCAAGCACCAGACGGCCTTTGACCGGCCCGGCGTGAACAAGGGTTTCATCGCCAAAAACCCTTCGCTTGAGGCGCAAATCGCCAATCTCGCCGACGAAATCACTTATTACAGCCACGATCTCGACGACGGCCTGGATTCGGAATTGCTGTCGGAAAAAAATCTTTGCCGGCGCGTCCGCTTCTGGGCGCATGCCGCGCGGCTCGTAAAGAGGGAGCATGGCCATTTGCCCGATGAATGCCGCCGTTACTTCACGATTCGCACCATCATTGACATGCAGATCAGGGACGTCGTCGAGAACAGCGAACGTCTCATTCGCGCCGCTGGCATCAATTCAGCCGATGACGTGCGGTGTTTTCCCAAAGCGCTCGTGCAACACAGCCCCGAACGCCGCAAGCTGAACCTCGAACTGCGCAAATACCTTTACAAAAATTTGTATTATAACCCCGTCGTGCATCAGCCGAACCTGCGCGCCGTGCGGATGCTCAAACGCCTTTTCAAGTATTACCTCGCCCACCCGCGCGAAATCGGGAAAGGCGCGCGCCGCCGGAGCCACAAGAGCGGACTGCACCGCGCCGTGTGCGATTACCTGGCCGGGATGACCGACCGCTATGTCATGCTCGAATACCAACGGCTTTTTGGCGAAACCCTGAAAGTTTGAATGGGTCGCCTTTTTCCCTGGGAGCGCCGGCGTCCCGCCGGCTCTTTGCCTAGGGTGTTGCGTCGAGCCGCGTGACAATTTCTTCATCTGGCCGTTCAGCCAGCAGTTGGAAAATTGTTTTGGATTGTCCCGGCAAAATGAAATCCGGCGCAATGTCGCTCAAAGGCTGAAGCACAAAACGCCGCAAGTGCGCGCGCGGATGCGGCAAAATCAATTCTGGTGAATTTCGCGTCTCCGTTCCGAACGCAATCAAATCCAAGTCCAACGGGCGCGGTTCGTTCAAAACCTTTTTCGGCGGACGGCGGAATTCCTTTTCCAACGCGCGGAGTTTCTGAAGCAACGATTCCGGCGTTTCGCTGGCGCGCGGTACAAGCCCGACAACAGCATTCACAAAATTCGGTGATCCCGGCGGACAATTTACCGGCGACGTTTGCCACAGCGAAGATTTGAGAATCGGCTGGTCGGAGAAATTTTGCAGCCGCACCATCGCATCCTGAATGATTCGGCGCGAATCGCCGAGATTTGAACCGAGGGCGACAATCGCCAGCGATGATGGAAGATAGAAGGTGGAGGATGGCATCAGTTATTGGGCAATTTCACCGCTGCACTTCGCACTTCGTATTTGCACTCCACCCTTCAGCCTTTAGCCTTTAGCCTTCAGCTTTCATTTCAACCCCAGCACGTCCTGCATGTCGTAGAGGCCGGGCTTCTGCTTGACGACCCAGAGCGCCGCACGCAATGCGCCGTTGGCAAAGGTGTCGCGGCTCGACGCCTTGTGGGTCAGTTCGAGTCGCTCGCCGGTGTTCGCAAAAATGACCGTGTGATCCCCGACCACATCGCCGCCGCGCAAGGAATGAATGCCGATTTCTGTCGGGGTGCGTTCGCCGACAATGCCGGCGCGTCCGTGCCGCGCGACCTTTTCAAGGTGCAGCTTGCGAACTTCAGCCAGAATTTCCGCCAGCGATTTTGCCGTGCCGCTCGGCGCGTCCTTTTTCAGGCGATGGTGCATTTCAACGATTTCCAGATCGAACTCCGGCCCCAGAATTTCCGCCGCTTTGCGCGTGAGCCAGAACAGCGTGTTCACACCGGTCGAAAAATTCGACGCCCAGACAATGGGAATTTGCGCCTTTCGCAGCCTGACTTCGAATGTATTGGTGTCCGTGTGGCCGGTGGTGCCGATGACCAGCGCCTTTTGGTACTTCGCGCAAATGTCGGCAACGCCGACCGTCGCCGTCTGCGAACTGAAATCAACCACCACATCGCCGCGCTCAATGACCGCGCCGAGATCGTCGCCGACGTCAATCTGGCCGGCGATTTCAAGTTCGCGAAAGTTCGGCGCGCAGGCGATGAGCGCCCGGCCCATGCGGCCTTTGGCTCCGGTGATGATGATTTTGGTCATAGTCGTAATGTTGGAGTTCAGGGTTCACCTGTCACCAACAAGCTAAAGCTTGGACTCCAACGCTATTTTAAAATTCCACACGCCTTCAACGTTGCCCGGAGCTTCGCGCGATTGGCTGCGCTCATCGGCACGAGCGGCAAACGATATTCTTCGGCAATCAAGCTCATCATTGCCAGCGCGGCCTTGACCGGGACCGGATTGGTCTCGATGAACAAATCCTTGAACAACGGATAAAATTTCGCGTGAAGCTGCGAGGCTTTCCGGATCTGGCCACGAGCGAACGCATTCACCATCTGCGCGACTTCGCGCGGAATGACGTTCGACGCCACGCTGATGACACCCTGTGCGCCGACGGCCATGAACGGCAGCGTCAGCGAATCGTCGCCGGACAAAATTTCAAATTTCGGACCGAGCGCCGCGCGCAATTGCGAAACCCGGTCGCAACTGCCGCCGGCTTCCTTGATGCCAATGATGTTTTTGCACCCGCGCGCCAGACGGCTGACCGTCTCAACGCCGATTTCAACGCCACATCGTCCCGGGATGCTGTAAAGCACGATGGGCAATCTCGTCGCGCGAGCGATGGCGCAGAAATGCTGGAACAACCCTTCCTGCGACGGCTTGTTGTAATAGGGCGCGACCTGGAGCGAACCGTCCGCGCCGACATCCTCGGCCCGTTGCGTCAGATAAATCGCCTCTTTTGTCGAGTTCGCGCCGGTGCCGGCGATGACTTTGATTTTGTCGCGGGCAAATTTCACCGAACGTTCGATGATGCGAATGTGCTCCTCGCAATCCACCGTCGGCGATTCGCCGGTGGTGCCGACGGGCACGATGCCGTCCACGCCGCCCTTGATTTGCAATTGAATCAGGCGGTCCAGTGCGGTTTCATCCACTGCGCCGTTTTTGAACGGGGTGACAATCGCGGTGTAAGTGCCGGTGAACATAATCAATTCGGCTAAAAGTCGGTGAAAACGGCGCGATTGGCGAGCAGGAAATTACGGAACGATTTGAAGCGCGCTTGCCCTGCGGCGGCGGCTTGCATAATTTCTGTGCGCCTTGAAAAAATCCAGCCATCCCATCATCCCGCGCAAGACGATTTACCGTCTCTCGATTTACCTGCGCTGCCTGGCGCGGCTGCGCGAGAATGGCATCGGCACGGTTTCCAGCGAGGCGCTGGCGAAGGCCGCCGGCGTCAAATCCACGCAACTCCGCAAAGACCTCGCCTGCTTCGGCACGTTCGGCACCCGCGGCCTCGGTTACGACGTCACTGAACTTTCGACCAAAATTGCCGATGAACTCGGCACCTCGCGGCTGCAACCGGTGATTTTGGTCGGCGTCGGCAATCTTGGTCTTGCGCTGCTGTCGTATCGCGGATTTGAAAAGGAGGGATTTGAAATCATCGCCGCGTTTGACGCCGAACTGCGGCGCAAACGCGACAAGGAAATCAAGCAGCCGATTTATGGCATGGACAAATTACGCGAATTCGCCCAAACGCACGGCGTGAAAATGGCCATTCTCACCGTGCCCGCCGCCGCCGCCCAGGAAGTTGCCAACCTGCTCGTAAACTCGGGCATCACCGGCATTTTGAACTTTTCGCCCATCGTTCTTTCGTTGCCCGAAGAAGTCATCGTCAACAACGTGAACCTTGCCATTGAACTGGAAAACCTGAGCTACTTCATTCAGGAATGAAATTCCGAGCGGCACACGACGGGACCGGTGTTTTTTTGATTTCTGCGCTTGACAGGGGAAAAGCCATCTTCTTAGTGTGCGTGTGTTCCGGGAAGAAAAAAATTGGCTGGAACCAAAACCAAAATGAAAAGGAGAACTATTATGAGAAAATTAATCGGTTGTGCGTCTGTTGGTGCGTTGGCCATCCTGTTAACCGGATGCGTTGGCCCCAATGGGCCTCTTGTGGGAGCCATGGGCGGACTTTATTCGAATGTATCCGGGCCTGTTCTCGCGACGAGCAACTCGGAAGCCAGCAAGGTGGGTGAAGCCTCCTCGACCGGCTTAATCTGCATCGCCATGGGAGATTCCAGCATCAAGGCCGCGTGCGCCAACGGCGGAATCACCAAGATTTCGCATGTGGACTATCACGTCACCAGCATCCTTAACTTGTATGTCAAGACCACAGTGACTGTTTACGGCGAATAACAACGGTTCGTTTTCAGATCCCGGCGGCGAATGCGCTGCCGGGATTTTTGTTTTCGGGGATACCGGAACTGGAAACCGTGCTTTGACTGTTCCCGCGATTCACACCCGTTAATGGCGGGATGACCGTCGGGTTCAACGCTCAAACCAACAGCAAAGGACCTTTTGACTTTCGCGGCTTTCTGGCCGGCCCCGGCTTGGCGGTTGGTTTCGGGACTTCTGCCTTCGTTGCTTCCGGCAAATAAAGATAGCGACCGCAGTTTTCACAGAGCTGGATGTCCTGCCCGCGCTTGAGCGTCATCACCACGCCGAGGGGCACCTGCATGTGACAACCGCTGCAAACCTGGCCGCGAACGGCAGCCAGGCCCTTTTTCCCGTGGGCAACTAGGCGGTCGTAGTGCCCGAGGATTTGTGGTGGTATTTTGCCGCGCAACTCCGTCAGCGAAGCCTCCGCGTTTTTATCTTTGACGCCGGCGAATTCGAGTGATTGAAGTTTGACCAAATTTTGAAGTAGTTCATTCATAAAACCGTGCGTGTATAATCATTGCAAAATTGGCGAAACCCGGCAAGACGAATTCCGTATATTATAACACGGGAAACAATCCTCCAAAATAGTCACTGGATGACGGACGACCTCGCGATCGAACTGAAAACCCCGGGCGGCTTCACGCAGAAGCGGATTTTGTGCGGCTCATTGCGATGGGCCCGATTTCGCCGGGCGGTTTTGCTGCCAGAACGAAAAAACCTCCTTCCACCACGCCGGTGATTGTTCGGCAATCTCGTTGTGGTGAGCGCCGGGAATGATCTGAAGGGTTTTCGGTCCCTCGTACCCATCAAATAATCGGCGCCCGGATTCCACAGGAATGATTTCATCCGCACCGGCGAGAACAATTTTTACCGGTCCTCGATAATTCCTGAGGCACTCGGCAGGATTGAAGCGGTCAAGCAAGAGCAAATAAGCCGGAAGAAGGGGCATCTTTCGTTGGGCCACGGAAGCCAGATCGTGATAGGGCATGAAAAGCGCCAGTCCGGCGACGTTCGTGGAGTGTGCTTGGGCCAGATGACAGGCCACTCCCGCGCCGATGGATTCGCTCACCACATATTTGGGCAGGCCGTTGGTCAACAAACCAAAAGCTTCCTCGGCGGCGGCAAGGAAACTCCGTTTATCCGGCGAACCTTCACGAGAGCCGTACCCGGGATATTCGAGAACATAAACGTCAACTGGCGCGGCGTCATGGATGGGGCCGGCGAGATATCCGCGGTCAATGGCACAACCGGCGTTGCCGTGCGTTATCAAAACGCTCGCGACGGATGAAGCGGTGGCGGGAAATTTCCAGCCGATGATCTGCCCGGCAGGATTTTTCCACGGAACGAATCCGTGTTCTGCTGCCGCCTGAACCACCCTGTCGGCGGGGATTTTCGTCGGGAAATAAATCAGGCGGCGCTGAAAAATCAGCGCCGCCAGAACGATGAGCAAATAAACGATGACAAGCAGTTGTAACACACGAAAAAATCCGGGGTGTCCCGAAAACCTGGTTGCGAACCACATTTTCACGGCGACCGCAGACGGTAAAAGCGGCCGGGATAATTCGTCCAGTGCGGATCGCTGAAATAAGACGTGCCGGTCGTGAGCGTGTTGGTTTGCACCGGCTGCCAATCGGGATTGGCCAGATTCGTGCAGGCTTCCACCACCACGGTCTTGCCGCTGGCCCAGTTGATGTTGAAGCCAAATTGATTCGTCTTTACGCCGAAGCTGCCGTCGCTGGTTTGCATGGCGGGCAACCAGGGCGCGATCGGAACACCGGTCTGGTTAGAGAAATCATCCCATCCCGTGGTGTCCGGCAGGTAATAGACGGTCATTTTGTTGTCATAGTCGAACACATGTGAACCGAAGCTGGGAGCGTTGCCCTGAAAATAGACTCCAATCAGATTGGCGCAGTCATAGAACGCATAGTCCCCGATGTCGATGACACTATCGGGAAGCGTAATGCTGGTCAGGCTGGTGCAGTAAGAGAACGCAGAGCCCCCGATGCTGCCAACGCTGTTGCCGATCACAACATTTGTTAGACTGCCGCAGTAAGAGAACGCATAGTCCCCAAGGTTGGTGACGGTGTCAGGTATCGTCACGTTGTTCAGGCTGGTGCAGTTCCAGAACGCAAAGCTCCCGATATTGATGACACCGTTGCCGATCGTGACGTTNNTCCCCGATGCTGGTGACACCGTTACCTATCGTGACGTTGGTCAGGCTGGTACAGGAATAGAACGCAGAGCCCCCAATGTTGGTGACGGTGTCGGGAATCGTGACGCTGGTCAGGCCCCAGCACGCCACGAAGGCAGAACCTCCAATACTGGTAACGCCATCGGGAATTGTGTAACTACCCATTTTGCCCACCGGACATTCGATGAGCGTGTTCGTACTCTTGTCGAACAAGACCCCATTCACGCTGCTATAGATTGGATTCGATGCATCCGCCGTTATCGCTATCAGGCTGGTGCAGCCGATGAATTCCAAGTTCCCGATGTTGACGACGCTGCCGCCGATCGTGACGTTGGTCAGACTGGTACAGTTATTGAACGCAAACATCCCAATGTTAGTGACGCTGCCGGGAAGCGTAATGCTGGTCAGCTGGTTGCAGTTTAAGAACGCACCGCTGCCAATACTGGTAACGCTGTTGCCGATCGCGATGCCGGTCAGGCTGGTGCAGTAATAGAACGCCATGCCCCCGATGTTGGTAACGCTGTTGCCGATAATGACGTTGGTTAGGCCAGAGCAGCCATAGAACGCATCAACCCCGATGTTGGCGACACTGTTGGGGATTGTGACGCTGATCAGGCTGGAACAGTATTGAAATGCATGATCACCAATACTGGTTACACTGCCGGGAAGCGTAACGGCACGCAGATTGGCGCAGCCCTCGAAAACATGGTTGCCGATGCCGGGAACACCGTCGCCCACCGTAACGTTGGTCAGGCCGGTGCAGTAATCGAACGCATAGTCCCCGATATTCGTGACGCTGTTGGGAATCGTAATGGCACTCAAGCCGGTGCAGCCACAGAAGGCATAGTTCCCAATGCTGATGACACCGTCGCCTATCGTAACATTGGTCAGGCCGGTGCAGGCATAGAACGCATCGTCCCAGATACAAGTGACACTATCGGGGATGGTGATGACATTCAAGCCGATGCACCGGGCGAAGGCATTCGTTCCGATGCTGGTAACCCCGTTGCCCATCGTGGCGTTGGTCAAGCCGGCACACCCGTAGAACGCATAATCTTCGATGCTGTTAACGCTGTCTGGAATCGTGATGCTCGTCAAGCTGCCGCAAATCCAAAAAGCTGAGTTGCCGATATCGGTGACGCTGCCAGGAACCGTATAGTTTCCGGCTTTGCCTTGAGGAAACTGGACAAGTCTGGTTTGGCCTTGGTTAAACAAGACGCCATCAACACTACTGAAGAATAAGTTACCGGCGTCCACAGTTATGGCCATCAGGTTAGGGCAAGCGAGAAATACCGAGTTTCCGATATTAGTTACGCCGTTGCCAAGCGCGACGTTGGTCAGACTGCCACAACTATTGAATGCAAAGCTTCCGATACTCGTAACGCTGTCGGGGACCGTAACGCTGTTTAGACTGCCGCAGATATAAAACGCACCCACTCCGATACTTGTCACGCTGTTGGCAATTGTGACGCTGGTCAGGCCGGAGCAGCTAACGAACGCCCAGTCCCCGATGCTCGTAACTCCGTCGGAAATCATAACATTGGTCAGACTGGTGCAGGAATCAAACGAATCATATCCGATGCTTGTGACGCTGCCAGGGATTGTGATGCTTGTCAGACCCGAGCAGCCAGCGAACGCACTGTCCCCGATGTTGGTGACACTGCCAGGAATCATGATTGTGGCTAGACTGTAGCAGTCATAGAACGTCCCTGCTCCGATGCCGGTAACGCTGTTGCCCAGCGTAACATTGGTCAGGCTGTAGCAGTTGCCGAACACACCGGCCCCGATGCTGGTGACGCTGTTCGGGATCGTAATGCTGGCGAGTCCGGTGCAGTAATCGAACACGCTATCTCCAATGCTGGTAATGCTGTCGGGAATCGTTATGTTAGTTAAGCTGGTGCAGCCGACGAACGCCTTGTCTTCGATGCTGATAACGCTATTGGGGACTGTGACGCTCGTCAGGCCATGGTAATCTGAAAATGCAGAGTTGCCGATGGTGGTGACAGGCAAACCTTCGATGGTATCGGGTATGATAATAGTATTATCGGAACCGGTATAGCCAGTGATGGTGACGTTGGTGCCATCCGTCGAATAGGTGAAATCGCCAAATTGATCCGCCTTGACCACTGCCACTGATAGCAGCAGCGCCCCTGACAGGCAGAGTTGAATCAGGTTTCGTTTGGGTTTCATGATAATTAGAACACCCGATTTGTAAGGCGGCATTGGGCAGCAGCCCCAGTTCACTAAATGAAGCTTATCTTTGTTGGTGGCGGCTGTCCAGAATGTTTTTTTGAGAAGCTATGCCGTAACTGTGAACACACGGATGACAAAACCAACAAATTTGCAGCAGAAGCGTGGCGCAGGCATCCCCTTGTCTGCGGGTTTATGAAGCATCCCGCTCTGTGGAAATAAGAACGAGGAATGCGTCCTGTGGAATGGGGAGCACAGCCGCCTTCGGCTGTCGTGTTCGACGCCCCGTCGAACACATTCCCGCCTTTTTCCAGCGAGGGCGCTGGAAATAGCACGCGAGGGGCACGGTGACAGGACATGG
>PMOA01000010.1 GCA_003161635.1 Limisphaerales bacterium
CCAAAGCGGCGTGGCGCTTCGCTTCCCGCCGCAGTCCAAAAAGATTTGGTTGCGGCTCCGCCGCGCCGTGCCTTTGCGTTGAATTCCGACGACATCTTTCCAACTTAAAAGCAATCAGGCCGGTCTTGTGACCGGCCTGATCTGTTAGGAACTGATTTCGTCAGCAATTATGCCGTGCGTTTGCGGAGAATCCGCAGCGTGCTCGCCCCAAATGGCAGCAGCAGCAATGCACCCGCGATCATCGTCGTCGGCTCGGGCACGGGAAATAGGGTGATCGACTCGATGTTTGCACTCGCGGGGATGGTAGCGCCGCCGTTGTCCCAAACGCCGATCTCGACACCGGTCTCATAGACCGTCATCTGCCCAAACGTGGTAGCTCCGTATACGGTGCTGTCAAGCTGTGACAGGGTATCGCCCCAGTATGGGTTCAAAGTGAGGGGAGTCGTAGCGAAATTATAAATCACATGGATTTGGGAAGAACCGTTCAGATCCGGTCCACCACCTATGACCCCGATGTAACCACCACCGGGCGCATACAGATAGGTCAGAAAGTAAGGTTGAGTCCCGACCGGCCCGGTGGCCGCGCCGTAAAGATCGTAACTCGCGCTGAAACCGTTTAAAGTTCCCAGTGAACCAAGCCCAACCATAGCAGCCTGGACAAAGACCGTCGGGGCGCCAGCATTGTCACTGAGACCGGAGTCGGCGGTGTAAAGTGCCGCAAGGGCCGGTGCCGGCGCTGCTGCCGGAACATATGCCGCGGTAGATACTGCCGGAGAAGGCCCGGTACCAGCATTAGGGCGGTAACTCAAGTTGTTAAGATCAGTGCCCTGAATGGTGATCGACGCGCTGGCGCTCATCGCGCCGGCCAAACCGACCGCCAATATTGCTAATTGTAATTTTCGTATTTTCATGTTTTTTTCTTTTTGTTTTTGACCATCGCGGAAAGCGACTTCTGGCTCGACGTCCAAGCCACAACTCATTCCTTCACGCGATTGTCATATTGTCATTAATTGTTAAGCCTATCCTTCTACTACAATATACATTTTGACAGAAGGAATGATATAACTCTATCCCATTTTGGGACACCTTTGTACTCTTTAGAGACGCTCATTCTTAGTGGTCACAATACCAATAAATGGCTAATGCCTCAAAGACCCGCAGGCGCAAACCATGCAGATCGGGCCCAAGGCAGACGCATCTAAATCTGGCAGGGTCGTCGCGCTGCGACGACCAGCACCGCGTGCAGCGGCGCAACGCCTTTACCGGAGACTGAGAGACCCCTTGAAAGGGTTCCGGCCCTGTCCCGGGCCGGGGTCGTCGCAGCGCGACAACCCTGCCATGGCCCATGTATCACACGTTTTTAGATGCGTTCTGCCCTGATCTGAACCGCAAGGCGGGGCGCGTGACTCGCGCGCCAGCGTTTTCAGACGGGTTCAACGGACAAAAAGCAATCAGGCCGGTCTTGAAGACCGGCCTGAGCAGTAAACAATGATTGTTAATCCAACTGGATCAACTGTTATGCCGTGCGGTTCTTGCGCAGAATCCGGAGGGTGCTCGCCCCAAAGGGCAGCAGCAGCAACGCGCCCGCGATCATCGTCGTGGGCTCAGGCACAGCGGCTGTGGTGTCGATCCAGTCCTGGTAACTCGAGATGCGGGTTGCGTAAAAGGAAACGGGGCCGGTGAGCGGATCCCCGCTGACCCCGTCGTAGAGGCCGGTTTGGTTGTACATGGCAGCGATGAATGACGACCCTCCCGGGGTCAGGCTGTAGGGACCGTCCACTGCGTAGTTAATTCCCGCCAATTCCCAGGTTGGCCCGTCCATTATGAAAACGGCCCCGCCGGAATCACCTCCGGAGAGATGGGCTTCGTTGGGCCCCTGGCCCGCGTCAAAAGTCGCCGACAGCACTTGCCAATAGCCGGGGAGGGTCCCGGCGCTGGCCGCGGTGTTTTCTAAATTCCGAGCCAGCGCCGCAAGGCCTGGTGGACTTGTCCCATCACTGCCGCATCCAGCTTTCCCTGCAGGCGCTGCAACTCAACGAACTTGTAGCCGGACAGGCTTTGCACGTTGACGTAACTCTGATCGCGCATCCAAGCAAGTTTGGGCAATACCACTTCGCAGGGGCTCCGGTGGTATTGACGGGTGAACGATAGTCCGGTGATGACGGCCAAGGGCGCCTGGTCGTCACGGATGGAAACAACCAGGATGCTCCGGGCCTTCGCGGCCAGACCCAAGTCCACGAAATAAACCTCGCCCGGACGCGGATCAATTTTCATGGAAATAGTCCAGCATCTCGCGCCGCCGCTCGAGCGGCCCTAGCATTTCGTCCTCTTCGGACTCCGCCTTTGGCGTAAATGGAAGCTGGCCCGTCTTAGCCACGGCTTTGAGGAAAATGCGGACCAATTCCGATGTCGAGGTGCCCATTTGCTCGCTGATCTCATGAGCCCGCTTCAACACCGCCTTATCGACCCGGCAGCGGAACATCTCAGTCATGTCTCAATTGTGCACCCTCCCCGCCAATTGTCAACACCTCTCGACCGGACAGCCTTTCCGGCTATCTGATGAAGTTAACCCGTCCGCCCGGTGTCCATTTGGGAGGTGCCTTGCGTCTTTGCGCCTTGGGGTTGAATTCCGACGGCATACGATTCAGGTTTAACGCAAAGGCGCCAAGACGCAAAAGAAAGACGCAAAGGTGAAGCGCCTCATCGCTGAACCGGAAGTGGGACTTGCTGGGG
>PMOA01000101.1 GCA_003161635.1 Limisphaerales bacterium
GACGATGTGCGCCGGCACCGCCTTGGGCGGCTGGCGAATCATCAAAACCCTTGGACACAAAATGGTCCGCCTCCATCCCGTTCACGGTTTCGCCGCTGAAACCACCAGCGCCACGGTGCTGGTCACCGCCGCCTATTTCGGAATGCCCGTGTCCACCACGCACGTCGTCACCACCTCCATCATGGGTGTCGGCTGCGCCAAGGGGCTTAATCATCTCAGATTCGACGTGGTCGAACGCATCCTCTGGGCGTGGATCATGACGCTTCCGGCCAGCGCTGGTGTGGCTTATCTGCTGGTCAAGCTCGCGCAAGTCGCCGGTTGGATTCCATAACCCAAAATCCTCTCCCTGGGAGCGCCGGCGTCCCNNCGGGACGCCAGCGCTCCCAGAACTCAAAATTCGTGTCAACCTTGGCGTCTTTGCGTCTCCGCGTTGAAATCAGCCGTTCAGCTTGCGCAATTCGTTCAGGACTTTTTCCACGCTGATGGCCTGCACACCGGTGATTTCCTTCAAAATAACCAATGGTTCGCCCTGTGGCCGCCAAATCTCCTCCAGCGTGTCCGCCCACAGGACAACGCACGGCAATCCCACCGCCGCCGCCAGGTGCGTGATGCCGGAATCGTGACCCACAAAAGCCGCGCAGGATTGGATTCGTTGTGCCAGTTCGGCAAGCGGCAGGCCTTGCGCGATCGAACATCGCGCCGGCGGCAGCACGGCGGCCAGCCGCCGCAGGCGCTCGCCCTCCGCTTCGCCGCCAACCAGCAGCAGGTTCCAACGGGTTGTCGCAATGATTTGTTGAATCAACCCGGCCCATTTCGTTTCCGGCCAGTTTTTCTTTTCGCTGCCGCTGCCGGGATGGAGGGCAAGTTGGTTGAGGGTTGAAGGTTGAGGGTTGAAGGAAAGACGCGGCACGGGATTCGCGTCAAAGATGGCCAGCCGCTCCAGCGGTTTGAGATAGACCTGCGTGGCGTGGGTTCGGTCCGCTTCGTCCGGGCGATGGGGACCAACGATGAACTGACCAACCGCACAGCGACAGACATTGGTTTTGAAAATTTCGTCCGGGTCGTAAAGATACGAAATGACCAGGTCGAACTCGGAGAAGTAATCCATCAAATCCGGCTCAAGTGTGCCGCCGCGGGCGAAAAAGCCCGCCAACCCGCGCGCTTCAATCGGTTGCACCCGGTCCGCCAAACCACCCGCCACCGCGAGTTGTGCGATGTGCGGATAACCGAGCACCTCCAGGTGCGCCTGGGGAAACTGGCGGCGCAAGGCGGCAATGGCCGGCAACGTGAGAATGAAATCGCCGATGGCCCCGCCGCGAATGACCAGAATTCTGGGTTTGATTGCGCTCACATCGCGCGAAACGCGGTCAGGCCAAGAATCAGCACGAATACCGCGAACGCCAGACGGATGATGCTGCCGATGCGGATGCGTTCTTCCGTCGCCGTCGCCCAATTTAAAATGTCACGCAGTTTCCACGGCGTCACGGTGAACCAAACGCCCGCGACGACGAGAAGGTAAGCCCAAATTTGAATCACCAGCACAAATGGCGATTCGCCCAGATGCGGACGCCCGGTATCCACCATCAATTTCGCCAACAGCAACATCAGGACGGCCACGCCGCGCACGGCCAGAAAGTCCTGCACAAAAATGCACGCCAAAATTCCCACCGCCGTAAAACCGGCCATCATATACGGTTTAAAAACCGAGAAATCCGCAATCGGTTCGACGTTCACGTTCCACACAAACCACGCCGTGGCCAACAGCATCAACCCGCAGCCCATCGGCAACGAACGCGGAAACTTGCGCGCGGCGGCGGCGAACTGCGCCGGCTTGGTCAAACCGTAAATTTGCGGCACACTCACGCCGAGGCCGAGCAGGATGGACAACAGCGACAATCTCATTTTCAGAAATTAAACCATGAATGCGACAAATGGACACGAAGAAAATCAATCTGTTCATTCAGGACAAGATATTGCGCCCAGAATAAGGTCGCTTTCATGAAGCGCAGTTCGATATTAATTTTTACAGCCACACTCCTTCTTGGTTTTGCATGGTTTTATGGAGTCAGTCCCGCAATCCAAAAAACCAAGGCTATTATTTGTATGGATGACATTCGTGAACTCAATGTCGTGCTTTTCGGATATAGGGAAAAAACAGGCTCTTACCCAAAAACTTTAGATTAAATTCTCAATGAAAAATGGATGGATCCGGGGTTTTTGAAAAGAATGCAGACGCGAAACTGGCTTAAACAACTTCGGTATTACCCGCCACCGAATTTTGATGCAAAGGATACAAAGAGAATTATTCTTCTATTACCAGTATATGAGGGTGCCATTGTTTGTTACCTTGATGACCAAAAGGATTATATTAGAAGAAAATGAACTTGATGATTCACAATCGCCGGGTCGCCTAAAGTTCGTAGCCGCCGACGTCAGTCGGCGCAAACTTTCCGGTTCGGATATTCTTCTTGAGAATCAATTTTAGCGCGGACTCATCTCGCATGGCGGGACGGCTACAAACGTCATTCCATTTCGCGCGGTGGCAGGATGTGTTTCTCGATTCCAAGTTCGCGCTGGGTGAAGTAGTGTTTCCAAAACCACGGCCAGTAGCCGGTGTCAAACGGGTTCACGCGCGGACAGCCCGGAATCACCGCACCGAGAAACGGCCAGTCTCCCGGCTTTTTGACCAACCCGCCCTTCAACGGATTGAGAAGGACATAGTCCGCACAGGCGAGACTGAACGCCCGCCGCTGCCGTTCCGCAGGTGTCAGGACATGGTCGTGCGCTTGATGCTGAAACTTGACGGGTTTGAGGAACGGACCGATCTGGGCGCGAAGAAACTTGATGCCGTTGCGTTGGTCGGTGTCACGGCGCAGCCCCATCCAGACAAGATGAATGTGGTCAGGCATCAGGCAGTAAGCCGGACATATCAATCCTTCACGCGCCGCCGCGTGAAGCATCATCTCGCGAAACGCGGCGTGGAAACAGTCCGTAAGCCAGCCTTGCTGACGATGGGAAACCGGCATGGCCCGGAAGATGACGGCGTCGGCCTGATAGAACTCGCGTTTCAACCGTGGCAGATAGTGGGAGAAATCCGAACGGTGTTTTCGTCCCGAAGCGTTGGGAGCATCTGATGGTTCAAGGCCCACGCGGGAATTTTAGCGCGAACTGACGTTCGCGGCTACTCTCGTTTTGTAGCCGCCGACGTCAGTCAGCGCTGACTTTTCGCAAATCAGCGACTCACATGTCTGAATGAATCGTTGGGAAGAAGATCAGCGCGGATTCACATCCGCGGCTACTTTGGTTCCGTAGCCGCCGACATCAGTCGGCGCAAACTTTCCGGTTTGGAGAACTTCTCCCCGGATTATTTCAGCGCAGACTGACGTCCGCGGCTACAGATTCACAATCGCCGGGTCGCCGTAGAGGGTGAAGGAACCGGCGCGGGTGATTTTCACATCCATGAGCTGGCCGCGATGGCGTTCCGAGCCGTCGAACACCACAATCTTGTTGCAGCGCGTCCGGCCGGTCATCCGCGCCGGATTTTTTTTGCTTGGCCCTTCGACGAGGATTTGCGTCCGCTGCCCGACGAATGAATCGTATTTGCGCGCGGCGATTTCGTTCACCAGTTCCAGCAGACGATGATTGCGTTCCTCACGGATTTTTAACGGAACCTGGTCCGGCATTCCGGCGGCGGGCGTGTCGCGGCGCTGCGAGTATTTGAAGATGTAGGAGTTGTCGAATTGCACCTCGCGCGCGAGCGAAAGGGTTTGTTCGAAGTCGTCCTCGGTTTCGCCGGGAAAGCCGACAATAATGTCCGTCGTGATGCCGATGTCCGGTTTCGCGCGGCGCAATTTTTTGATGATGCCGAGGAAGCGTTCGCGCGTGTAGCCGCGGTGCATCAATTTCAAGACGCGATCGCTGCCGCTTTGGACGGGCAGGTGCGCGCTCTCAACGAGCTTGGGCAGCCGCGCGTAGGCCTCGACCAAATCATCGTCGTAACCTTTCGGATGCGGCGCAGTGAAACGGATGCGTTCCAGCCCTTCAATTTCGTGAACGGCGTCGAGCAGTTGGACAAACGGACTTTTGCCGTCTGTGGTAGGGACGCGCTGCTGCGCGTCCTGGCTGAGCGGCAGCTCGGCCCTACCATCCTGGCTTAAGCCGCGTTTGCCGTAGCTGGTGACGATCTGGCCGAGCAGCGTGATTTCCTTCACGCCTTGCGACACAAGCTGGCGGCACTCGGCCACGATATCGGGAATGCTGCGGCTGCGTTCCTCGCCGCGCGTGTAAGGCACGATGCAGAAGGTGCAATACTGGTTGCAGCCNNTGCATGATGCTGACGAAGGCGGTGACGGATTTCTGCGCGTTGCCGTTGAGCAGATGCTCGCGAATCGTCGCTTCGCTGCCCTGCTCCGCCGCCACGTCCACGATTTTATCGCGGTGACCGGCCAGGATTTCGTCGAGGTAATCCGCCGCGTGATGAAATTTTTGCGTGCCGAGGACGAGGTCAACATCCGGCAAGCGATCAATGAGTTCCTGTCCGCGGCTCTGCGCCATGCAACCCATGAAACCGAGCACGACGTCCGGACGGTTCTTGCGCACATCCGCCGCGATGTTTTGCATTTTGCCAATCGCCTTTTGCTCCGCGAAATCGCGCACGCTGCAGGTGTTCAGCAAAATCACGTCCGCGGCCGCCTCGGATGGCGCGAGGGTATAACCCTTGGCCACGAGCTGGGCGGCGACAGCTTCGCTGTCACGTTCGTTCATCTGGCAGCCGTAAGTTTTGATGAAAACACTTGGCATGATGTTTCAGATAAGCAGGATACTTTGAGGCAGCGGCGTTGAAAAGCTGAATCCGTCCGGCGGCAACGCAACCCGCTTGCAGCGGCGAGCCAACCCTGTATCTTTTCCCAAGGCGGCGAATTGATTTGGCGCGCCCCCCGCCGTGGACTGAATCGCACTATGGAATTTGAACCACTGAAAGTTTTGCTCGTTGGCAATGACGAGCGTTTTGCGCACGGCGTCGCGGAAATGCTGCGCGCGAGCGGCGGGGCGACTGAGGTCGCCACGGTTCCGACTTTGGAAGCCGGGCTGGCTGAATTGGCGGCCCATTCATACCACGCCATTTTGTTTGAACTCCCATCCGCAAACGCCGCCGGTCTGTTCCAAGTCACGCAACTCACCATCAAAATCCCGCGTCTGCCGGTCGTGGTGTTCGGTCCGGCAAATGACGGGATATTCGTGGCGGAAATCGTCCGGGCGGGCGCGCAGGATTACCTGACCAAAAATGAAATTGAGCCGCGCGCGTTGCAACACGCCCTTCGCTGCGCGATTGAACGCCAGCATGAATACAACGCGCTGGTTGACGAAAAGGACAATTATTACGGCGTTTTCGACCATCTGGTGGAGGGCATTTTTCGCACCACGCCGGACGGGCATTATTTGCTGGCGAACGTGGCGCTGGCGCGCATTTACGGCTACGAATCGCCGATGGAATTGATGGCCAGCATCAAGGACATCGCGACCCGGCTTTATGTCGAACCGGGACGGCGCGAGGAATTCGTCCGGTTGATGCGGGAAAATGACACCCTCACGGATTTCGAATCGGAGATTTACCGCAAGGACAACTCCGTCATCTGGATTTCGGAAAATTGCCGCGCGGTGCGCGACGCGCAAGGCACACTGCTCTATTACGAAGGCGCGGTTCAGGACATCACGCAAAGCCGGCAGGTGGAGCAGGCGCTGCGGAAATCCGAATCACTTTATCATTCGTTGGTGGAAACCATGCCGCAAAACGTTTTTCGCAAAGACCTGCAAGGGCGGTTCACCTTCGCCAATCAACAATACTGCGACCACTACAATTGCAAATTGGAGGACATTCTGGGCAAAACCGATTTTGATTTTTTTCCGAAGGCATTGGCGGAAAAATATCAGCGGGATGACCAGCGGGTCCTGGAAACCGGACAAACTTTCGAAATCACCGAAGAACATCATCCTTTTGGACAGGAGAAAACCGCCGTTCAAGTTGTCAAAACGCCGCTTTACGGAGCCGATGGAAAAATTGCCGGACTCCAGGGTATCTTCTGGGACATCACGGAGAAAAAGCGCGCCGAGGAACAAATTCGCCGGACGACCGCCGAGTTGGCGCGCAGTCGCGAGGCATTACACGTCAAAAACCAGCTCATGGAGGGCAATCTGCAAATGGCGCGCGAAATCCAGCTGGCCATGCTGCCGCAACAATACCCGGTTTTCCCCGGCAACGTACTCCCGGAACAAAGCGCGTTCCAATTTGTCCATCGCTACCAGGCCGCCGAAACGGTGAGCGGCGATTTTTTCAGCGTCTCCGCACTCTCGGACAACGAAGCCGCCGTCTTCATTTGCGACGTGACCGGCCATGGTGTGTGCGCCGCGCTCGTTACCGCCATGATTCGCGCGCTGGCGGAGGAATTGAAACCGCTGGCGCGCGAGCCGGGAAATTTTTTGCGCAAGCTTAATTCCGATTTGTGCAGCATTCTCAAAAGCACCGGCTCGCCGATGCTCACCACGGCGTTTTACCTCGTCGCCGACTGGAAGACCGGCAAAATACGCTTCGCCAACGCCGGCCACCCCAAACCGTTGCTCATGCATCGTCCCACGGGCCGGATCGAGCTGCTCACCCATGCCTCCGGGCGTGGTGAGCCTGCGCTCGGCCTGTTTGACAACCCGTCGTATCAAACCAGTGAAGTCACCATCGCGCCCGGCGATTTCGTGATGCTGTTCACCGACGGCCTCTACGAAGTGCAGGGCTTGAACGAGGAATTGTATTCACAGGAACGACTGATGCTGGACGTGCAAAACCTGCTGCAAAAACCCGCCGCGCAAATGTTCGACGAATTGCTCGAAGCCATCCGCGCATTTTCCGTGGATCACGAATTTGATGACGACGTCTGCCTCGTCGGAGTGGAATTCACCGGAAAGCCGCCGCAGAAAAAATCGTAGCGCCCATCACTCCACCAGAATTTTCATCACGCGTGATTTCTTCCGCCTTCGCTCCCGTCTCCGTTTCACTTCAACCCGGCAAGTCGTTTCGGCGCGACAAGCAGTTGTTTCGCCTTGATTCGTGAAATTCGTGTCTGGCTATTCGGACAGAATTTTGATGGAACGGACTTTCTCAGAACGTTTTCTGGCCGTTTCATTCAGAATCTTCTTTCGCAACCGCAGATTTTTCGGCGTCGCTTCAACGTATTCATCCACGTCAATGTATTCCAGCGCGCGTTCGAGGCTCAGCTTCAACGGCGCGTTGAGCTGGATGCCTTTGCCGTCGCCTTGTGACCGCATGTTGGTCAGCCTTTTCGCTTTGCAGGGATTCACCGGGATATCGTTTTCGCGCGCGTTTTCGCCCACAATCATGCCGGCGTAAATGGCGTCGCCCGGCTCAACCATCAGGCGGCCGCGTTCCTGAATCATGTTCAGGGCGTAGGCCATCGCTTCGCCGCTTTCCATGCTGACGAGCGAACCGTTCTTGCGCGCGGCGATTTCTCCGCGGTCGGGGCCGTATTCGTGAAACAGGTGGCTCATCACGCCGACACCGCGCGTCTGGTTCACCAGATCGGTCTCGAACCCAATCAGACCGCGCATGGGAACCAGCGCCTCGATGGTCACCTGGTCGCCGTGATGGTTCATGGTGGTGATCTCGGCCTTGCGGCCGGAAAGGTTTTCCATGATGGCGCCCATGAATTCCTGCGGGATTTCGAGAAATAACTGTTCAATCGGCTCCAGCATTTTGCCGTTGGCGTCCTTTTTGTAGAGCACTTCGGGGCGCGAAACCAAAACTTCATAGCCTTCGCGCCGCATTTGCTCGACGAGAATGGCGATTTGCATTTCGCCGCGGCCCTCGACTTCAAAAATTTTCGGATCGGCGGTCTGCTTGATGCGCAACGCGACGTTCGTGCGGATTTCCTTTTGCAGCCGCTCCCAAATGTGCCGCGCGGTGACGAGCTTGCCGTCCTGGCCGGCGAGCGGGCTGTCGTTCACGGCAAATTCCATCTGAATCGTCGGCGGATCAATCGGGATGTAAGGCAGCGCGCCGCGTTCCGGTTTGTCCGCGATGGTCTCGCCGATGAATACGTCCTCAAAACCGGTAATGCCGACGATGTCGCCCGCGTGCGCCTCCTGCACTTCGATGCGTTTCAAGCCTTCAAACTGGTAAATCATCGTGATTTTGCCCTGGGTAATCTTGCCGTGGCCGTGCAGGCAGCAGGCCGTCTCGCCCATTTTCACCTTGCCCGCCATGATTTTGCCGAAGGCGATGCGCCCGAGGTAATCACTGTAATCGAGATTGGCGACGAGCACCTGAAAACCGTCGCTCGCCTTGGCGTGCGGCGGCGGGATGTGCTTGATGATGGCGTCGAAGAGCGGTTCCATCGTGCCGGAAACGTGTTCCAGTTCCGTCTTGGCATAACCATCCTTGGCCGAGCAATAGATGAACGGAAAATCAAGCTGCTCGTCCGTGGCGTTGAGCGAAATGAACAGCTCGAACACCTGGTCGAGCACTTTTTTCGGGTTGGCATTCTCGCGGTCAATTTTGTTGATGACCACAATCGGCTTGGCGCCGGCTTCGAGCGCCTTGCGCAGCACGAAGCGGGTTTGCGCCTGCGGGCCATCGGCGGCGTCCACCACCAGCAGCACGCCGTCAATCATGTTCATGATGCGCTCGACCTCGCCGCCGAAATCGGCGTGGCCGGGGGTGTCCACGATGTTGACGTGGTAAATCTTGTATTTGAAGGCGGCGTTTTTGGCGCGGATGGTGATGCCCTTTTCCTTTTCCAAATCCATGGAATCCATCAGGCGTTCGTCGGTAGATTCATGCTGGTTGGCGCGGAAGGTGCCGGACTGCTTGAGCAGGCAGTCCACGAGCGTCGTCTTGCCGTGGTCCACGT
>PMOA01000094.1:0-34358 GCA_003161635.1 Limisphaerales bacterium
ATATGGCCCATGCGCTCGCGGCGGACGCGGGCCAGCGTTACCTCCACGCCGCAACGGTCGCAAACGATGCCGCGGTGCTTGATGCGCTTGTACTTGCCGCAGGAACATTCCCAGTCCTTGACGGGGCCGAAAATGCGTTCACAGAAGAGGCCGCCCTTTTCCGGTTTGAACGTGCGGTAGTTGATGGTTTCGGGATTTTTGACTTCGCCTTTGCTCCACGACCGGATGGCATCGGGCGACGCGACGGTGATCGCGACGTAATCCACCTGATTGACCTTGTCCAGTCCGAGCAATTCGCGCGCATTTTCTTTGTTGCCGATCATACAAAAATTTGTTTCCGCGTTGGTTAAATGGTTTCCGGGTTAAAACGACGCCAGTGCGCCGCGGAGGCTTCCGGGTGTTCAGCCGGATTCGCGTAACCGACCTTCACATCGAGGCCGAGCGACTGCATTTCCTTGACGAGCACGTTGAAGGATTCGGGAATACCCGCCTCCAATGCGTTGTCACCCTTGACAATGGCCTCGTAAATGTGCGTGCGCCCTTGCACGTCGTCGGACTTGACGGTGAGCAATTCCTGCAACGTGTAGGCCGCGCCGTAGGCTTCCATCGCCCACACTTCCATTTCGCCGAAGCGCTGGCCGCCGTATTGCGCCTTGCCACCGAGCGGCTGCTGCGTGACCAGCGAGTAAGGCCCAACCGCGCGGGCGTGAATCTTGTCCGCGACCAGGTGGCCGAGCTTCATCATGTAAATGTAACCGACGACAATTTCCTGATCGAACGCCGCACCCGTGCAGCCGTCGTAAAGAATCGTCTTGGCGTTCTCCGGCAATTTCGCCTCTTTGAGGTAACCGCGAATTTCCTTTTCCTTGATGCCGTCGAAAACCGGCGTGGCAAATTTCAATCCCAGGATCTGGGCCGCCCAGCCGAGATGCGTTTCCAGCACCTGGCCGACGTTCATGCGCGAGGGCACGCCCAGCGGATTCAACACGATGTCCATCGGCGTTCCGTCCTCAAGGAAAGGCATGTCTTCTTCCTTCACAATACGCGCGACGACACCCTTGTTGCCATGGCGCCCGGCCATTTTGTCACCGACGGACAGCTTGCGTTTGGAGGCAATGTAAACCTTCACCGACTTGACGATGCCGGCCTCCACGCCTTCGCCCGCCTCGGCGCGTTCCATTTCCTCGTCATATTGCATCTGCAAATCATCGAACTTCTTTTTGAAACTACCGATGATTTCGTTGATCTTGTTGCGAATCGGCGACGGATCAATCTCGATGCGGTCATAAACCGTCGCGAGTTTGCGCAGGAGCGTCTTCGTGATTTTGCGATTCGCCGGGATGATAATTTCCCCAGTCTCGGAATTGACCACGTCGAGCGGAATTTTTTCACCGAGCAAAATGTTGCTCAACGCCTCGGTCAATTGATCGCGCAATTCATCGGTCTTTTTCTTGTGCTCTTCCTCAATCTGCTTCGCGTGGCGCTTTTCCTCGCCGACAGATGGTTTGCTGTTGTCATGATCGGTTTCCTTCTTCGACGATACCTTCACGTCCATGACGATGCCGTAAGTGCCGGAAGGAATCTTGAGCGACGTGTCCTTCACGTCGGCGGCCTTTTCCCCGAAAATGGCGCGGAGCAAACGCTCTTCCGGCGCGAGCTCGGTTTCCGATTTCGGCGTGATTTTGCCAACCAGAATGTCGCCGGGCTTCACTTCCGCTCCGATGCGTATGACGCCGTCCGGCCCGAGGTTTTTGAGCGCCTCATCGCCGAGATTCGGGATGTCGCGCGTGATTTCCTCCGGGCCGAGCTTGGTATCGCGCGCGGCCACTTCAAATTCATCAATGTGAATGCTCGTGAAAATGTCTTCCTTCACGATTTTTTCACTGATGAGAATCGCGTCCTCGAAGTTGTAGCCGTTCCACGGCATGAACGCGACCAGCACGTTGCGACCGAGCGCCAATTCGCTGTTCTGCGTGCACGGACCATCGGCAATGACCTGCCCTTTCTTCACGTAGTCGCCCTTGTGCACGAGCGTTTTTTGATTGATGCACGTTGCGGCATTCGACCGCATGAATTTGCGAATGGGATAAACCCACACGCCCTTTTCGGGATCGTGCTTAATTTTCTTTTTCGTCTCCGGCAATTTGCCGCTTTCGGTTATGATGATTTGATCGCCGCTGACGGAAGCGACTTTGCCGCTTTCGTCCGCGACCACCACGGCGCGCGAGTCGCGGGCGACGCGGCCTTCAAGGCCGGTTGCCACCAGCGGCGCTTCGGTCACCAGCAACGGCACCGCCTGGCGTTGCATGTTTGAACCCATCAACGCGCGGTTGGCATCGTCGTGTTCCAGGAACGGAATCAGCGACGCGGCGACGGACACCAACTGCTTGGGCGAAACGTCCATGTAATCCACCCGCGCGGGTTCGACATCAATGAAGTCGGTCCGGGCGCGGCAAACGACCCGGTCGGTCGTGAATTTGCCCTTGTCGTCAATCGGCGAGTTCGCCTGCGCGATAATGAATTGCTCCTCGCGGTCGGCGGTCAGGAAATCAATGTGATTGGTGACGCGCCCGTTTTCGACCTTGCGATAAGGCGTTTCGAGGAAGCCGAAATCGTTGATGCGCGCGAACGTCGCCAGTGACGCAATCAGACCGATGTTCGGGCCTTCCGGCGTCTCAATCGGGCAAATGCGTCCGTAGTGCGACGGATGAACATCGCGCACTTCAAATCCGGCGCGGTCGCGGCTCAAGCCACCCGGCCCCAGCGCGGACAGACGGCGCTTGTGCGTCAACTCGGCCAGCGGATTGATTTGATCCATGAACTGGCTGAGTTGCGAGCGGCCAAAGAAATCGCGAATGACCGCCGAGAGCGCTTTGGGATTGATGAGCTTTTGCGGCGCCATGGCTTCAACGCTTTGATCGAACAACGTCATGCGTTCCTTGACGAGGCGTTCGGTGCGCGAAAGCCCGACCCGGCACTGGTTGGCGAGCAACTCGCCGACCGTGCGGATGCGGCGGCTGCCCAGGTGGTCAATGTCATCCACGCTGCCTTCGCCCTTCTTGAGGCGGAGCAGATATTTCGTCGCGGCCACCAAATCCTGCTTCGTGAGAATGCGTGATTCTTCCTTGTCCTTGAGGCCGAGTTTTTGATTGATCTTGTAGCGGCCCACGCGGCCCAAATCGTAACGTTTCGGGTCAAAGAACAATCGCCTGAGCAACGCACGCGCATTGGCGGCGGTCGGCGGGTCGCCCGGACGCAGGCGGCGGTAAATGTCCTTGAGCGCCTCTTCCTCGTTCTTGGCCGGGTCCTTTTTCAGGCATTTGATCATGATGCCTTCGTCGGGCGTGGTGTTCACGACCTTGATTTTGTTCACGCCCAGCTCGGCGATTTGTTTGACCACTGACTTGGAAAGCGGCTCAAAAGCGCGGGCAACCACGAGACCCTTTTCCTGATCCACCGCGTCCTGAATCAAAACGCAATTCGGCAAATCTTCGAGTTTCTCGGCTTCCTTGACCGTGAGTTCCTCGATTTCGTAAAAGAGCTTGAGGATTTCCTCGTCGGTGCCGGTTTTTGTGCCGTCTCTTTTCTTGTCGGCGCCTTTGCCTTCCGCTTCCGCATCGAGAAAACTCAGCGCGCGGAAGAACGTCGTCGTCAGGAATTTCCGGCGGCGTTTCTTGCGGTCGAGATAGACGTACAGCAGGTCGCTGGTGTCGAATTGCGCCTCGTACCAGGAACCGCGATCGGGGATGACGCGGAAGCTGTGCAGGATTTTCCCGTTGGGATGCTGGGTGGCCTCGAACGCGATGCCCGGCGACCGGTGCAACTGGCTGACCACTACGCGCTCGGCCCCGTTGATGACGAACGTGCCTTGCGGCGTCATCAGGGGCAGTTCGCCCATGAACACCTTTTCTTCCTTGGCGTGTTTGCCCTCCTCCTTGAGCAGGAAGGTGACGTAAAGCGGCGCGCCGTAGGTCAGCCCTTCGCGCAGGCATTCGAGCCAGTCCAGCTTCGGCGCGCCAATTTCGTAGGAATCGTAATCGAGCACGCACTTGCCGTCGTAACTCTCGATGGGGAACACTTCCAGGAAGACCGCTTCCAGACCGATGTGTTTCCGGCGCTTTTTGGGCGCCGCGTCCGCTTGCAGGAATTCCTTGTAGGAATTGGTCTGCAATTCGATCATGTTCGGCGGCACGACAATCTCTTTGATTTTGCCGAAATTGATTCGTTCAGTGACTCGCGATGGCATTTGGACTTTCTGGTTTGGCTGGCAACAGTGCCAGCCGGCAATTTTCAATCAACGACACAAGGCAAGCACGCTGCGTTCAACAGTGAACTTGCCTGAACTCAGACCGCTACCGGCGGCCGCTTGTTGCTGCTGTTTGTAACTAATAAAAGTTTTGTTCCGCCTTGCGAAAACAGGGTGGCAGTCCCGCCTCGCGGGACCACCGCCCCAAAGTTCGCCAGTTACTTGACCTCCACTTTGGCGCCCGCTTCTTCCAGCTTCTTCTTGGCCGCGTCAGCGTCCGCTTTCGGAGCGCCTTCCAGCACCGGTTTGGGCGCGCCTTCGACCAGCGCCTTGGCTTCCGCCAGACCGAGGCCGGCCTTCACTTCGCGGACGGCCTTGATGGTGGCAATTTTCTTGTCCGCCGGGGCGGACACAAGAATCACGTCAAACGTGGTCTTCGCTTCAGCGACAGGCGCAGCAGCACCCGCAGCCGGAGCAGCGGCAGCCATCGGTGCGGCGGCAGTCACGCCCCACTTGGTTTCCAATTGTTTCACCAAGTCGGCGGCTTCGAGAACCGTCAGCTTGCTCAGTTCCTCTACGAGGTTTGCAATATCAGCCATATTACCTTTCTTGTCGTCTCGTCGTCTGCCGCGGCCACGGCTATTTTGAGTTCACGGCCTGTGAACCGACGATTTACATTGTTGTTGTTTGTTTGTCCGACCCGCTGGCCAAAGCGGACGGAAATTGTTTTAGTTTTTCTCGGCCTTCGCCTTGATCACACGCGCGAGTTGCGTTGCCGGTGTGTTGATTAAAACGACCAGTTTCGTCGCCGGCGCGTTCAACAGGCCCAGCAGTGTGGCGCGCAATACGTCCAGACTCGGCAGATCGGCCAAGGCGACAATCGCCGCCTGTTCCAGACGCTGGTTGTCCAGATAACCGAACTGCACCTTCAGCTTGTCGAACTCCGCACCGAAATTTTTGACCGTCTTGGCGGCGGCGGAAATGTCCTTTTTCCCGGTGACCACGGCGAGTTGTCCCACAAGCTCGCCGGGTAATTCGCCGACACCCGATTCTTGGGCCGCGATGCGGAAAATGGAGTTCTTGACTATGTGAATCTCCGCGCCGGCCTTTTGCAGACGCTTCCGGAGCTCGGTCATGTGGGACACTTTGAGTCCCTTGTAATTCACCACGATGAAGAACGGCGAGGCATTCAGCCGCGCGACATATTCTTTCGTTAAAATTTGTTTTCCAGCACGCATGTTTTAAAATTGGTCTTTGATTAATGGGTCATAAACTCACGCACATCCAGGCGCACCGGCGGACTCATCGTCGCCGAAAGCGTGCAGGTGTGAACGTAAGTGCCTTTGAGGCTGTTCGGACGCGCCTTGAACACGGCTTCAATCACCGCGCGCGCGTTTTCCTCGATTTGGTTCGCCGCGAACGACACCTTGCCAACGCCCACGTGTACGTTGCCCGCCTTGTCAACTTTGAACTCGACGCGCCCGGCCTTGACTTCCTTCACGGCCCTGGCGGTGTCGTCCGTCACGGTACCGGTCTTCGGGTTTGGCATCAGGCCGCGCGGACCAAGCACTTTGCCGAGTTTGCGCACTTCGGCCATCGCTTCGGGCGTGGCCACCGCCACATCAAAATCAGACCAGCCGCCCTGGCACTTTGCAATCATGTCTTCAAATCCGACGTATTCCGCACCGGCGGCCTTGGCCGCGTCGGCCGCCGCGCCGCTTTTGGCAAACACGAGCACGCGCACGGTCTTGCCGCTGCCGTGTGGAAGCGGAACCGTGCCGCGGACCATCTGGTCGGAATGTTTCGGGTCCACGCCAAGCCGGAACGCGAGGTCAATGGTCTCGTTGAATTTCGCTGTTGGAAATTTCGCGAGGACGCCAACAGCATCCTTCAGCGGATACTCCTTTTTGGCGTCCACAACTTCGAGCGCTTTTTTGTATCGTTTACTGGGCATCTGTTTTGGTGCGGTGCAAGCGAATCCTTGAGGACTCTCCCGCGGTTGTCTTGTTTATCCCACGACTTCAATTCCCATGCTGCGCGCCGTGCCGGCAATGATCCGGAACGTGGCTTCTTCCGAAGTCGCATTCAAATCCTTTGACTTCATTTTTACGATGTCCAAAACCTGTTTGCGCGTCACTTTGCCGACTTTTTCCTTGTTCGGCTCCTTGGAACCGGAGGTGATGCCCGCGGCTTTTTTCAACAGAATGGACGCCGGCGGCGATTTGGTGATGAACGTGAACGACTTGTCCTGATAAACGGTGATGACGACGGGAATCACGAGCCCCGCGTCAGCTTTGGTCACCGCGTTGAATTCCTTGCAGAAACCCATGATGTTGACGCCGTGCTGGCCGAGCGCCGGGCCTACCGGCGGCGCGGGATTCGCCTGACCGGCCGGAATCTGCAGCTTGATGATGCCTGTGACTTTCTTTGCCATAAAAAATTCTTACGCCTTCTCCACCTGCCAGTATTCGAGTTCGACCGGCGTGTTGCGGCCGAAAATGTTGACGGTGACTTTCAATTTGCCGCGTTCGGGATCAATTTCCTCAATCACGCCGCTGAAATTGAGGAACGGTCCGTTGTTGATTTTGATCGTTTCGCCGACTTCAAAATTGACCTTCGGTCTTTCCGTCTCTTCCGACGCGGAAATTTGCGCCTTGATGGATTCGACTTCTTCCGTCGGCGTCGGCACGGGCGGTTCGCCGCCGACAAAACCGATCACGCCCTGCGTTTCTTTGATGAAATACCACGGCTCTTCGACGATACGGTTGTTTTCATCCAGCAGCACCATGTCCACAAACACGTAACCCGGCCACAATTTGCGGCTGGACACGGTCTTCTTTTGGTTGCGCACCTCGACGACCTTTTCCATCGGGACGAGGACTTCCTTGACATAGTCCTGCATCTCGTCGGTCTTGACGCGCTTCTCAATGCTTTCCTTGACCTTCTGCTCCTGGCCGGAAAGCGTATGGATAACAAACCATTGGCTGCGCATGGTGCTCAAAGTACAAAGAATACAAAATACAGGATGCGATCCACCACTTCGGTGAATGCACCGAGCAAAGCAATTGAAATCATGATGAGCGCCGTCGAGCCTTTCAGTTCCACCCAGGTCGGCCACGAACATTTTTTCAATTCTTCGCGCGTTTCCTGCACATAGGCGGCCAATTGCCGGACCTGCCCCTGCCACCAAAGGTAGGCAAAGATCGCCCCGATGACGACCACCCAAATCAAAATTTTTGTCCAGTCATTCACAAATACTCACTCACATTCACTCACAAATTTTTCTGGCTGGCCGGGCCGTAGATCGCAGCGTTTGCACCATTGCGCACGGCCCGCCTTTACTGCGCTTCGGCGCGCCAGTCCCGCCCCGCTGGCCTTGGCGGAGAGGGAGGGATTCGAACCCCCGTCGGGCGTTAACCCGAAGCGGTTTTCAAGACCGCCGCGATAGACCACTCTGCCACCTCTCCGTTCGCAGACTGGCACGGCAGGAGGGACTTGAACCCCCAACCAACGGTTTTGGAGACCGCTACTCTGCCAATTGAGCTACTGCCGTATCCGCCCAATCTCGTTTGTATTTCTGACAAAAAAGGAGCCGCGGGGTTCATCCCCCCGCGCTCCAATGTTGAAAACCGCTGTTATGTGATGACTTCCGTCACGCGGCCCGCGCCAATCGTGCGGCCGCCTTCGCGAATCGCAAACCGCTGGCCTCTTTCCATGGCCACCGGCGCGATTACATTTATTTCCACCGAAACGTTGTCGCCCGGCATCACCATTTCAACCCCGGGCGCGAGTGTCACCGTGCCGGTTACGTCCGTGGTGCGGAAGTAAAATTGCGGACGGTAGTTCGTGAAGAACGGCGTGTGCCGGCCGCCTTCCTCCTTCGACAGCACATAGACTTCCGCCTTGAAATGCGTGTGCGGGGTGATGCTGCCCGGTTTGGCCAGCACCATGCCACGCTCGACTTCTTCCTTCTTGATGCCGCGCAACAGCACGCCGACGTTGTCGCCCGCCGTCGCCTTGTCCAGCAGCTTGCGGAACATTTCAATGTCGGTGGCGACCGTCTTGCGGGTGTCCTTGATGCCGACGATTTCAACATCGGACATGCGTTCCAGCACGCCGCGCTCCACGCGACCGGTGACGACCGTGCCGCGGCCTTCAATGTTGAACACATCCTCGATGCACATCAGGAACGGCTTGTCCACCTCGCGCGGCGGCAACGGAATGAACTCGTCAATGGCTTCCAGCAATTTCTGGATGGAGTCTTCGCCTTCCTTGTCCCCCGCCATCGCCGCCTTGGCGCTGCCGCGTATAATGGGCGTCTTCTCACCCGGAAATTCATATTTGGTCAGCAGGTCGCGGACTTCCATTTCCACCAGTTCCAGCAGTTCCTTGTCGTCCACGAGGTCAACCTTGTTCAGGTAAACCACGATGGCCGGCACGCCGACCTGGCGGGCCAACAGCACGTGCTCCTTGGTTTGAGGCATCGGACCTTCCGAGGCATCCACCACCAGGATGGCGCCGTCCATCTGGGCCGCGCCGGTGATCATGTTCTTGATAAAGTCGGCATGGCCCGGGCAGTCGATGTGGGCGTAATGACGCTTGTCGCTCTGATACTCGACGTGAGAAACCGCGATGGTCACGGTTTTGGTTTCGTCGCGCACCGTGCCACCTTTGGTGATTTCGGCGTAGGAAATCGGCGTCGCCAAACCTTTCTTCGCCTGCACCATGACAATCGCAGCTGTCAAAGTGGACTTGCCGTGGTCAATATGTCCGATGGTGCCGACGTTAACGTGCGGTTTCGTTCGTTGGAATTGCTCTTTAGCCATTGTTGTCTCCTGCGTTGATGTCGTTAGTTTTTAGTGAACAATTAAATTAAAATTATGTGGAGCCCATGATCAGGGTTGAACTGATGACCTCGTCCTTACCAAGGACGCGCTCTACCAACTGAGCTACATGGGCGCATTAAAATCATTAGTCCGACCCCGATACACAAAACGACAAAAAAACCCGTTCCCCTCATTTTTTTCTATCGAAAATCCAAGGGGCAACTGGCTTTATGTCTTTATTACGGCTCTGCTAACCAGCGCAGATTATGAAACAGCACCCCCCCTGTCAACAGGTATTTTATTTTTTTTACAACCCCGCTTTTTTGGGCAAAAACCCCATGCGCAATGCCGGTTGTCCATTAAATCGGGCAAGCCGGTTTGGCACTATTTCGACTTTTTCGTCCGGCTGGCTTCGGCTTCAGTTCCATCAGAGGCTTTAACCTTAATTAGCCGCCAATCTTAGCATACGGAAGATGGGAATATGTTTTATGTGAAAAAAGATTCCTGAAAAGCTCTTTCAAAAGCTTAGGCAATATCGGTCAATTTTAGTTGAATCTTATCTCTGACGATTGTTTTCTCCCCGCCAGGCTTCAGACTGGTTTCAAGCAAAAACGAAAAGAATTGAATTTTGCGCCGGTTGCTCCAACATCCGCCCATACTGAGAGCATTTTGTCTGTGGTTTGTGAAATTTGGCTGATACCGAAAAAATATGAACGTTTCAATTCCGTTCCGCCCTGGGCTGGCGGATGTGTCAATAGGTTGTTCACCCGGAGATTTTCAGGCGGGTTCGGTCGCGGGCATCACGGTGGGTACCGTGGCGTTGCCGCTGGCGATGGAACGCATCAACCGCGTCTTGAATTTTCCCGCCACCAGCTTCTCCGCCGCGAACAACAGCCGGTGGTTGCCTGAGCCGGACAAAACGGATACGTTGGCGGTCGTGAAGCGCAGCGCCTTGGATTATCGCAACCCCATTCCCGCGCAGAGGTTTCCCGATCCGACCGAGGCTGACTGAACGCACCGCTTATGGATATTACCCCGACGACTTTGCTGCCCCTGACACTGATGGGTTATGTCCTGGGTTGCGCGGCGGGATTGCTGTTTCTCCGGCACGAAAAACTGGCGAACCTTTGCTCGTTTGGCTGCGCCACCTTGGCCGCCTTGTGCGGAACGGTCGCGTGCGTGATGTCCCTGACGGCAGGCCCAGCCGCCGCTCCCATTCAATTGCAGTTGCTTCCGACCCTGATTCCTTACGTCCAGTTCACCGTGCGCCTCGATCCGCTGTCGGCTTTTTTCGGGCTGATTGTTTCGCTGCTGGGCTTCGCGTTGTCGCTGTATTCGTTGGGTTACGCGCGCGGGTTTTACGGGCGCAAAAATGTCGGCGTGCTGGGCGCATTCTTCAACCTGCTGCTGCTGGCGACGACGCTGGTGGTCATGGCGGACAATGCGTTTTTCTTCCTCATGGTCTGGGAAATCATGGCGCTGTCGGCTTACTGCCTCGTCAGTTTTGAACATGAGAAACCCGAGACGCGCAGCGCCGGCGTGCTCTACTTCGTCATGTCGCACATCGGGACGGGCTGCATCATGCTAGGCTTTTTGCTGCTGTTCCAGGCCTCGGGCCGGGTTCTGGGCAATTACGGCCCGGACGCTTACTCCTTCGCCGGTTTTCATGCGCTGACCGGAAATGTGTCCTGGCTGTCCTCCGGTTCGCGCGACGCCGCCTTTCTTCTCTTTCTGATCGGTTTCGGCGTCAAGGCGGGCATCGTGCCGTTGCATACCTGGCTGCCGGCGGCCCATCCGGTCGCGCCCAGCAACGTGTCCGCCTTCATGTCCGGCGTGCTCATCAAGACCGGCATCTACGGCATGACGCGCGTGTTCTTCGATTTTCTCGGCACGCCGCCGATGTGGTGGGGCGTAACCGTGCTGTCCATCGGCACGATTTCCGCCGTGCTGGGCGTGCTGTATGCTCTGATGCAGCATGACCTGAAACGGCTGCTGGCCTATCACAGCATCGAAAACATCGGCATCATCCTGATGGGCTTTGGTGCGTCGTTGATGTTTCTGCACATGAACCATCCGTTGCTGGCCACGCTGGCGCTCATCGCGGGCCTGTATCACACGATCAATCACGCCGTGTTCAAAGGGCTGCTGTTCCTCGGCGCGGGTGCGGTGCTGCACGCCACGCACACGCGCGACATGGAGCAGATGGGCGGACTGGCGAAGCGGATGCCGCAGACGGCGTTCTTCTTTCTGGTCGGCGCCGTGGCCATCTCCGCGCTGCCGCCGCTCAACGGGTTTGTCAGTGAATGGCTCACCTACCAGTCGTTGCTTCAGGGGTTCGGCACGACGGACAGTTTGCTGCGGCTCATGTTCCCGATTGGCGGGGCATTGCTGGCACTGACGAGCGCGCTGGCGGCGGCGTGTTTCGTGAAGGCTTTTGGCATCACTTTCCTGGCGCAACCGCGGAGTGAAGCGGCGGCACAGGCGCATGAAGCCCCGCTCACCATGCTTTTGGCCCAGGCCGTCCTCGTGGCGGCCTGCGTGTTCCTCGGACTTTTCCCCACCGTTTTCCTCCAGGTCCTCGATCCGTTGACGCAACAGCTCACCGGCCTGCAAATCAGCCAGCAACTGACCCTGGCCAATGGGCTGGTGCTGTCCGGCGTCAATCAGAACGGCGGCACGGTCTCGACCCTGGGCATCACGTTGTTGGGCCTTTGCCTGTTGTCCATTCCGTTCGTGCTGTGGCTGGTCTTCGCGCGAAGAGCTAAAACTCGCATCGGGCCGACGTGGGATTGCGGGCTCAAGGGACTGACGCCACGCATGGAATACACCGCCACCGGTTTTTCCAAGCCGATCCGGATGATTTTCAAGGCGCTCTTCCGTCCGCGTCGCGAAGTGCAGCGGGAATACGACTTTTCGCCTTACTTCACCACGAGCATCCGCTTTGAGGCCCATGTTGAGGAGGTTTTTGAAACGCGAATTTATCGTCCGCTCAACCGGTGGGTGCTGTGGGCCTCGCGGCGGATGCGCGCGCTGCAAGCTGGCAGTCTTCAGGCGTATCTCATTTATATTTTCATCACCTTGTTGCTGCTCCTGTTGTTTGCGTTATGAAACCGGACCTCTTCGCCATCTTGTTGCAGACGGCGCTGTTGCTGGCGCTGGCGCCGCTGATCAGCGGGTGCATCCGAAATTGGAAGGCCCGGCTGCAAAACCGCCGCGGCCCGCGCGTCGTGCAGCCTTATTTCGACCTGATAAAATTTCTGCGCAAGGACATGGTTATTTCCGAACACGCGTCGTGGGTATTCTCGGCGGCGCCCTACGTCGTCTTCATCACCGCGCTGCTGGTGGGATTGATGGTGCCGATGGTGACCACCCAAGCGCCGGTGAGCCTGTTCGGCGGCGTACTGGCGGTCGTCGGTTTGCTGGCGCTCGGCCGGTTTTTCATGGCGTTGGGCGGACTCGACCCGGCCAGCGCCTTCGGCGGCATGGGCAGCAGCCGCGAGATGACCATTGCCGCCATTGCCGAACCGGCATTGATGCTGGCGATTTTCACCGTGGCCATCACGGTCGGCTCCACCGACTTCAGCCACATGGTCGCTGCCGCGCAGCAATCGGGCTGGGACCTGCTGAACCCGGCGCATCTCATGGCATTTGTGGCGCTGTTCGTCGTGCTGCTGGCCGAGACGGGCAGAATACCCATTGACAATCCGGCCACGCATCTCGAACTGACCATGATTCACGAGGCGATGCTGCTGGAATACTCGGGCCGTTACCTGGCACTGATGGAATGGGGCGCGTCCATCAAACAACTGGTGCTGATGGCCATCCTGGTGAACATCTTTCTGCCGGTCGGCCTGGCCGCCGATGGTTCGGCGGCTGCGCTTGGCCTGGGGCTGGCGGTTTTCCTCGGCAAGATTCTCCTGTTATCAGCCGCGGTGGTGCTGGTCGAGACCGTCAACGCCAAGCTGCGCCTGTTCCGCGTGCCGGACCTGTTGAGCGCGGCCTTCGTGCTCGCCACCATGGCATTGTTGTCCACGTTTATCTTTCACTGATTATGAACCATTCCGTTTCAATTGAAATCGGCTCGCAAATCATCATGCTGTTGGCGGCGTTGATGCTGGTGCTGCAACTGCTCCTGGTGGTGCAGCGGATGTTGCTTATCAACATCCGCCTCTTCGCGCTGCAATCGCTCATGCTGACGGCCATCGCCACCGTGGTCGCCTACTACTACAACGCCACGCACGTCTACATCGTCGCCGTGCTGACCCTCGTCGGCAAGGTCATCTTCCTGCCCTGGCTGCTCAACCGGCTCGTGCGCCGCATCAACATCGTCCAGGAAATTGAACCGCTGTTCAATGCGCCCACCTCGATGCTCATCTGCGGCGGCCTGACGTTGCTGGGTTACCTGGTGGCGCGGCCGTTCACAACGTTGCACAAGCTCGGCAACAACACGCTGGCCATCGCCATTACGCTGCTGCTCACCGGCTTTTTCCTCATGATCAACCGCCGGAAGGCCATCTCCCAGGTGCTCGCGCTGCTGACGATCGAAAACGGCGTCATGCTCGCGGCCGTGGCGCTCACCACCTACGGCATGCCGCTGGTGGTCGAACTGGGCATTTTCTTCGACGTGATGGTGGCGGTGATGGTGCTGGGCATCCTGGTCTATCGCATCCGCGAATCGTTCGACTCGATGGACACCAGCAAACTTGATCAGTTGAAAGGCTGACGCGATGTTGCTGACGCCCATCCTGGTGATCCCGCCGGCCGCAGCGCTGCTTTGCCTGCTCGTGCGCTCGCGACGGCTCATGGAAGGCCTCAACATGCTGGCGTTTGCCGCCACGCTGGCGCTGGGAATCCGGCTGCTGCACGAGGTGCTGGCGCGCACCGTGGTGACGGAATGGAAGGAATTTTTCTACGCCGATGCGTTGAGCGCGTGGATGGTGCTGCTCATCTCGGCGGTGTCGCTGGGATCGTCGCTCTATGCCGGGCGCTACTTTCGTCGCGACCTTGCCGCCGGGGTGGTGACGGCCGGTCGCGTCAAGGAGTTCTTCGTGCTCACACCGGTGTTTGCCACAGGCATGTTCCTGGTGGTGCTGGCGAACAACCTGGGCGTGATGTGGTTCGCGCTGGAGGCCACCGCCCTGTCGTCCGTGCTGCTGGTGGCGCTGTACAACCGCAAGACCTCCCTCGAAGCGGCGTGGAAATACATCATGCTCGGCAGCCTGGGGCTGGCGCTGGCGTTGTTCGGGACGGTGATCACCTACGCGGCGGCGGTTGGACAGAACGGGAACGGACGGTTGCCGAGTTTCAACTGGTCGCACTTGATGACGGTGGCGGCGCAATTCGATCCGCGGCTGATCAAGCTGGCGTTTGTCTTCGTGCTCGTCGGTTACGGCACCAAGGCCGGTCTGGCGCCGATGCACACCTGGCTGCCCGATGCGCACAGCGAAGCGCCGTCGCCGACCAGCGCCATGCTGTCCGGTGTGTCGCTCAAAGTCGCGATCTACGCCCTGCTCCGCTTTCATATCCTAACCACGCAATGTCTCGGCACGGGATACAGCCGCACGCTGCTGCTGGGCTTCGGCCTCTTCTCCATGTTACTCGCGGCGCCGTTCATTCTCGTGCAGAGCAACCTCAAACGCATGCTCGCCTACTCCAGCCTCGAACACGTCGGCCTCATCTGCGCCGCCATCGGCCTGAACACGCCGGTGACCATTTTCGGCGCGTTGCTGCACATGGGCTATCATGCGCTGACCAAGCCGGTGCTGTTCTTCGCGGCCGGCAACATCCACCAGACATTTCACACCCTGAAATTTCGGGTCATCGGGCCCGGCGTGGTGAAGGTGCTGCCGGTGACGGTGCTGTTCATGGGGCTGGCGGCGGTGGCGGCCATGGGCCTGCCGCCGTTTGGTTTGTTTTACAGCGAACTGACCGTGCTCAGCGGCGGGTTCGCGGCGGGCCGGACCTTCATCAGCTCCCTGATATTGGCAGCGCTGATCGCGGCGTTTTGCGGCATTCTCAAACAACTCACGCGCATTTTGCTCGGCGCGCGCAAAGTCGAACGTGCCAACGACGCCACGGCGTGGGACGGCGTGCCGGCAATGGGACTGCTGGTGGGCGGATTGCTGGTGTTCAGCGTTTGGTTCCCGGAACCGCTGCTGCAGTTGATTCACCAGGCGGCGGGAATCATCAAAGGAAAGTCCTGATGCTTTTGGCAAATCACAACCTGCGTCGAACCGAAACCAAAAAAGTCGAACGATGGAATTGATGCTGTTATTGATAGTTCCGCTGGCGGCCGGCCTGCTCTGCTTCGCGACCAACTCGCGCGCGGGGTGGGAACGGCTGAACCTCGGCGCCTTCGCCGTCGTTGCCGGGCTGGCGTTCAAGGTGGCCGGCGACGTGGCCGCACAGGGCACCGTGACCGCGCTGGGCGGTTTCCTGCGCGCCGACGCCCTGAGCGCCCTCGTGCTGGCGCTGATCGGGTTCGTGTCGCTGGTCTGCTCGATTTATGCCGTGGGTTATTTTCGCCGGGACGAGTCCGCCGGCAAAATCACCCGGGCGCAATTGCGGCGTTACTACGTGCTCACGCCGTTGTTCGTCGGCGCCATGCTGCTGGTGCCGCTGGCGGACAATCTGGGCGTGATGTGGGTGGCCATCGAAAGCACCACGCTGGCGTCGGTGTTGCTCGTCACGTTCTACAACCAGAAAACCTCGTTCGAGGCGGGCTGGAAATACATCATCATCGGCAGCGTCGGCATTTCACTGGCGTTGTTCGGCACGGTCTTCACCTACTATGCGGGGGTCGGCCTACCCGGGCTGGAAACGCATGGCGGCATGAACTGGTCGGTGCTGGTGGGCGTGGCGGACAAGCTCAACCCGCAGGCCATGCGGCTGGCGTTCATCCTGGTGTTGCTCGGTTACGGCACCAAGGCGGGTCTGGCGCCGATGCACACCTGGAAACCCGATGCCTACGCGGAAGCGCCCGTTCCCGCCGCCGCGTTGCTGGGCGCCGGGTTCATCAACTGCGCCATTTACGCCATCATGCGCTTCGATGTGCTGGCGGAAAAATGTCTGGGCCACGCTTTTCCCGGCAAACTGCTGGCGGGTTTCGGCGTCGCTTCGATCCTGGTGGCCGTGCCCTTTGTGCTCGTGCAAAGAAATTTCCGCCGGCTGCTGGCGTATTCAAGTATTGACCACGCGGGCATCATGGTGGCGGGACTGGGTTTCGGCGGCAAGCTGGGCGCGATGGGCGCGGCGCTGCACATGCTTTTTCACGGCGTGACCAAGCCGCTGATGTTTTTCTGCGCCGGCAACGTGCAACAGCACTTTGGCACACCGTATTTCCGGAAAGTCCACGGCGTCATGCACACGCTGCCGTGGACGGGCGGGTTGTTTTTGGTGGCGACGCTGGCGGTCACCGGCACGCCGCCGTTCAGCCTTTTTCAAAGTGAGTTCAACATCCTGAGCGGGGCGCTGGCCGCCGATCGCGGCTGGATGGCCTTTCTGTTCATCGGGGGCGTGGTGACGATTTTTGCGGGTTTCCTGGTGCACATGTCCAAGCTGAGCCTGGGTGTGCCCGCGCAACCCGGACCGCGCGTCGCCGAGTGCCCCTGGAAATTGAGCGCCATGGCAATCGTGGCCGTCGCGGTCATCGGCCTGGGCTTCTGGCTGCCCGGCCCGCTCTACGAACTGGTGCGCCAGACAACCCAAATCATCGGAGGTGCCCCATGAACGATTTGCCTAACGTAACCGGAATCGTGGCTGAAGTGCAGGAGCGTTTTAGCGACCGGCTGGACGCCGTGCGCGTGTGCCGGCGCGACGAAATTTATTTTGACGCCAAAATGGACCTGGTCGCCGGTTTCAGCGGCCATCTTTACAAAAAGTGGGGCGCGCGGCTGGTAAGTGTCTTTGCCGATGACGTCCGCGATCAGGAAAATGTCTTCCATCTCTACTATGTCTATGCGCTCGACGCCGCCCGCGCGTTTTTCATCCTGCGCGTGCCCGTGCCGCCGGACAAACCGGAGTTCACCTCGCTGACGAACGCCATTCCGGCCGCCAACTGGCAGGAACGGGAAATTCAGGACCTGTTCGGCCTGAAACTCATCGGCCATCCCAACCCAAGCCGCTGCGCGCTGCACGACGACTGGCCGGACGTCCATCCGTTGCGCAAGGATTTTGACCTGCACACCCAACTGCCGCCGTTCCAGGGCGAACGGCACAAGTTCCGCGAGGTGGAGGGTGAAGGCGTGTTCCAGGTGCCGGTGGGCCCGGTGCATGCCGGCATCATCGAGCCCGGGCATTTCCGGTTCAGCGTGGCGGGCGAACCGGTGCTTTACCTGCAACTGCGCCTGTTCTACACGCACAAGGGCACGGAAAAACTTTTTGAGAACCTGCCGGTGACGCACGGCGTGCGGCTGGCCGAAAGCATCTCCGGCGATTCCAGTTTTGCGCACGCCACGGCGTTTTGCCATGCCATCGAACGCGCCGCGGGCGTGGAAGCGCCGCCGCGCGCCCGCGCGCTCCGCACCCTTTGCCTGGAATTGGAGCGCATCTACAACCACATCGGCGACATCGGCGCGATTGCGACCGACGTGGGGTTTATGGTGGCCAACATGCACGCCCTGCGGCTCAAGGAACGCGTGCTGCGCGTCAACGAACAACTCACCGGCAACCGCCTGCTGCGCGGCATGGCCTGCCTGGGCGGCGTACGCTTCGATTGGGATGGCGCACAAATCAAGGCCCTGGAAAATCTGACCGCGGAGCTGGGTCCGGAATTTGATTCGCTGGTCGAACTCATCGAGAATTCCTCGTCCACGCGTGATCGGCTGGAAGACGCCGGCATCCTGAAACCCGAGGTGGCGCGTGATTTGGGCGTCGTGGGCATCGCCGGACGCGCATCGGGCTTCGACCACGACCTGCGGCGCGATTTTCCCCATGCGGCCTATGACCGGGTGAAATTTCGCGTGCCCGTTTACCAGGAAGGCGACGTGGAACACCGGATGCAGGTGCGCATTGACGAGGTGCGGGAGTCCCTTTCCATCATCCAGCAACTTTTGGCGAACCTCCCCGGCGGCGCGGTGCGCGTTGAAATCGGCGAACTGCCCGCCGGCCGCACCGCCCTCGGCTACGTGGAGGGCTGGCGCGGGGAGATTTATCATTGGATCCGCACGGCGCCCGGCAACCGGCTGGCGCGTTGCAAGGTCAAGGACCCGTCGCTGCAAAACTGGCCGGCGTTGAGCGAGGCGATTTTGGGCAACATCGTGCCCGATTTCCCGGTCGTGAACAAAAGTTTCAACCTGTCCTATTCCGGCACGGATCGCTGAGGCTGATTTATGTTTGAAATTCTTCGAAAAAGTTTGCGCACCGGCATCGTAACGACGAGTTACCCGGAAACGCCCGTGGAAATTTCGCGCTTTGCCCGCGGCCGGCCCGAAATTGACTGGCACAAATGGGAAGATGCACGCCCGGCAACCGCCGCCTGCCCGACGGGAGCGATCAGTTTTCAGGACACCGGGGAGCGCCGCATCACCCGGCTGGACCTGGCCAAGTGCACCTTCTGCGGTCTTTGCGCCGAAGCCGACAAAGCCATCCGCATGACCAACGTCTGCGAATGTGCCGCGCGCCGCCGCGATGATCTGGTGACGGAAGCCAGTTACAGCCTCAAGCCCGACGGCCGGCACGAGCGGCTCGTGTCCACCCCGGACAGCCGGAAGTCTCACCTCAATAAAACCGCTTCGTTGGAACCCGGATCCCTTGACGTTTTGGGCCGGAAAATCAAAACGCAGGTGGACAGTGTGCTGGGCCGGTCCCTGCACATCCGGGAAGTGGACGCCGGCTCCTGCAACGGTTGCGAAATTGAAATTGTTGGATTGAACAGCCCGGTCTATGACCTCGAACGTTTCGGCATTCATTTTGTCGCCTCGCCGCGGCACGCCGACATGCTGCTGGTGACCGGGCCGGTAACGCGGAACATGGAAATGGCGCTGCGCAAAACCTACGACGCGATGCCCGCACCGCGCCTGGTGGTGGCGGTGGGCGCCTGCGGTTGCAGCGGCGGCATCTTCGGCCAAAATTATGCCACGGTGGGCGGCGTGGACGCGGTTCTGCCCGTGAACGTTTACATTCCCGGCTGTCCGCCGAATCCGTACGCGTTGTTGCATGGCATTCTGGTGGCCATCGGCCGCCTTTCGCCCGCCCCCAAACCGTCCCATCCCGCGGTTTAGCCTTCAGGGAATCGGGTAAAGGGTCAGTTTGGTGGGGCGAGGCTGCTGACGAGCCGCCGCAAAATTCCGGAGCGCCGAACTCTGATTCGGCACGTGCAACACCTTCAAATCCACAGACGACGCCGATTCGGAGACCGGCGCTCCAAGTTCCACGTAACGGCTCGCGGGGACGCTCGCCCCACCGAAAGCTGGAATTGACCCACTGCCGGGAGTCGAGCCCAATTCACGGCGGGGCCATTTCATGCCCGGGGATGCGCTGCGTCGTAAGCTTTCTTCAACCGCTCGGTGGTGACGTGTGTGTAGACCTGTGTCGTGATGAGATGCGCGTGGCCGAGCAATTCCTGCACGCTCCGCAAATCCGCACCCGCATCCAGCAGGTGCGTCGCGTAACTGTGCCGCAATTTATGCGGGGTCAGGCCGGGATCGAGTCCGGCGATGATGAGATATTGTTTCAAACGCCGGGACAACTGAATCGGCTGGAGCGTTGTGTTCTTTTTTGTTTCCACAAAAAACACCGGCGATGCTCCGGACGGCGGCGGCTTCAACGTGCTCCAATAACTCTCAATCGCCTTCAACGCCGGTTTGCCAATTGGCACGAGCCGCTCCTTTTTCCCTTTGCCGCGCACCCGCACCAGTTGCCCGCTCCAATCAATATCCTCCACGCGCAACCCGCACAACTCGCTCACGCGCAATCCGCACGAGTAAATCGTTTCCAGCACTGCGACATCTCGCAGACACACACTGGCTGAAATCAGCCGGCCCGGCCCTTTGCGCCTGGGCGTGGCCATGAGTTTGACCGGCGCGTTGAGCAAATTGAGCATTTGCTGGAGCGTGAGATATTTCGGCAATCGCCGGCCTTGCTTCGGCAAAGCCAGATTTTTTATCGGCGACGCCCCGACCACACCATGTCGGATCAGAAACTTGTAAAACGTCCGCAACGCGCAGAAGCGCAGTTGAATTGCCGCGCGGCTCAAATTCTGCCGGCCCAAAAACCGCAGGTAACCGCGAAAATCATCGCGTTGCAGCTTTTCCCATGCAGGCGGTTCCTGTCGCTCCTCGCGATGCCAGTGAAAAAATTCCAGCAACGCCTGCCGGTAATTCCGCTGGGTGTAAACCGACGCATCGCGGTCCGTGACCAGATGTGTGAGAAATTTTTGAATCCACCGGTCGTCTGCCGCCGGCCTGGTTGTTGCGACATCAGTCACACGAAATGAATACACCATTTCACCGGGATATGCAGCAAAATGGGAACGCTACAGGAAAAATTAAAGCAACTGGAAAACATCGGACATTGAACATCGAACGCCCAACGTCAAAGTGAAGGACAAACAGGGCATTATTCGATGTTGAATGTTGAATGTTCGATGTTTCCGTGTATCCGCGTTAGGGAATGACTCTTTCCTGAATGCGGGTGTCGCTGTTTAAAATCAACTCCGCTTCTTCCGCCGGTTTTTTTGCGCTGGCGGGCACGTTGCCTTCGAGCACGACACTTTTCAACTCGCCGGGTGGAACAGAAAGAAACGTGTCGGTGCCGGCGAACGCCCGGCTGTTCCGCACGATGGCACCGGGACAGCGCTCCAGACGTATCACGGGTGTGCCCGGAATCGGCTTGCGCGTGGTTACGGCGTCCAGCTCCAGCTCCTTGGAATCCCGCACCAGGAAGGCCGGTCCACTGTCCGCGTTCACCTGCACGTGGTGCAGTTCCAGCGCGTCGGTGAATGAGCCGCGCATGCCGGTTTTGGCCGACGCGATGACATCGCTGATCCGCAACCCGGAAATCGGCATTTCCGGCAACCCGACAACGTCGATCGCCAATCGCGCCCGTTTGACGGTCATGCCGCTGATGGCGATGTTGCGAAACACCGGCGTCCGCTCCGAGACCGTCTCTTCCGAAGTTTTTGCTTCACCCTCCATCATATAGTCGGTCGTCACATTGATGGCTTCGCCGACGTCTTCCATCGTCCAGTTGTTGAACCGGACGTCCTCCACCGTGCCGCCGCGACCGCGCCGGCTCTTGATGCGCACGCCGATGGCGGTTTCCTTGCAGGTGATGTTGTCCGCCACCACGTTGCGGATGCCACCCGAAATTTCACTGCCCAACGTGACCGCGCCATGCGCGTGATGCACGGTGCAATTGAGGATGGACACGTTCTCCGTCGGCCGGTTGACCCGACGTCCATCGGCATCCTTGCCGGCCTTGAGGACGATGCCATCGTCGCCGGTGTCGATGTAACAATTGGAAATCCGCACGTTGCGGCTGGAATCAACGGCGATGCCGTCGGTGTGCACGCCCGGATAGGTTTCGATGATGACGTTCTGGACGACCGCGTTGTCCGTGTACAACAGGTGGATCGTCCACATGGAGGAGCCGACAAAGTGGATCCCCTCGATGAGCACATTCGTGCTGTCCATGAAGCGGACGAATGAAGGCCGGAGTTCCGGCGCCGCCTTCTGGTAATCCTCATCCGGCGCGGGTGTTTTCACTTCGAGGTCCTGCAGCAGGCGCTGCCAGTTGGGCCCGTTGGCCGATCCCGGGTCATCACCGGAGGCCTTGGTTCGGGGCATGATTTTGAGCCATTCGGCGTTGTCCGTGGTGAGCACGCCGCGGCCCGTGATGGTGACATTGTGCAAATCATGCCCGCCAACCAGCGGAACCGGTGTGAGACACTCGATTCCCTGCTGCCGGCCTTTGGTGAACGGAAGTTGGGCCGCCGGAAATCGCAGCGTAGCCCCGGCATCAAGATGAAGGACTAGGTCGCTCGCCAGTTCAATCGGTCCGGTGACGTAGTTTCCCGCCGGGACAAACACCATTCCCCCGCCCGCCGTCTTGGCCGCCTGGATGGCGGAGCGGATTGCCTCCGTCGAGCTGGCCGAACCGTCATGGTGCGCGCCGTAATCCAGAACATTGAAAACCGGGCCGGCGCCGGATGCGTTCAGGCCAACGAGAACAAACAGGGTCAGCAGCTTTGAACCGGATATCCGGCGACAGTCCACGGCCAGGATGTCGTCCCGGAAAGAAAACATCGAACATCCAACATCCAACATCCAACAGCAAATGGCTTCGCCGATATTTCGAATATTTGGATGTTCAGTGTTCGATGTTGGATGTTCGATGTTTCCCATGGGGCTTTGCCTTTGCGCCTTTGCGGGAGTTCAACGGTTCATTTCGATTCCACTTCTCCCTCGCGGGGTGGAAATTCAAACGTGATCTTGCCCTTGTCGTCCATCACGAGATACGCCGGAAACGGTCTCCCGGCCTTGGAGATGAATTTATCAATCAAATCGGTCTTGCGCGTGGCCAATAGCTTTTGCGCCTGCGCCGGTTCAATCGGCTGCTGCAAAATTTCCCGGCTGATTCTGAATTTGCAGGGCTTGGAGCCCGCCTGCGATTTCTCGCACACATAACCCGTCTCCGTATCAAAAACTTTTCCACCGCACTTCGGACATTTGCCGAGCGATTCCTTGCCGGTGAAATCAATCTTCGGCTGCGGCTCGTTCGGGTTTTTTGTCGCACCCGCCCTGCCCTTCGCTTCTCGCGGAGGAAATTCAAACGCCGTGCCGCCATCCTTGACCACCAGGAACGCTTTGAACGCGCGGTTGTTTTTCTTGGAGATGAATTTTGTCAGCAAATCGGTTTTGCCTTCGGCGAGCAATTTCTTCACCTGCGCCGGCTCGATGTTCTGCTGCAAAATGATTTTGCCGGTGCGGAAGGTGCAGGTCTTGTCCGCGCCCGTCGCCTTCTCGCAGAGATAATTCATCCCCGCATCGAACACCCGCGCGCCGCATTTGGGACATTTGCCGAGCGGTTCCTTGCCCGTGAAATCCACCGGCGCCGCCGCCCCGCCGTTTTCGTTTTTCTGGTCGTTGCCGAAATCAAATTCGATCTTGAACTCCGCATTCAGCTTCAACACGGCGGCGAATGGAAATCCCTTTTTGCTGCGGAAATTTTGCAACGGCCCGACCTGTTTTTCCGTGATGAGCTTTTCCACTTCCTCAATCTCAAACATCCGGCTGCATAGCGTTTTCCACATCGAGAAGTCGCACTTTTCATTGATGCACTGGAAGTGCTTGTATTTTTCGTGGATCTCACCGCCGCATTTCGGGCATGGCGTTTTGAGCACACCGAAATCGCCGGGAATCGTGTCTTCCTCGAATTTTTTGGCGCGCTCAACAATGTGCCGCGTCATGTCGGCAATCTCGGACATGAATTCCTCGCGGCTCTTTTGCCGGCGCTGGATCTGGTGCAGCTTGAATTCCCAGTCGCCGGTCAACTCCGGCTTGGTCAATTCCGGAATGCCCAGGCCGTTGAGCAGTTCCATCAGCGAAAACGCCTTGGCCGTCGCCTGCAGCTCGCGCCCGTTGCGATGGATGTAATCCTCGTAAATCAAGCCTTCAATGGTCGCCGCGCGCGTGGCCGGTGTGCCCAGGCCCTTCTCGCGCATCGCCTCGCGCAATTCGTCGTCCTCGACCAGTTTGCCCGCGCCTTCCATCGCGCTCAACAGCGTCGCTTCCGTGTGGCGCGGCGGCGGTTTGGTGACGTTTGGTTTCACTTCAACCCCGCTGGTGCTGACCTTTTCATTCGGCTGCACCGGCGTAAGCGTCGGCGTGTCATCCGATTCCGCCTCCTTGCCATAGACCGCCAGCCAGCCCGGATTCAGCAGCACCTTGCCGGCGCTCTTGAACGGCTCGCCTTCGACGCGGGTGATGCGATTGGTTTCAAGAAATTCCGCCGCCGGGTAAAAAATGGCGAGGAACCGCTTGGTCACCATGTCGTAAAGCTTTTTTTCCGGCTCGGACAAACCGTACGGCGCCTGCGTGGTCGGAATGATGGCGAAGTGGTCGGAAACTTTGGCATTATTGAAAATGCGCTTGTTCGGATGCACCCAGTCGTTCTTGAGAATGGTCTCGGCAAACGTCGCGTAGCCGGTTTCGCCGAGCATCTTCAACGCGCTCTTCAGCGTGCCGATGTAATCCTCCGGCAACGCCCGCGAATCGGTGCGCGGATACGTCAGCACCTTGTGCCGTTCGTAAAGCGACTGCGCCAAGCCGAGCGTGTTCTTTGCGGAAAAACCAAAGCGCGAGTTCGCGTCGCGCTGCAAACTGGTCAAATCATAAAGCAACGGCGATAGCGACGTGCTCGGCTTGCTTTCCTCGGTGACAATGCCCGGTTTGCCCAGACATTTTTCCTTGACGGCCTCGGCCTGTGACTTGTCCCAGACCCGCTCGGGCTTGAGCTGGTCGTCGCCGTCCTTCGCGTCGGGTTTGGAAAATTTTTCATCGAACCAGCGCCCGGTGTATTGACCCGCCGCCGCGTCGAACGTGCCGATGACCTCCCAGAAATCGCGCGACACAAATTTGCGAATCCTCGCCTCGCGCTCGACGACAATAGCCAGTGTCGGCGTCTGGACGCGGCCAACCGTGGTTTTGAAAAAGCCGCCGAGCTTGGAGTTGAACGCCGTCATTGCGCGCGTGCCGTTGATGCCGACGAGCCAGTCGGCTTCCGACCGGCTGTACGCGGCGTCGGCCAGCGGCAGCATGTCCTTGTCTTCGCGCAACCGTTCAAACCCTTCGCGGATGGCCGCCGGCGTCATGGATTGCAGCCAGAGGCGTTTGATGGGCTGCTTCGCCTTGGTGAACTTGACGATGTTGCGGAAAATCAATTCACCTTCGCGCCCGGCGTCGCAGGCGTTGACTAGCGCGTCCACGTCGGCGCGTTTGATCAACTTTTTGAGGACCTTCAGCCGCGGCTCGCTTCTCTCAATCGGCAGCAAATCAAAATGCGGCGGGATGACGGGCAGATGTTTGAACGTCCATTTGCCCCGCGCCGCTTCGACGCCTTCGGGCGGCACGATGGTGAGCAAATGGCCGACCGCTGACGAGACGACATAATTGTCGTTCTCGTAATAGTCGTCCACCTTCTTGAACCCGCCGAGCGCCTTGGCGATGTCGCCGGCGACGGACGGTTTCTCCGCAATGATGAGAGTTTTGCCCATTTCTGTGCCCGCGCTTTTACACCGGGCGCGGCAAACATGCGAAGAAAATCTTTTTTGTCAAACCCAAGATGCATCACCCCAACCGCCGGGCCGGACAAAATTCAATTCGCTTTCGCCCGGCCGAAAGATGGTTTTTATGACCGCCCTCACCTGTTTCCTCTCCCCTCCGCCTTCGCATTCGCTTCGGCGCGATCGCGTCGAAGCACAGCGAAGACGGACAGGAGAGGACATTGCTGCGAACGATTTTTAAACATTTGGATGCTGGTCGCGCGAATACTGCTGACGGTGAATTGGAAGTGGGGCGGAAAACGATTCACCTTCTCCTGGGGGAGACTTGAGCCGTTTGGGAAACGGCGAAATAAATTTGGCGAAGCCAAAGGCCGCAAGGCCGAGCGAACGGGCACGAGCGAGTCCACGTCGGGATGAGGGCGGACGTTAAACCAATCGGCGCTGCTGCCGCCCTACCAAATCAATAAACCAGCACCCGCCCCGCCGCCTGCTGCGCCGACTTCACCACGACCCCAATATCGTAGCAGCCGAGGTCACGAGGCTCTAACTTCCTTGTTTGAAATGAGCCTCCTTACGTCGGCTGCTACAAGGATTCAATAGACGAGTACCAGCACGGCGGCTTGCTCAACGGTCTGGCGCATCCGCCTCACGCTCAAATCTGTCCTTTGCGAACGGCGGAGAAGACTTCATAATACCCGCCATGAAACTGGCACTGGCAGCTCTGGTTTATTTGGTGATTGCCCTGGTTTTGGGTCTCGGAATTCTGCTGCTGGTGGCGGGCAAACCGTGGCCGCTCATCATCGCGTTCCTCGTCTATGTCGTCGCGTTCAGCAAAATCGGCTGCCTGTCGCAACATTGACCGCTACCGGCCCGTTAAAAAATGCTTTCTTTCGTAGCAGCCGAGGTAACGAGGCTCAAATTTCCTTGGAAACAATCATACGTTTAGAGTCTCCTTACGTCGGCTGCTACTTCTTTAACGGGCTGCTATGGATGTAGGAGTCGAGGTAACGAGACTCAAACTTTCTCCAAGAAACAGATCAGAATGTAGCCTCCTCACGTCGGCTCCTACTTTTTCAACGATCTTTTACTTTGTCGGCACGACGAATTTTGTCTGCATCGCCGCCACAATCTGCGCCCAGGTCGAAGTCGTGGACGCCTTGTTCACCGCCGCGACGCCGCTCGCGTAGGCGGTGGAAACGGAAGTTCCCTGCACCAGGTAAGCCGCGCCGTTCAGATAAAAAATGCTCGTGCCCGGCAATGCCAAGTCCACCCAGGAACCGTAGTTGGCATACGACGCAATCAGGTCTTTCTGCTGCAACGCCGTCACGGAGATGACGCCCGTGTCCGCCGCCGGATAAGTCAGCGTGGTCACCGGCTGGTTGCCCGCCGCCGCAAAGACAGGGATCCCGGCCGCAATCGCCTGCTGGATGATGCTTTCAAGAACGGAACTGTCCCCCGCCCCGCCCAGGCTCAGGTTGAGAACAGTGGCGCCATTGTCCACCGCTGCCTGGATGCCCAGCGCCACGTTCCATGAGGTGGTTCTCTCACTACCACCGTAAATGTCCACCGGCAGGATTTGCACCGAACTGCCGCCGCTGGACTGCTGCGCAATAGCCTCCAAAATCGAGTAGGCCATCGCCGTTCCGTGCGTCGGGTCGGAGCTGTTCACGCTCGCATCGCCAGCCACGGAAATTTGTTTGAGCATGAATTTATCGAGCGAATCCCCGAGCGATTGTACCGCCGTGTCTGGCAAACCGACGATGACCCTGCCGGAATCGCCCGGCGGATTGAGCGTCAAGGAAAGCGGCCCGACCGGCGCGGACGAGAGCGCCTGAACCGGCGGCGGCGGGTCGAAATAATAATTGTAATCCACCTCGGCCACGTCGCTGTTGCCTTTCAACTGACCGAGCGCCGCGTCCGTGACGGACGCATTGTCGAACAGGAGACGGTAGAGGCCGAGTTTGTCGTTGCGACCGATGATTTTCGCGCCGACCAGTTTGGCCAGGGCGTCAGCGTCCGTGCCCGGCTTGAGTTTCACGAGCAATTCGTTGGCGACGTGCTTGGGCGCCGCCTTTGGCACGAGCACCTGCTGCGTGGCATTCTTCATCTCGGTGCGAAAAACATAAAGATTCGGCACGCCATTGGTCCGCGGCACGAGCGCGAAGTTGAGATTGCCGAGCAACCTTTTCAGCGCGTCGCCGGACGGCAGGTCCTTGAATTTTGCGGAAGTCGTGTGGGTGGTGTCCGGTTCGACATAAATCCGCCAGCCGGCATCCGAAGCGATTTTTTCTAGCAACGGCCACAATGCCATGCCCCGCACGTCGGCGTCCACACGGTCGGTCGTCTTGTGCCAGACGAGCGAGTTGGTGTCTGCCGCGCGCACGCTCAAGGAAAGCGCGGCGAGCAACAGACAAAATACAGAACGCATTTTTGACATGGCAATTATCAACTCCAACGGTAACACAGGCTGGAGCCCGGAGCAGCTTTCATTTGCAATTTCATGGACGTTTAGTGGTGACGCAATTCTCCATTTCGGTGGGACGAGCGTCCTCGTCCCGCATTGCGGGATCAGTAGCCTCGCCCCACCAAAATGAGTCACTACCGGACGTTTAGAACGTACGGCTGCTTAAACGTTCATTATGGCGCGCGAACGCGATAGAATTGTTGCGGCATGCCCGTAATGGTTTCAATCCAAAGTCCGGCAATGTTTGACGGCGTGACGGTCGCGCGCAATTGAAATGGATCCGTGATATTCGTCGCGTTCAGCACTTGATAAAGCCGCCCGGCAGTGGCCGGCCAGGCAATCGTCGGCGGCGGTGCGGTTATCGTCAGCCCAAACGGCGGTTCCGACCCGCCGATGCGAATCCACTCCGTCCCGGTGCGGTACTGTTTGCCGTCACTGCGCGTCACCACGGCGTAGAACGGATGCAATCCAACCCCCAGATTCGTCGCCGCCACCGCGAAAGTGGCGGAGGAGAGGTTGGAAACAACGCCGACCGAACCGCCCGTGGTGAACAGTTCGATGGTGGAAATCGTGTTCGTGTTGGCGGCAACCGAAAACAGCAGCGTGAAGTCCAGCACCGTGTTGGGAGCGCCGGCCAGCGCGGTGAAGCTGGCGTTGAGCGGCGTGTTCTGAATGCGCACGTTTTGCGACACGCGGGCCTGCGTACGCACATGACTGCCTTCATAGACCACCGCCGCAAGCTCATGGCAACCATCGGACAGGGTTGTGGTATCCAAAGAAAACGTCAGTGAAAGATTGGTGACACCGGCTGTGAGGTAGAGGTGGTTGCGCGGCTGGAGGTCGCTGAGGTTCTGATCCAACGTTTGTGTGCCGCCCGGGTTGACAACCAAGCCGGCTGATCCGCTGAGTGTTGCCTGGATCTGCGAAGCCTGCCAACCGGCGGTCCGGGCGCGCAGGTTAAACTCGGTGTACGGCAGACCGTAAGCTTCGTAGGGAAAGAAATCCTCGGCCACCAGCCCGTCAGCCGCCTGCAACGCGCCGTTGCTATTGACGGCATTGACCAATTGCCTGGTCAGGCCTGAAGTGTTTGTGCCGGGCGAAGTATTCGTCACCGCAAGAGTCACCTGCGTGCCATTGGTTTTGGTAACGATCAAATGCAGGTAATCGCCCACGCCCGGAGTGTTGGACACGGAGAACCCGGCCAAACCGTAGGCCACGGTGTCGAGAAAATTGGTCATGCTGGCAGCGACAAAAGTGGTCAGCCTGGAGGCCGAACCGATGACGGTGCTGACGCTTACCGGAATTTGCGCCCCGGACGTGTTGATGTCGGTGAATTGCAAACCGATGCGGTCGCCGTAGGCAACGGCTTGCGCCTTCGACTGTAGAACGTAGGCGGACTGGTTGAGAACGCCAGCCAAGCCGGACGAAACCGAGGCGATCGTCGCGTTGCTGGGAACGAGGTAGTTTGTGGTGTAACCATTGATGATTACGTAAAGCTGGTTGCCCGCTGCGGGCGGAATGTTGGTCAAGGTTTGCAGCCACGTGCCGTCGAGGAACAAGTCAACCTGCTGAATCGGCCGGTTCGACGTGCTGGCGATGCACTGAAGCGTGAGATTGGTGACGCCGCTCAACACGCTGTTGGCTGGCAAATTGACCCACGCGCCGCCGGGCGGCCGGGCAAAGGGCGCGGCCAGCGGCTCGCCCACGATCAAGCCCTGATACGAATTGACGAGGCTCTGGTAGTAACATTCTGCCAGGCTGAAGCCGCGCGCCTGATAGAAATAAACCTGCGGCGATGGAAATTTCTGGAGGTAATTGCACGGCTCGACCACCGTGCCGTAACTGCCGCAAGCACCGGCGTTCATGAAGGCGAGCAAGGTCGTCTGGCCGGTGTTTTCATAGAGCATCCCCGCAAACGACGTCAGGCTGTCGGCAATTGCCCCCGGCACCAATGCGTTCGACAGGATGTTAAACCCGCCCAGACCGGTCTGGTAGCCCAACAGGTTCGTCAGCCCGTAAGGCGAATCCAGATTCGTCCGCTGAATGGAAAAATCGCCGGCCACGCGCGCGTCGAAAATCGTGTTGTCAAATTCCAGATACCGGACGTTGCGGGGCAAGTCGGTGGTCTTGGCCAGCCAGACCGTTTGGGTGGGAAATGTGCCGTTGCCAGCCGTGCTGCGATCAATGATCGCCTTCGCCTGCGCGAGATTGCTGGACGTGAGCATGGTGACGAGCCATGAGTTGCTGCCGGCGGTAACCGGCGATGTCTGGCGAAAGATGCCCTCGCTGCCGGCATAGGAGTTGGAACTGGCGGTCGGGAGTGAACATGAATTACCCAGATCATCGGGCTTGAAACCGTAAAACAACGCGGTCGTGGTGCTGTTCTTGCCGGATTGCGCGCCGGATTGAGCCACACGGTAGGGAAAATCCATGCTCAACACGACGTAATCAATCTGATTGGTAAGACCGCGGCTCGAAAGCATGGAAAGCAATGGATTGACCAATGAATTGGTAAAATCCGATGTTGTCCATTCCACGTTCCCGCCGGTCCAGTTGGTGATCCGTAAAAGGTTCTGAGGGGGCACGCAGCGCTTTTCGCAGTAATAGTTGCCAAGCTGAACCGAGTTCGTGCTGTTCTGGTTGACGACAACGACAACGTTCAACCCGCTGCCGCCCGCGAAAAGTCCGGCGGCGGAAACAAGCAAAACAGCCAGACTGGTCGCAAAGCAAAGGCGGGTGTTCACACGCTTACTCTCGCCTGAAAATGTCGTTTCGTAAAGGGCGGCGGACGCATCACTCCGTCACAGGGCGATCGGACACTATCCCCGGAACGCCGGATTAATNNCCGGATGAATCCGGCGTTCCACAGTCGGGGCGACCTCGTGTCTTGGTGGCGGCACCCGGATACGCCCTCCGCCTCGTTACCCCGGCGGCTACGTTTTCGCCTTGGCAAGGACGGTCTTCACCCAGGCCTGGTTGTCCAGATACCAGCGCACCGTCTCCCGAAGGCCGTCCTCAAATTTGTGCGCGGGCGTCCAGCCAACCTCGCGCTGAACCTTCGACGCGTCAATCGCGTAACGACGATCATGGCCGGGACGGTCTTTGACGAAAGCAATCAGCTTGCGCGAGTTGCCGCCGAGTTTGGGGACGAACTCGTCAATCGTGTCGCAAATCAGTTGCACGATGTGGAGGTTCGCCCATTCGTTGTGGCCGCCGATGTTGTAGGTCTCACCCAATTTGCCGCGCGTCAGCACGAGCCACAGCGCCTCGTCGTGGTCGCGCACGTATAGCCAGTCGCGCACGTTCATGCCGTCGCCATAGACCGGGACCGGCTTCCGCGCCAGGATGCTCTGGATGACCACCGGGATGAGCTTTTCTGGAAATTGATACGGACCGTAGTTGTTCGAGCAATTCGTGATGACCGTCGGCAAACCGTAGGTGTGGTGATAGGCGCGGACAAGCATGTCGGACGATGCCTTGCTGGAAGAATACGGTGAGTTCGGCGCGTAAGGCGTCGTCTCGGTGAAAAAGCCGGTGGCACCGAGCGAACCGTAAACTTCATCGGTTGAAACGTGATGGAATCGGGTTTCGTCCCGCAATGCGGGAGCGTCCGGGGTCTGGGATTTTGGATTTTCCAGCCAGCAGGCGCGGCAGGCTTCGAGCAAATTAAATGTGCCGACGACATTCGTGTGGATGAAATCGCCCGGACCGGTGATGGAACGGTCCACGTGCGATTCCGCCGCGAGATGCATGACGTGGGTGATGGCGTGTTTTTCAATGACACGCCGCACGGCGGTTTTGTCGCGCAGGTCCACTTTCTCAAAAATGTATTTTGGGTGTTTGGAAACCTTTTCCAGATTTTCCAAGTGCCCGGCGTAGGTGAGGCAATCGAGATTGACGAGTTTGACGATCTCCGCGCGGTCAATGACGTGGTGGATGAGATTGGAGCCGATGAAGCCGGCGCCGCCAGTAATGAGCAGTTTCATGGTTTGTCCAGGACTTGTCGCAGGCTGGTTTCCCAATGCGGAAGCCGCAACCCAAAAGTTTTGTGCAATTTGCCGCAATCCAAAACCGAATTCGCCGGCCGCTTCGCGGGCGTCGGATACTCAGGCGTGGTGATCTGTTCCACCGCGCGGCATTTTCTTTCCGCCTCTGGCATCAACTCAATGATGCGGGAAGCGAACCCATGCCAACTCGTCTGGCCGAAGGCGGCGAGATGATATTCGCCGTTGAACCCGGAACGATCCGCACCGGCCAGGACCTGCTTGAGCGCCAGCGCGGTGGTTTCGGCGATCATCCGCGACCACGTTGGGCAGCCCAACTGGTCGCCCACCACGCGCAGGGTCTCGCGCTCGCGCGCCAAGCGTTGCATTGTGAGCATGAAATTCTGGCCGCGCGCGCCGTAAACCCAGCACAGCCGGAAAATCAAATGGTCTGCGCCGGAAGCCTTCACCGCCCGGTCGCCATCCAGTTTTGCCCGCCCGTAGGCGCCCAGCGGATTCGGCGCGTCGGTTTCGACGTAAGGCAACGTATTCGTCCCGTCGAAAACATAATCCGTCGAATAATGCACCATCAGTGCGCCAACCTTCTTCGCCGCTTCGGCCAAAACTCCCGGCGCGACCGCGTTGACCTGCCGGCAAAGTTCCGTTTCCGTTTCGGCCTTGTCCACCGCCGTGTAGGCCGCCGCGTTCACCACCACGGACGGATTGGTTGCGGTCACCAATGCTCGCAGCACCGCCGGAACGGTAAAGTTGATTTCGGGATAATCCACCGCCGTCACCTGCGCCAGCGGCGCGAGCGTGCGGCGCAATTCCCAGCCGACCTGTCCGTTTTTTCCGAAGAGTAAAATCTTCATGGGTTGCCGACGCCGTTCAGGCAAACAGGCGATCCTTGGGCAGGTCCTTCAACCGCAGCCCGTGCGCGTCCTTCTCCGAAAGCCGCGGGTTGTCCAGCGGCCATTGGATGCCGATGTCGGCATCATTCCACGCAATCGTCAGTTCATTCTGCGGGGTGTAAAGTTCCGTGCATTTGTACGCGAACAACGCGGTCTCGCTCAACACCGCAAATCCGTGCGCGAAACCCGGCGGGATGAAAAATTGCCGCTTGTTCTCGCCGGAGAGATGCAGTCCATGCCACCGGCCAAACGTGGGTGAACTGCACCGGATGTCCACCGCCACGTCAAACACCTCGCCTTGCAGCACAAAGACCAGTTTGCCCTGGGCCGCTGGATTCTGGAAATGCAGCCCGCGCAGGGTGCCCCGCCGCGAAAGCGACACGTTGTCCTGCACGAAATTCCAGTCCAGCCCCGCCTCGCGGCAACTCTGGCGATTCCATGTCTCCATGAAAAAGCCGCGCGCGTCGCCAAACACCTTCGGTTCGACGACCACCAATCCCGGGATTTCGCAGGTGATGACGTTCATCGCTCAAGGGCGGGATGCGGCCAGCCGCCGGGCCTCCGCGATGACTTCCTTGTCCAGATATTCGCGGTATTCGCACCTGGGCATTTTGTTGGTGAGTTCTTCGAGTTGATCGAGTTTGAGAAAGCCGGCGCGAAACGCCGCTTCCTCCGGACAGCCGATTTTGACGCCCGCGCGTTTCTCAATCGTCTGCACATAAGCCGAAGCCTCGTGCAGGCTGCTGCTCGTGCCCGCGTCCAGCCACGCGAACCCACGGCTCAGCCGGTGCACCCGCAACTGCCCGCGCCGCAGATACGCCACGTTCACGTCCGTGATTTCCAGTTCGCCGCGCGCCGACGGCTTGAGCGCCTTGGTGACGGCCACGACGCTGTTGTCGTAGATGTAGAGTCCCGGCACGGCGTAATTGCTCCTGGCCTGTTTTGGCTTTTCCTCGATCGAAATCGCCTGACCCTGCGCGTCGAATTCCACCACGCCGTAACGCTCCGGGTCATTGACGTGATAACCGAAAATCGTCGCGCCGGTCTTGAACTCGGCAAACGCGCGATGAAACGAGTCGCCGCCGTAAAACACGTTGTCGCCCAAAACCAGCGTGACGCTGTCGCTGCCGATGAACGATTCCGCAATTAAAAATGCCTGCGCGATGCCGGCCGGTTTCAGTTGTTCGCGATATTCGATGGTGAGTCCCCACGCCTGGCCGTCGCCGAGCAATTGCCTGAACCGCGGCAGGTCCTGCGGCGTGGAAATGAGGCACAACTCGCGGATGCCGCCCTCGATGAGCGTCGTCAGCGGGTAATACACCATCGGTTTGTCATACACCGGCTGGAGTTGTTTGCTCGCGACCAGCGTAAGCGGATACAGCCGCGAACCGGCGCCACCGGCGAGAATAATGCCTTTCATTGGCCGACAGGGTAAAAATTTTCAGAAAAAATGAAAGCCGGAAGTTCGCAAACAAACCAACCGTGAATGGTTTCGAGTTTGCATTGGACGGGAACTTTTCCTATTGCTTCTGCGTCTGATTGAATGGGATGAAGAAAAAGTTGAAATGGATTTTCGCCGCGCTCGTCGCGGTGTTCGCACTGTTGCAACTCATGAACCCGACGCGCACGAACCCGCCGGTCGCGCCGGGGCACGATTTGATGGCCACCAACGCGCCGCCACCGCAAATCGCCGCCCTGCTGCACGC
>PMOA01000094.1:34408-38495 GCA_003161635.1 Limisphaerales bacterium
GACATGCCGCCGTCCAAATACACCTTGATGCACCCCGAAGCCCGGCTCACCGCCGACCAGCGCCAGCAATTGATTCATTGGGCGGACCAGGAAGCCGCGCGGTTGAAACCGGCGGCGACGAATAAATAATGAGCGGTTGGCCGTCGGGCACATCCCGTTTTTTGGCCTCAAACGGGTTGGTGCATCGCGGAGCGATGCCATGATGGTAGCCACGGAATTCATTCCGTGGACCCATTAGCAACAGTCCGTTTCGTCGCGGAGCGACGANNTCGCCCCGCGACGCGGGTCTTTCCCCATATTCATACCGGGGGATAAATCCACCCGGCTACTCTCATTTCATCGCTCCGCGATGCACCCCCTTGATTGCTTCGAATCCGTTTGGGCATTGACGGAACCAAGCCTGCCAAACATGCTTTTATTTTATGTTGCACAGTGAACTGGTTCCCGCCGCCGAATCCCGCAATGGCGGGACGCGGCGATTGATGGTGATGTTGCACGGGTTGGGCGACAGCGTGGATGGCTGGCGCTGGTTCCCGGAGGCGATGAACCTGTCGTGGCTGAATTATTTGCTCGTCAACGCGCCGGCTGAATACTACGGCGGTTACTCGTGGTTTGATTTGGACAACATGGTTCCCGGCATCCAGCGCAGCCGGAAATTGCTGTTCGAGCTGCTGGACGATTTGCGCGCCAGGGGTTTTCCAGCGGAACAAATCATCTTCGGCGGTTTTTCGCAAGGCTGCCTGATGGCCATCGAAGCCGGCCTGCATTATCCGCACCGGTTGGCGGGTATCGTCGGCATCAGCGGCTGGATTTTTGAGCCGGAAAAACTGATGCAGGAACTTTCGCCCGTCGCGCGCCAGCAGCGCCTGCTCATGACGCACGGTACGGGCGATCCCATGATTCCGATTGACAAGGTGCGCGGGCAGATTCCGTTGCTCAAGGCCGCCGGCCTGCGCCTGGAGTGGCACGAATTTATGAAGGCGCACACCGTCGCCGGCGAAGAGGAAATCGCCGTGATCCGCGATTTTGTGCGCGCCGGCTATTCCAAATGGAGTGATGGAGGAATGGAGTGATGGGGGTAGAATTCAGCGCCCCAATACTCCAACACTCCAACAACCCGTTTTCTGTCTTTCCTTACACCTTCACTTCGCGGGCCGCGCCGGGAATCCAGATTTGTTCCGGCCGCGGCTCGCCGGCGGTTTCCCAATCCATCGCGCGCTCCACGATGTCATGCATTTGGGCGAACCACCAGCCGGCGCGGGCGATGCTCCCTTCCCGACCCGCCACGTTCGCCTGCGGACGGATGCCGTTGAAACCGAGTTCCAGTTGATTGTCTGTCGCGTATGTCATAGTGAACCTTTCTTTGCGCGACATTCTGGCAGGTAGGGTTGGACATTTGCTGTCCAAGCAATGGAAAATTTTGAAGTGAGAAAACATCCAACATTCAACATCCAGCGTCCAACGCTGAAGTCATTCGATGTTGGGTGTTGGGCGCCTGCTCGCGCGACAGCGGAGTTGGATGTTCGATGTTCCCAACTATTCGCGAATGGTAATCGTGTCGCCGGGTTGCAGCGGCACGACGTGGCCGCTGAGCAAATCGCGCGGATTGACGCTGATTTCCTCGTCCTGGTGGGTGATCGTGATTTCCTTCGGGTTGCGGTGACCGGTGTAATTGGCCGTCGCGATAGCCTGTGACAGGGTCAATCCCGCGACCCACGGGACGTTGGGATGTTGCACCGGGCCGACGATGACCACGCCCTGCCCCTGTTCCGCCATGCTGGCGAGCGCGGCCTTCTGGCCGGCCAGATAAGCCGCCCGTGCCTGGGCGTCGGCCTGCGACCGGGTGACGCAGCCGCAAAACAAAGTTGCGATCAAAAACACCCAAGCTCCACCGACATAAAAAAACTTTCGGTACCTGCCCATGTTACTCCGGTTTTTTAAGGATTTTTCCAAACTCGCCTTCGATCGGTTCGATTTCAATCCGATGGCCTTCAGGTGCGCCGGAAGCCGGCGGCGAAATCCGGCTTTTCCTTTCCGTCTTTGGCGCGGCAACGGCAGCTGGCAGCGGCAAAGCAACCAACGCTGTTTCGGACGGCTCGCTGTCCGGTGGTTCCGAATTTTGACCGGGAATGAACAAATGTGTCCGGGTCTCCAGCCATTTGGAATAACGTTGAAAACCCCACATCCCGTGATCGGCGCCGGTTTCAATGGCGGAAATGATTTTAAAAAAATCACGATTGCGGATAAAATTTTTGACCGCGTGCGTCGCCATGAGAATCTCGCATTCGGGGACGCGGATGTTCAAATCCGGCCGGAAGCGGAGCCGTTGCGATATGACCGCGACGAGACAATCGGCCAGTTGCGCGCAAACGGCGCCTTGAATCTCCGCTGGAAAAGCCGAAGCCACGCGTTGCAATGCTTCCGCACAACTCGACGAATGAACCGTGGCCAGAACCAAGTGGCCGGTTTCGGAGGCGCTCAACGTCAGGCGCATCGTTTCCGGATCGCGCATTTCCCCGACCATCAACACGTCGGGGTCCTCCCGCAACGCGTCCAGCAACGCCTGCTCAAAACTCGGCGTGTCGCGCCCGACTTCCCGCTGCCGGATGTAGGCGCGGCGCGGACGGAACGTGTATTCGATGGGGCTTTCGACCGTGACGATGTGGCGGGTCTCGGTCAGGTTGATTTCCTGAATCAAGGCCGCCAAGGTCGAAGATTTGCCGCTGCCGGTCGGGCCGCTGACCAGAATCAAGCCATGCGTGTTTTTGACGAGCTTTTTGAGATCGGGATGCAGATTGAGTTTTTCCACCGTGGCTTGAAATGAACTGAGCAAACGAATCGCCATGCCAATGCCGCGCGAGGTTTGCAAAATATTGATCCGGCAGCGGACACCGCGAATTGTTTTGGACAAATCAAACGAATGCCGTTCCAAAAAAACCGGCCACTGCTCCTCACCGATGAGCCGGCGCGCGATTTCCGCCAGTGCTCTCGGTGGAATGGGTTCGCCCGAAACCTGCAAGGCGCCGCGAACCCGCACCGCCGCCGGCATCCCGGCCTCCAGGTGCAAATCGCTGGCGCCACCACCCGCCGCTGTTTCAATCAATGATTCCAGTTCCATGGGATCCACTTTAGTGAACAATTCAACCGGCGGAAAGTTGTTTGCTCACACTTGGGTGACGGAATTTTTCCACGCCGCCACGGCGGATTTGATTTCCGCCGCGCAAGCCGCCCGGGGTTTTACGAACCGCGGCGTGAACCACGGAAACAACCCGACCAAATCAAGCGTCACCAAAATCTGCCCGTCGCAATCATCGCCGCTGCCGATGCCGATGGTGGGAATGNNACGCCGGCGTCGGCCAGCGCCTTCGCGTCTTCGAGCAACGCCTGATGCTCCGGCTCGTTTTTGCCTTTGACGTAGTAGCCGCCTTCCTCCAGCACGTGTTGCGGCAACATGCCCAGATGCCCGCAAAACGGAATTCCGGCAGACACAATCGCGCGAACCGGTTCGATGATTTCGCGTCCGCCTTCGGCCTTCACAAATTCCGCGCCGGCGGCAACCAGCTTTTTCGCATTCTTCACCGCATCCGCCACGGTTTCGTAACTGCGGAACGGCAGGTCCGCGCCCAGCAACGCGCGCGGTTTGGCGCGGGCGGCGGCGCGAACGTGATGCTCCATTTCGGCCATCGTTACGTGTGTGGTGTCGGGATAACCGAGCACAACCATGCCCAGCGAATCGCCGACGAGAATCAGCGGAATGCCCGCTTCGTCGAGCAGTTTCGTCATCGGGAAATCGTAGGCCGTGAGCGCGGCAATCTTTTCGCCGCGCACTTTCATGGTGCGAATCGTCTCGATGGCGATTTTGGTCATCGGTTTTTCGTAGCGGCGTANNATGGCAAGCGGCGCTCTTCCGAGACGCCGCTACGCGTTAAAACTGTTCAGCAATTCCTCCGATGTCGTTATGGCGGTGCCGATTTTGCCGACGACGATGCCCGCCGCGTGGTTGGAAAGAATCGCCGCCTCGACCGGCGATGCGCCCGCCGCGATGGCCAGCGTGAACGTGGCAACGACCGTGTCGCCCGCGCCGGAA
>PMOA01000094.1:38507-38752 GCA_003161635.1 Limisphaerales bacterium
TGCGATTCGGCGTGATGAGCGAGAGGCCGCTCAAATTCAAATGATGCACCGGCTTGGGGTCGAAACTGAGCCAGATGCCACGCGCGCGGCAGAGCGTTTTGATTTCGTTGAGCAACGGCTGCGTCACGACGCCCTTGCCGTAATCGCCCACGATGAGGGCGGCGGCCTTCGGCAGTTTTGATTTGAGTCCGGCGAGCAGACGACCGGTCAAACGCCCGTCCAAATGGTCGCGCGTTTCGCGGTCA
>PMOA01000079.1 GCA_003161635.1 Limisphaerales bacterium
GAGTCGGCGCTGATCTTCACCCAGGAAAGAGTGCGCGGACTGATCCCGCCATGCGGGACGGCTACGAGGTTCATGGACATTTCTGCCAAAAGCAACCCGCCGAAGCCCCATTGCGATTTGGTTTGTTTGCTCATCAGAATCAAAATCAACTAAGCCGCGTCCGTCGCGCCGAGTTTTCAAGTTGAATCTATCTCGTATCAAGGTAAATTAAGGTCATGCCAATGACGCTTGATGAAATCGTCGAAGAAACACGGCACTGGCCGCCGGAGCGGGTCGGTGAACTGGTTGGCCGCCTGACCGAAGACCTGCACACCAGCGACCCGGAAACTGAGGCCGCATGGAAAACCGAGATTGACCGGCGCATCGAAGAAATCCAAAGCGGCAAGGTCAAAGGCATTCCCGCCGAAGAAGTCTCCGCCCGTATCCGCAAAATTCTCGCGCGGTGAAGCCGCACACCTTTTATCCCGATGCGGGTGAGGAATACGCCCGTGCCGTTGAATACTACGCCGACATTGCCCCTGAACTCGGCAGCCGCTTCCACGATGAAATCGAACGGCTCATCCGCGAGGTTCGCCGCCGGCCCGAACGTTTCTTCCGTTTCAGCCCGCCGGCACAGCGCGCGCTGGCCTATAAATTTCCTTACTCGCTGGTTTATCTGGACGAACCGGATCGCGTGTGGATTGTGGCCGTCATGCACGCCAAGCGGCGTCCCGGATACTGGCGCGAACGGCTCGGTTGAAAACGCGCTGGCGGGAACAACTCGCCGAAGTTCCATTGCGATTTCGCCGAGCAATTTTCGTTCAGGCTTTTCAGGAAGCCACCAAGTTCCCTTTGAAGTCGTTTCGCTTTTTTCGATTTGTCTTTGTTCAGACATTTTCAAGACTCGCTGACACGCGCTGAATTTTCAGCGATTTGCCGGTGGCATCATCAATTTCAATCACCGCGCCGTGAAGCAGCACGCGGTTTTTCGCCACTTCAAACCGCTGGGGCATGCCGGTGAGAAAACGTTTGAGGACCGGCTCGATTTCGCGGCCCAAAACACTTTCGTGCGGGCCGGTGAATCCGGCGTCNNACCTGGCCGTCCAGCATCCGCGCGAACGCGATTTTTTCCGAGGTCGCCTCGGCGTGAAAATCCACGAAGATGATTTTCGTCTGCTGGCGCAGGCGTTTCACCTCGTCGAGCGCGAGGAGAAACGGATTTTCCAGCGGCGGCATGAACGTGCGGCCTTGTGCGTTCAGCACAGCGATTGGCGGCAGCTTGTTGATTTGAAAAACGGCGCTGCCCTGGCCGGGCGTTCCCGCCGGATAGTTCAACGGACGGACGAATCGCTTTTCGTTTTGCAGCAATTCGATGACTTCCTTCTGGTCCCACAAATGGTCGCCGCTGGTGATGACGTCCACGCCGGCGGAGAAGATTTCCCCGGCGGTCTTGGGCGTGATGCCGGAGCCGCCGGCGGAGTTTTCGCCGTTGGCGATGACGAAATCGAGCGCATGCTGTTGCCGTAGTTTGGGAAGCAGTTCCGCGACTGCGCGCCGGCCCGGTTGTCCCACGATGTCGCCGATGAAGAGCAGTTTCACGGGATAATTTTAACCACGAAACACACGAAACACACGAAAGAAAGCGACCCCGAATGAACGCGAAGAAACCTGACTTTGTAGGAGTCGAGGTAACGAGACTCAATATAATTCCAATTTTCGATTTTAAAGAATGAGACTCCTTACGCGTCTCCTACTTTTCAAAGCCACCAGGCGATGGAGCCGATCATTGCCGCAACGAGCCAGATTAACAGGACGGCGCGGGTGCGGCTCAGGCCCATGCGGACGAGCCGGTGCGACAGATGATTCGTGTCGCCAATCCAGAACGGTTTACCGGCGCGAGTGCGCTGGATGACGACCCATGCGAGGTCGGCCAGTGGAATGGCCAGCACGAGCAACGGCGAGAGCACGGCGAGCGGGTGCGGATTTTGTTTCGTGTAAAAGTGCGGCAGGATCGCCAACACCGCGAGCAGATAGCCGACGAGATGGCTGCCCGCGTCACCGAGAAAGGCGCGCGCATTGGGAAAGTTGTATGGCAAAAAACCGGCCAGCGCGCCGCACGCCAGAAACGCAATCAACGCCACAAGGTATTCGCCATCCCCCGCTGCGATGACCGCAAACTGCCACGCGCCAATCGCGCCCAGTCCGGCACAAAGGCCGTTCATGTTGTCCATGAAATTGAAGGCGTTGACGACTGTGAGTACCCACAGAATGGTAATGGCGTAACTGAACGTGACGCTGGGCACGAAGAGCGTGATGCGCTTGCAGGCGGCGGCAACGAGCACGGCGATGAACAATTGACCGATGAATTTCGGCAAGGGTTTCAGTTCATGTTTGTCGTCCAGCCAGCCAAGCACGACCATGGCCACCGTCCCGAGGGCGATCACGGCCAGTTCAATCGCGCGACGATTCAGTCCGTGCGCAATCAGATGCGTTTGGCTGGCAAGGTTTACACCGAGCATGAGCAAAATTGCTCCGGCCGCGAGCGGCAGCAAAATGCCGGTGAGCACGGCGAGGCCGCCGGCGAGCGGCACGGGCGCGTCGTGGATTTTGCGCCGGCCGGGATCGTCCACAAGATTTGAGCGCAGACACCACTTTCGCCAAAACGGCAGCGCCAGCAGTGTTGTCAGCAGCGCGCTGGCAAAGGCGGCCAGAAAAAAGTTAAAGGGAAAGCTCACGGATTAAAAAAGTCACGAACCCCTCACCTCCGCCTTCGCCCAGCTACGGCGCGACGAGCCGACCCTCTCCCCGTTTGGCGGGGAGAGGGAGAAGAAAACGCGGCGAAGCGATGATATTCGTCTTTGCTCATTTTTTTGCGGCCAGTTTCAGGTAGAGATGGTAGAGGTTATCCACCATTTGTTCGACGGCAAAATTTTCGCGGACGAATTGTTGTCCACGGCGACCGAGCCGTTCGCGCAACGGCGCGTCGCCGGCGAGCTGGAGCAGGCGTTGGGTGACGGTGGCGATGTCGCCGGTGCGGACCAAAAAGCCGGTTTCGCCATCAAGACAAATCTCGTCCGCACCGTCGAAATCGTAGGAAACGACAGGTTTGCCCGCCGCCAGCGCTTGGGGCAGGGCACGCGAGAGTGCTTCGCGGGCTGACAAGTGGGCGAGGCAGTCCATGATTCCGACATAACGCGGCACCTCGCCGGGCGGCACAAGTCCGGTGAAGACTGCTTTATCCGCCAGACCCAGCGTGCGGGCGCGGGCTTCAAGTTGTGTTCGCAAACGACCGTCGCCAACGAGGAGGAGGCGCGCACGGGGGAATTGTGGCAACAGCTTTTGGAAAGCGGCGAGCAAATCTTCATGGCCTTTGAGCGGGGCGAGGCGGGCGATTTTCCCAATTATAAAAGCATCCGGAGCCAGTCCCAATTGAGAGCGGAGGGCGGGATCATTGGCGGCATTTGCAAACGGTTCCACGGGGAAGCCGCTGAAAATGCGCGTGTACATTTCCGGACGTCCGATTCCAGCAGCGAGGTAGAGTCGCGTCATGGCCTGGGCGGAACAGACGAAATGCGTGGTAACTCCGGCGGCGTAACGTTCGGCAGCGGTAAAAATCCAGTTGGCCAACACTCCTTGAAACGGGCCGAACGACGGGCCATGAATGTGGTGGATGATGACCGGCACGCCCGCGCGCCGGGCCGCGAGGCGGCCGAGAATTCCCGCCTTGCCGCTGTGCGTGTGGACGATGTCAGGCTTTTGTTCGCGCAGAATTTTTTCGAGCCGGCGCAGCGCGAGCCAGTCTTTCAACGGATGAATCGGGCGGACGAGTTCCGGAACGCGCGTGAGGATTTCCGGCGTGCCCGCGAATTCAGATTCGAGCGAGCCTTCGGGTCCGGTCGTCGGACCGGAGATCAAATGGACTTCGACACCGGGTTTTTGGCGCAGACCGAGCACGGAGGCGACGGTGTTTTCCTGCGCGCCGCCGACGACCAGCCGGGTGATGATATGGGTGACGCGCATCGGCGCGTTTCAGGGTGAATGGCCTTTGAGTTCGCGGAGCCGTTGAATGACGTTGGTGGCTTCTTCGGTGTTGGTGTTCGCGTTGGCCAGATAAAGTTTGTAATTTTTAATCGCCTCGTTGGTTTCGTGTTTGCGCCAGGCGATTTCGCCGAGGCCGTAGGCGACCTGGAACGAGTTGGTGAGTGATTGCTGCAACGTTTTGTAATCGGCACGCGCGGCGTCGAGCTTGCCGCTGTCGAGGCAAGCCAAGGCGCGATTAAAAAGAGCCGGAGAATTGTTCGTTTGAGTGGCGAGCACGCGGGTGAATGCGTCAATGGCGTCATCGTAGGCTTTGGCCTGAATGGAAACGTAGCCCCGGCTGAAAAGCCAGGCCGGGTCGTTAGGCGCCAGTTTCAGTTGGCGGTCAATGATGACCAGCGCATTGGTGAGCAGGCCGTGGTTCAGATAGGCCTGCACGGTGGCGTTGAGCAGATTGGTGTCGTCGGGATGGAGGGCAATTTCGGTTTCGAGCAATTGCGTTCCCTGTGCCAGGTCGTTTTTTTGAAGATAGGCGGCGGCGGCGATGACGTTCATCTGGGTTGTATTCGCTTTGGCGAGCGAAAATCTTTCCGGTTGTTCGAGCGGGTCGCGCAACACCTCGAGCGCGCGGTCGGGCAGGCGGGACATCACGTAAATCTGGCCGAGCGCGAGCCGTGCTTCCAGATTGTCCGGCTCGAGTTCTCGAACGCGCGCCAACGGCGCGACCGCCTGGCGAAAGAATCCATTTTGCGCCGCTAGGTTAATGCCCTCTACAAAACAAAAACTCGGTTCGTCAAATGGGCCGTTGGCGTTGAGCACTCCGTTCCAATTGCGGTATTTGCCAAACTGATCACTAGTGGTTTTGGACAAGTCCAGCGGCACGCTTTTGCCGGCGCGAAGGCTTTGATTGAACCGGAGATTGATTTGCGCGACGAAGTTGTCGGGATTGACTTCTTCCGCCAGGATGAAACACGCGGCGGCGTTTGTAAGATCGCCGGCACGTTGCAACTGAACACCCCAGAAATTCAGGCTGCGCGAATAAAAGGTTCCGGCGAGGATGGCATTTTGATTTGGTTCGCGGGGCACGTGAAATCTATCCAGCATTCGCCGACCCCAACTGCGCGGCGCATTCGGGTCGGGCGGTGTGACTGCGCGTTTAATGGGAGCGAATGCCTGCGTTTCCACCCGCGCCCAGAATGCCTGGTTCTCAGCGATTTGATTTTTGTCCGGTAACGGTGGCAACAGCGTGTCACCGGGCAGTATTTTTAGTTTGCAGGCCAGGCCGTGCGGCTCCTGATAGAATTGCTCGAAATAGTAGCCGAAGCTCGGATGCAGGTAGTAAAGCTCGTTGGATTTGGCCAGCATGGTCAAGGCGCCGATGAGTCCAATCGGATTGAGCGGTTTCACTTCTTTCTGCGACACCAGTTCCGGCCACTTTTGCGGGAATTTATTGTGCAGGAACCGGAGATAAGCGGGCCAGTTCAGGGACAGTGTGTCGAGCGGCAAAAAATCCTTTGCCCGGCCATCCCGCGCCAACGCCGCCTCCACGAAAAACAAACGGCTCGGATCATCGCTCAACAAAATGCCGCCCGAACGTGGTAAATTCTCCTCCACGAACGATGCGTATTTTTGGAATGTATCATCGTTTGCCGCGCGGATTTGCGGCGTGTTTCTGTAAATCAGCCCGGTTACTGTTGCCACTGCGAGCACCCAAACGCCAACGACCACCAAGGGATTTAAAAATTGAAACGGTTCCGGCCGGGGTGGTTGCAAACGGCTGCTGGGTGCTTTGCCAAAAATGAGCAGAAAATAGCCGCTGAAGTAACCGATACTCAATGCCCCGAGATAATAAAGTGTCAAGAGCGGTGTTCCAAGGCTGAGATACCGCGGGCTGAACGGCGGGTCAAATGCCATCCAAATGCAGAAGACCAAAAAGGCGGCGCACACCAGATGAAACAGGAAACTCGTCAACGCCATGCCCATGGGGCTGTGATCGCCGAAGGACGCTTTCCAGCGGATTGCCATCACGGACAACGGCATCAGGTAAGCCAGCAACAACGCCAGGAACTCAAGATGTTGCGATGGGTGGAGGCAGCAGAAGAAATAAAGTTTCAGCACATTATACGGCGGAACCAGGCTGATTTTCAGTGCTTCCCAGAAAGTCATTGGCACCTTGCCCGAAATCATGACCAGCAGTGGCAGCAAAAGATAAAACGTCATTCCCAGCAGCCCGCACAACATCATTCTTTGGAGAAATCGCAGCTTGAAGAAGCTCAAGCCGCGAATCCACACTATCGCTGCTACGAAAGCCGGAAAAAATCCCACCATCGCCCAATTATTTGCCATGCCCGCGCCATATACGACCGAGGCCAGAAACAAACGCCATTCGCGTTCATCCAGCCGGTATTCCAGCAACGACCAAATCACGAACGCGAACAGCAACAGGTCGAACATCTCGCCCGTGTAATTCGTTGCGTTCTGCCAAAACGTCATTTGCAAACCGCAAACCAACACGGCCAGAACCGGCGGCAGCCACGCGCTGCCAGTGGTCAAAAACGAAAAATCGCTGTGTTCACGCTTGCGTTGCGCGTCGGTCCGGTCATGCGGCAGCAGCGCGACCGACCGCGCCAGCAAGCCGAGGGTCAAGGCCGCGCACACGGCGGAAAACACGTTCAGCGCCAGCGGGATCTGCGGTGCCGGGAGCCAGCGGAACGGCTGCGTAACGAGGAATAAAATCGGACTCACAATCTCCGGCTGCCAGGTCCACCCGGAAATCCTGGCCACATGGCTGAGATTGAACAGCGACACCCATCGGTTTAATGTGAACCAATAAAACGCGAAGGCCGCCACCGTCAAAAGCCAGGGCAAAAATCGCGGCGCAAAATTTTTTTGCGGGTCAGTTCGCATTTTGGTTGTCATTAAGTTTGTTCAGTTGAATCCATGCCGTGTGTCCTGGCAAGGCTTTGTGCCAGCGCGCAAATCCGCCACGCATTCGACGTGTTGTGTTTGTGGAAACATATCCAATGGCTGCACCCGCGCCAGTTCAAAGACACCATTGCCGCACAAAATGTTCAAGTCGCGCGCCATCGTCGCCGGATGGCACGACACATAAATCACCTGTGCCGGGTTCATCTTGCGAAGCAGTTGCAACGTCTGCGGCAGACAACCTTTCCGCGGCGGATCAAGCAACACCGTCGTGGCTTGCGGCGAAAAACGCTTCAGCAATTCCGGCAAAACCGCCTCCACCGCCGACGCCATAAACTCGCCGTTGCTGATTTTTCGCGCCACCGCGTTGCGTCGCGCTGATTGGATGGCGCGCTGGTCGTATTCCACGCCGGTGAACGATTCGATCGCGTCCGCCAGTTCGATGCCGAAAAAACCGACCCCGCAATACAAGTCCGCCAGATGCCGCGCGCCGCTGTCGCGGAGAAACCCGCGCACCGTTTCGACGAGTTTCGGCAGCAGGAAAAAATTGTTTTGGAAAAACGAATCCGGCGGCACATCCCAGTCTTCCGGCGGCACGCGCAGCACGACCTTGATGCCGCCTTTCGGCGGCGGATGCGCGCGGACCCGCCGGATTTCTTCGTTGAGCACCGGTTCGGCGATTTTGCATTCCTCGATGTCCTCGACCAGGCCGCAGTCCCAGCGCACAAAGCCGATGTTCAGCTTTTGCTCCGGCTTGTTCCACTGGCTGCGAATCATGATGCGATTGCGGTAGCCGTAAGGTCGAGGGCAGGGGATGACCGGCGCGATCCGTGCCTGATCAAATCCGCCGATGCGCTGAAACAAGTCGGCGATCTGTTTGTGTTTCAATCGAAGCTGCGTGGCGTAATCAACGTGCTGATACTGGCAACCGCCGCATTGGCCGAAGTAGCGGCACGCCGGTTCGACCCGCTCCGGCGACGGTTGCACGACACGCAAAAGTTTCGCGCGGGCGAAATTCTTTTTAACCCCGGTGATTTCAACCTCGACGACTTCGCCGACGAGCACAAATGGCACGAACACGACCATTAAGTTGCCGTCGGGTGTCGAGGGACGAAAGTCGAGGGCCGCTGCGCCAGCAGAAACCAGCCCTGCTCCCGGCTCTCGACCTTTGACCTCCGACCCCGTGCCGGCGCGTCCGACGCCTTCACCGCCGAACGCGATGTCTTGAATCGTCAAGGTGAGTTGATCGCCAATTTTGAAAGGCACCCGTTCAGCTTAGAAAGCGGAACGCTCTCAAAAAAGACTTTTCACCGCGCGGGATCGCTTTTTGCGGCGATGGCTTCAGAGAAAATCGCCAGCACTTCCGCGCGAACGACCGCGCCGACCAGCTTGTTTTCCGCCGGATTGTTGACGACGGGCACGTTGCGCAATTCACTTTCCAGCACCGCCGGCAGCGCCTCGAGCAACCGCTGGCCGGGCGTGAGGCATTTCGGCGGCGGACGCATTACGTCATAGGCGATGACGGCGTCCAAATCCTGCGCGGAGTTCAGAAATTCCTTCAAATCCTGCAACGCCACCACGCCGAGCAACCGCTGTCGCGCGTCCACGACCGGCAGAAAATTATTGGAGTTGGTCAAAAAACGGTCGGCGATTTCCCGGAGCGGCGTGCTCTCGCGCACCGGCGTTACCGGCGCGCGCATGAGGTCGCCGATGGTTTGTTCCATGGCCGCGCCGGGGCGGCTGGTTTCCTGGCCGAGCGCCAGGCCCTTGACGCGCAGATGTTCCATGTAAACCGACTCTCCGTGCAATTGCCGCGCCACCAGAATGGAAACCACACAGGCCAGCATCAGCGGCGGCACGAGCGAATAATCCAGGGACAATTCAAAAATCATGATCATCGCCAGCAACGGGGATCGCGTCGTCGCCGCCAGCACCGCGCCCATGCCCACCAGCGCGAACGCGCCCGCCGGCACCCCCGCCGCCGAACCGCCCAGTTGATGCAACGCCGTGCCGAACAGCGCGCCGGCGCTGGCACCGATGAATAATGTTGGCGTGAACACGCCGCCCACCGTGCCCGCGCCGACCGTTGCCGCCGTCGCCACCCATTTTGCCACCAGCAATCCAGCCAGCCACAGGAGCGGGTTCGCCTCGGTCAGGAATTTTTCGTGCAAAATGTCATTGGTCACGGAATAGCCGTTGCCGCAAACGCCCGGAAATCCGACGGCGATGACGCCCACGATCAAACCGGCCAGCGTCAGCCGGAGATAAACCGGCCAGTGGAGTTTGCGAAACTGCTCTTCCCCCAAACGCAGCAGTTTCAGGAACACGGCGCCCACCGCGCCGCAAAGTACGCCCAGCAGCACAAACCACGGCAATTGTGGCAGCGTGGCGGCGGGAAACGGCGGAATTTGATACCACGGCTCAATGCCGAAAAAGTTTCGCGACACCATGGCCGCGATGACCGACGAAAAAACCAGCGGCGCGAAGAGGTTCATCGAAAAATTTCCGAGCACAATCAGCGAAGCGAACACCGCGCCCGCAATTGGCGCGTTGTAAGCCGCCGCGATGCCGGAGGCCGCGCCGCAGCCGACCAGCAATCGCAGCCGGTACGGCGGCCATTTGGCGAGTTGACCGAGTTTCGACGACAGCGTTGCCGCCAGTTGCGTGATGCCGCCCTCCCGCCCGATGGATGCGCCAGTGGCGATGCTGATGATCGCCGAAACGGTTTTCACCAGTTCCGTGCGAAACGGCAGCCGTCCGTCACCAGCGACTACCACTTCGAGCAGGTTGGTTGAACCTTGCGGGCCGACGAACCGCAAGCCCCAATGCAAAACCAGTCCCGCCGCCAGACCGCCCAAGGTCAGAACCAGGACGCGCTCCCAATCGTTCAACCGTCCGGCGACTTCCACCGGATCGCCGGGTTGAATGAGGTGAACCGCGTAGTAGAAGAACAGGTTCACCAGGCCGCCAATCACGCCGACCAGCCCGGCCAGCACGAGGTGAAACGCCTCTTCCTGGAGGACCAGCTTTTCGCGCAGGCGCAGCGCGCGCCGCCAGTGGCGGTGAAGAAAATCCCGCGCCTTGGTGACCATGCCGCTGTTCATCCACGACTGCACACGGCAAATCTAAACGCGGATCGCAATTTTGACGAGATGGGACTTTGAGGCTTGCGCCCAATTCACTTCTTTTTCAAACCGGCGATGGCGTTCTTCATTTCGTTGAAGTGGAGGTCGGGATTGCCCGAGTCGGTGACATGAACGATTTTGCCGTCCAGGCCGATGAGGAAGCTGACCCGGCGCGCCATTTTCCGGCCCACCACCTGCACGCCGTAAGCATCAACGATTTTGCCGTCGGGATCGGACAGCAGGCGGAAATTCAATTTGTATTGGGCGATGAATTTTTGGTGGCTCTCAGCGGAATCAAAACTGACCCCGATGACTTCAACGTTGTTTGTTTGCAACCCGCCCAGGCGGTCGCGGAAACCGCACGCTTCCTTCGTGCAGCCCGGGGTGTTGTCTTTCGGGTAGAAATAGAGCAGCACGATTTTTTTGCCGATGAGGCTGCCCAGCTTCACCGTCTTCCCGTCCTGGTCCTGGCCGGTGAACAACGGCGCGGTGTCGCCGGCTTTGGGAACAGCGGCATAAGTTGCCGTGGTGGAAAAGAGGATGGAACCGGCGACCAGCAGGCTGGCGAAACAATTTGTTTTCATGGTGAATTTCCTTTTTGTTGTGCGTTTGCGGAATCTAGCTCATGGCTTGGCGCCGCGCAATTTCACATTCTTCAGCCGCTCGACAAAATCGGTGAAGCCCCCGGCTTGCGCCTTCAAACGTCCGGACAATTCGGCGTCCTTGAGCCGGCCCGAAGCGTCGAGCAGATTGTTGATTTGCGGCAGGAAAACGCGCTCCGGATAAAGGTAGGCGTTGCGATAACCGAAAATGGCCTGAAGCTGTTCGACCGGCCGCAACGCGCCCCAGATGCCCGCCGCCACGCCGGTGAAACACACGGGCCGACGCTCAAAGCTCTCCGGGAATTTCAGCATATCAATGAAATACTTCAGTATGCCCGGAATGCCGCCGTTATATTCGGGCGTGACGACGTGCAGCCCGTCGGATTGCAAAATCGCGTCCGCAAAAGGCTGGAATAATTTGGGTTTTTCAGCATAAGAAGCCGGCGAAAAAATTTCCGGTGGCAGATGCGCGAGGTCGAGCACGCGCAGCGGAACTTTCAATCCGGCGTAAATTTCTTCGAGCTGCGCGGCGATCTTGCGCGTGTTGCTGCCCGGACGATTGGTACCGACGATCAGGCTAATCATGACCGTCAATTTAGCTGATGCAGCGGCTTTGGCAAATATTTGCTCAGCGTTTGCGCGGACGGCGGCGCAGGCCGTTTTGAAACCACAGCTTCCACACCATCCAGAGCGCCTCAAGGACAATGTGGCCGGACATTTTGGAACGGCCTTCCGCCCGGTCGGTAAAGATGATCGGCACCTCGACGATTCGGAATCCCTGCCGCCAGAGGATGTGCGTCATCTCAATCTGAAAGCTGTAGCCGTTGGACTGGACGGCGTCGAGATTGATGGCCTGCAGCGCGCGTCGGCGGAAACATTTGTAACCGCCCGTCGGGTCGGTGAACGGCATCCCGGTGACCAGGTTCACGTATTTGCCCGCACTGCGGCTCAACATGAGACGCCGAAGCGGCCAGTTGATGACGCGGATGCCGCCCTTGTAACGCGAGCCGAGCACGAGATCGGCGTTCTTGGTGGCTTCGATGAACATGGGCACGTCGTCCGGGTTGTGCGAAAAATCGCCGTCCATCTCAAAGATGAATTCGTAGCCGCGTTCCAGCGCCCATTTGAATCCGGCAATGTAGGCGCGGCCCAGGCCGTTCTTCTCCGCGCGATGCAGGACGTGAATTTCCGGGTGTTTCGCCGCCAGTTCGTCGGCCAATTTGCCCGTGCCGTCGGGCGAATTGTCGTCCACCACCAGCAGGTCCACCGGCACCGGCAGTTTCAAAAGGCGTTCGGCCATGCGCGCGAGATTTTCCCGCTCGTTGTAAGTCGGTACGATGATGAGAGTCGGATTCATGCTGGCGCCGCCGCAGATAATTAAACGGGAAACGCGCCGAAAACAAGCGGGCAATTCGACAAACGGCGGGCAGGGGCGCAACCGGCCCCCGACTTTGATGGCAACAGTGGAGCGCCGATTCCTGCCGCGCCGAAGCTTCCAAGCGAAGGCTGGTCCGATCCGGCGCGTTTCTGCTGGAATCTCAACACCTGCCAGGCCGGAGGCCGGTCGTCGCTGAGCTATGCCCCGGCAAGCCGGCGCTCCGGGGGGCAGAAAGGCAGTCGAGCATTGGTGAGGGCACCCGGTTGCGCCCGATGGGCAGGGCCATCGGTTATGAAGTTTGATTGCCTCGTTTTGCCTGCGCGCCTAATCTCAAAGCATGTTCGCTTCGCTGATTTCGGATGTGTTGAATCCTGAATATCTGATTTACAATCCGTGGCTATTGCTGGTGTTTGCGTTCCAACTTTGGATGTTCATTGACGCGGTGCGGCGGCAGGAGTGGTTTTGGGCGGTTTTCATCTTTATCGGCTTCGGGTTGTCGGCGGTCCTCTACTACTTTTTCGTCTATCGCGCTGTGCCGTCCGCCACGCGCGGATTTGAACTGCCCGGCGCGCACAGTCGCCGCCGCATCAAGGAATTGCAGGCGCAAATTTATCACCTCGACAAGGCGCACCACCATTCGCAACTCGGCGACGTTTACTTTCAACAGGGGAACCTCAACAAAGCCGAGACCTATTACCGCGCGGCGTTAGAACGTGATCCGCAGGACATTGACACCCGCGCCCATCTCGGCCAATGCCTGCTCCGCCAGAAACGCGCCGCCGAGGCGCGTCCGTTGCTCGAAGGCGTTGTTGCCGAAAATCCGAAACACGATTACGGCTACACGATGATGGCGCTGGCCGAAACGCTGGCCGCGCTCGGCGAAACCGATTCGGCGCTCCAAATGTGGCGGCAGGTCACCGCGGAACATTCCTACGCGCGCGCCAAGGTGCAACTGGCCGGGCTTTACCTCGCCAAAAACCAGCCGGATCTGGCGCGGACGGAATTGAAGGATGTCGTGGCCGACGACGTGTACGCCCCGGCCTTCCAGCGCAAACGCGACCGCGTCTGGGTGTGGCGGGCCAAGGGCCTGATGCGCAGGCTGGAATAGTTTTTATTCTGAAAAAGCCAGGTAAGGTAGAAAGATTAAATTGGCAATCGGGATGATCAGCAAAATGACGAGCCAGCCGCTTTTCCCCCGCGCCTGGCAGATTTTCACCCACATTATGATGGCAATGATCAGGTTGATAATCGGGACCAGAAAGAGAATGATCATCCAGATCGGCATTTTGGCCACCTGTAGCAGGGGAACCAGGTTGGCGATGGGAATCCAGATCAGGACGCCGGGGTTCACGCCGCATTTCTCACAAATGCGTTTGGCACAAAAACAGTAAAACACGTAAAGCGCCAGAGAGATGAGAAGGATAAAGAGAACCAGTCCCAAACCCATGGCTGTACCCGCTGCAGTGCTTGCATTATCATTCATAACAGAATCCTTTTTGCTGAGGTTTTTGTTGGGTAAAACAGTGAACCATCCGATTCACTGTGAGCTTTTCTGGCATAACCACCCGTAAAAGTAAGAATATTTGATGTGATGCCGGCGTTCAGGCCGGTTTTGCCTTCCGCGCCAGCGCGAACTCCGCCATCTTGGCCGCGTGTCAAATCTGATTGCCATCGTCGGCCGCCCCAATGTCGGCAAGTCCGCGCTGTTCAATCGCATCGTCGGAAAACGAATTGCGATTGTCCACGACCAGCCCGGCGTCACGCGCGACCGCATCACCGCCGAGGCCGAATGGCACGGACGCGCCTTCACGCTTGTGGACACCGGCGGCATCGGCCTGTTGCGGCGCGAAAAGGCGGGCGACGTCATCATCAAGGCGGCAATGGAGCAGGTGGATCTGGCCGTTGAATCCGCGAACGTCATCATCCTCGTCGTCAATGTGCAGGAAGGCATTGTGCCGCTCGACCGCGAAGTTGCGGAAAAATTGCGTCGCAGTGGAAAACCGATTTTGGTTGCCGTCAATAAAGTTGACACGCATCGCGCCGAGGTCAGCGCCGATGAATTTTCCCAACTTGGTTTTGAGAAAACTTTTCCCGTCAGTGCAATTCACGGCGAAGGCATCCAGCCGTTGATGGACACGGCGGTGGCGCTTTTGCCCACAGTCAGCAGTCAGCAGTCAGCAGTCAGTAGCAACGCAGACGATGCAGATGTTTCGACTACTGACCACCAACCATTGACAACTGACTCGCACATATTGAAACTCGCCATCGTTGGCCGCCCCAACGTCGGCAAATCCTCCATTATCAACGCGTTAACACAATCCGACCGGGTCATCGTCAGCCCGGTGCCGGGCACGACGCGCGATTCCATTGACGTGCCCTTCGAGGTCGAAACCGATGGGGTGCGGCAAAAATACGTCCTTATTGACACCGCCGGCATGCGCAAGGCGCGGCGCGTGGATGATTCGGTCGAATTTTTCAGCGTTCAGCGCGCGGTGGATTCCATCGAACGTTGCGACATCGCCGTGCTGATTTTGGACGCCGAGGCCGGCATTTTGGAACAGGACAAAAAGATTGCGGACAAAATCGTTGAAGCGCGCAGAGCCTGCATCGTGGTCGTCAACAAGTGGGATTTGGTGGCGGAATCCGTCCGCCAGGTGCGCGAAGAGGAAATCGAGCGACGCAATAAAAAGCAACGGAGCGAAGGCCAGGCAAAGATAATATCCACGCTCGGCGAATTTGGCCAGTGGGTGCAGGACAAATTGTTTTTCCTTGATTACGCGCCGGTGATTTTCACGTCGGCCAAATCCGGTTTTCATCTCGACCGATTGCTCGAGGCCGTGCGTTATGTTGCCGCGCAGTTGCAGCAAAAAATCCCGACGGCGATCCTGAACCGCACGTTGCGCGACGCCATCGAGCGCCGCCAGCCGGTCAGCGCGGCGGGGCACCGGCTGAAGTTCTTCTACGCGACCCAGGTGCGGCAGGCGCCGCCGACGTTTCTGCTGTTCATCAACCGCGACGAATTGTTTTCCGACCCGTACAAAAAATATCTGGCCGGCGAATTGCGCCGGGCGTTTGGTTACGAAGGTTGTCCGATGGTGCTCGTGCCCAAACCGCGCCCCAAAACCATTGAGCCGATACGAAAGTTCAAGTTGCCGCAACGGAAACACTCCGGGAAATTTCCGCCGGCGCGCGGGAAAAAGTCGCGCTGAATTTTTTGTTCACCGCGGCGAATAAGTTGTCGTTTGCGCAATGCAGGCGCGAGATTTGCCGTGTTTTGTTTGGGAATATCGTTCCCGTAACTTTTTTTCAAATTTTTCTTGTCACCACAATATGTAGGGTATAGGCTCGCACTGTTGCCCACTAAATGGGGTTTCGCTTGGTATTGGGCGGTCTGCGAAAACCTGGAAAGTAGGCTGAGAAGTTGATTTTCCCGACCGGTCTTCTGTGTTAAGGCGGTCGGGTGATTTGTTACAAAATAAAATTTCGGCCGCCGCGAAAGGAAAAATTCATGATTGACGCACGCGAAGAGGTTTCAGTTTCAGCGTCGCATAAAGGCAGTCGTCGTTCCGCAACGGTGGTGGCGGGTCGCAATATCAAGAGTAACGCCGGCGCGGCGAAAAAATCGGCGCGGGTGGAGCGCGTTTTCAGCGATCCGAAGGTCAAGCCGTTCGACCAGATTGAATGGGACCGGCGCACCGCCGAAATTACCGATGACGCGGGCAAGGTCATTTTCAAGCAGGACAATGTCGAGGTGCCAAAGTCGTGGTCGTTGCTCGCGACCAAGGTGGTCGTCTCGAAGTATTTTTACGGCGAACTAAACACACCGGAGCGCGAGACCTCGGTGCGCCAGCTCATTCATCGCATTTCCCGGACGATTGCGGATTGGGGCGTCGCGGACGGCTATTTCAGCAAGGCGGACGGCGAGATTTTCCACGAGGAACTGACCTGGCTGTGCCTGAACCAATACGGCGCGTTCAACTCGCCGGTCTGGTTCAACGTCGGGCTGTTCCATCAGTACGGCATCGGCAAAAACTCCTGCAAGGGCAACTGGTTTTACAGCCGCAAGACGCGCCAGGTCGAGCGCGCCACCACCCAATACGAATATCCGCAAGGCAGCGCCTGCTTCATCCAGTCGGTCCAGGACAACATGGAAGACATCATGCGCCTCGCCCGCAGCGAGGCGATGCTCTTCAAATACGGCTCCGGCACGGGCACGGACCTTTCGCCAATCCGCTCGGCCCGGGAAAAACTCAGCGGCGGTGGCCGGCCCAGCGGCCCGATGAGTTTTCTGAAAGTTTATGACCAGGTTGCCAATGTCGTGAAATCCGGCGGCAAAACCCGTCGCGCGGCCAAAATGAACACGTTGCGCGACTGGCACGGCGACATCGAGGAATTCATTGACGCCAAGCAGAAGGAGGAAAAGAAGGCGTGGGCGCTGATCGAGCAGGGCTACGATGGTTCCTACAACGGTGACGCCTACGGCAGTGTGATGTATCAAAACGAAAACCTTTCCGTGCGCGCCAGCGATGAATTCATGCAGGCGGCGCTCGCCGGCAAGGAATGGTGGACGCGTTCCATCACCACCGGCAAGCCGCTCGAAAAGAAGGACGCCGCGAAATTGCTCTACAAAATCGCCGAGGGCACGTGGGTTTGCGGCGACCCGGGCATGCAATACGACGGCGCGATCCAGAAATGGCATACGTGCAAGGGCACCGAGCCGATTCACTCCACGAATCCGTGCAGCGAATACGTTTTCATCAACAACACCGCGTGCAATCTCGCGTCGCTGAACCTGATGAAGTTCAAACGCGAAGACGGCAAATTTGACGTGGAACGGTTCAAGGCCGCCGTGCGCATTTTCATCACCGCGCAGGAAATCCTGGTGGACAACGCCAGTTACCCGACGAAAGACATCGCGGAAAATTCCCACATCTTCCGCACGCTCGGCCTCGGCTTCGCGAACCTCGGCTCGCTTTGCATGAGCTACGGCCTGCCGTATGACAGCAACGAAAGCCGGGCGCTCGCCGGTGCGATCACGGCCATCATGACCGGCCACGCCTGCGAGCAGAGCGCGGAAATTGCCGCGGACATCGGCGCGTTTCCGGGTTACCGCGACGCCCGTTGCGCGCATGTGTCCAATCCGCTGGCGAAGGACAACGTCGAATCCATGCTCGGCGTCATTCAACAGCATCGCGACGCCGTCGAACAAATTCAGCCGAGCCAGGAATTCAATTATTTGAAGGACGAGGCGCGCACCATCTGGGAAGGCGCGCTCGCCAAAGGCCGCCAGCACGGCTGCCGCAACGCGCAGGTCACCGTGCTCGCCCCGACCGGCACCATCGCGTTCCTGATGGACTGCGATACGACCGGCGTCGAACCCGACATCGCGCTGGTCAAATACAAGCTCCTCGCCGGCGGCGGCATGTTGAAAATCGTCAATCGCGGCGTGCCCGATGCGTTGCGCCGTCTCGGCTACGGCGCGAAGGAAATCGAAGACATCATCGCGCACATCGAAAAATTCGACACGATTGAAGACGTTGATTGTGGCAACGACGCCCCGTCGCAGAAAAGTGGCGTGGGCGCCTCGCCGACATCGGCTAAACGCGACGAGGCGTCGCGGCTGCGTTCCGGCCTCAAGCCGGAGCATTTGCCGGTGTTCGATTGCGCCTTCAAGCCGTATCGCGGCAAGCGCAGCATCCATTATCTGGCGCACTTGAAAATGATGGCCGCCGCGCAGCCGTTCATCAGCGGCGCCATTTCCAAGACCGTCAACATGCCGCATGAATGCACCGTCGAGGAAATCCGCGACACTTACGTTCAGGCGTGGAAGATGGGGTTGAAATGCGTGGCGATTTACCGTGACGGCTCGAAACGCTCGCAACCGCTCAACACCAAAAAGACCAGCGATGGTGGTGGCAAAACTTCTTCCGCCAATGCTTCCGCGCTGGAAGCCCGCATCAAGGAACTTGAAACCGAAGTTGCCAGACTGCGCATCGAAGCCGGCAAGCCGCTCCGCCGCCGTCTCACTGACACGCGCACGGCGGTCACGCACAAATTCGACATTGCCGGCCATGAAGGTTACATGACGGTCGGATTGTTTGGGGACCACCGGCCGGGCGAATTGTTCATCACAATGGCCAAGGAAGGTTCGACCATCGGCGGTTTGATGGACAGCATCGGCACGCTCACCAGCATTGCATTGCAATACGGCGTGCCGCTGGAAACCCTCGTCCGTAAATTCGCGCATCAGCGGTTCGAGCCGAGCGGCTTCACCAAAAATCCCGAAATCCGCAACGCCTCCTCAATCACCGACTACGTGTTCCGCTGGCTGGCGCTGCAATTCATTCCCGGCTACCGCGAAGCGGTTGCGGTCAATCGCGCGCAGCCGGAACTCGCCATGCCCGGTTTGCTCGAAGAAGAAAAAAAAAGAGTGAACCGTCCGGTGCCTGAACTCCAGTTGGCCGAAGACACCGACGTGCTTGAAATGAAGGAACCCGGCAACGGCAACGGCCATCCCGCGCCCGGCGCCGGACGCCCGGTGAAATCTCTCAACGACTCCATCGCGCACTTCCAGCAGGACGCGCCCACGTGTCCGAACTGCGGCCACGTCGCCGTGCGCAATGGGGCCTGCTTCAAATGCCTGAACTGCGGCGAGAGTCTCGGCTGCTCTTGAGGAACCGAAAACGCAACCGGCCGGTGGATTTCGATTCCCCGACCTGTTTTTTTATACAATAAAACACCGAACATCGAACATTCAACATTCAACCTTGAACATCCAAGGCTGTGGGTGCCCGGGTTCGATATTCGATGTTGGGCGTTGGATGTTGAATGTTGAATGTTCAATGTTGAATTCGCTTTGACGTGCTTGTCTCATCCTGCCGTCGCGACTATGCTCCGGCCATGAGCGACACCTCCTTTCATATGCGCGGCGAAGACCCCTGGCGCATTTTCCGCATCATGGCCGAGTTCGTGGATTCCTTCCAAACGCTTTCCCAGGTCGGTCCGGCCGTGACCATTTTTGGTTCGGCGCGGACGAAACCCGGCAACAAGTATTATCGCGCCACCTGCGACATCGCCAAAGGTCTCGCCAAACATCAGTTCGCCGTCATCACCGGCGGCGGGCCGGGCATCATGGAAGCCGCCAACAAAGGCGCGGCGCAGGGTGGCGGCAAATCCGTGGGCCTCAACATCGAATTGCCGCATGAACAGGCCGGCAACCGCTTCACCAACATCCCGCTGCACTTCCACTACTTCTTTGCGCGCAAAGTCTGTTTTGCCAAATACAGCCTCGGCTTCATTTACATGCCCGGCGGCTTCGGCACGCTCGACGAATTTTTCGAAATCATGACCCTCGTGCAAACCGAGCGCGTCCCGCAATTCCCGCTCATCCTCTTCGGCAGCGAATACTGGAAGGGACTGGTGCACTGGATGAAAGCCGAAATGCAGGAACGGCACGGACACATCAACCCCGGCGACCTCGACCTGTTCAAACTCACCGACGACCCGGCGGAAGCCGTCCGCATCATTCTCGACTACGAACGCCGCGTCGGCCCGCCCGCGATGATGCCCAAGGCGTTTGCCTGATAGTGGTTAAAACATCCAACATCCAACATCGAATCCTCCGCACAAGCGCGGTCAACTGCTTCTTTTGCGCTGGGTGTCCACGCTTGAGCATGTCCGTTGGCCCTGGCTTCATTCGATGTTCAGCGTTGGATGTTGTTTGTTCGATGTTTCCATTTTCCCTCGATTTTACCGGATGATTTCGAGAACGAGGACGAGGACGAGAACGATTTATCCCGCATCTTGCATCTCGCATCTCCAATTCCCCAGACCTCAGACCCTGAACCGGCATTTCCGCGCATTTCCGCGCTTCTTGACAACCCGCGCAACCGGGGCGAGTATGCGGTGTTGAATTGATAGGTGTTGATTTTATGAAAACTAGCAACTCTCGCGGCTTGTTTTTGACAGTTACCATCACCGCTGTGCTCGTCCTGGCAGCGCGCAACGTTCCGGCACAGGATTCCACCACCACCAGTGCCGCCCAAACCGCACCCGTCCAATTGTCCTACGGCGTCTCGCAAATCATCCAGCTTTCGAAGGCGAAAGTGAGCGAAGACACCATCGTCAATTACATCCGGAATTCCGGCAGCAGTTACGGCATGGATGCAAACCAGATCGTTTATTTGAAGCAGCAGGGCGTTTCCGACGCCGTCCTCAATACCATGCTAAACCAGCCGCGGCAGATGGCACAGGCCGCACCGCAGCCGGCTTATCCCACCGCCAGCAGCACGGCGACTGTGGTCGCCCAGCCGGCGGTGACGTATGTCCAGCCGGCGACAACCTATGTTCCCTCCTCGACGGTCTATGTGATTCCCGACACGCAGACGTATCGGTATTACAACAATTATTATCAACCGTCCTACGGTTACTATCCGTATTACAGCGGATGGTACTATCCGTCGGTGTCATTTTCATTCGGATTCGGCGGCGGCTATCGCGGCGGTTGGGGCGGCGGTTACCGGGGCGGTTATTCGGGCGGTTATCATGGCGGCGGCGGCGGTTTCCACGGTGGCGGCGGCTGGCATCGCTGATGCGGGTAAAATGGAGTGTTGGAGTATTGGAGTGGTGATGCTTTGCCGGTTCAACGTCAATTGATTGGGAACATCCAACAACCAACATTGAACATCGAATCTGCCGAACCGCAGCCCAATTCGATGTTGGATGTTGGGCGTTCGATGTTGGATGCCTGCTCGCGCGAAGCGGAGTTCGATGTTTCTCTTTGCCCTTAACACTCAACTTTCAACCTTCAACCTTCAACCGCTTTGAAATAGCTTGAACGTCCGGCGACCCCCATGCCAGCATTCCGCCCGCCTTCAACCGCAAACGAAAATGAACAAATCATTTCTC
>PMOA01000118.1 GCA_003161635.1 Limisphaerales bacterium
TTGCCGCCCATGCCGCAACCATCCGTCGCGCCGTCGACCGTCCGGCCCCGGCTTTTCCAGCGGCATTGGACTTGGTGGTTCATGGTGGCGGTGTTGGTGGTGGGCGCCGTCGCCCGGCTTCGTTTGTTGAATTTTCCACTCGAACGCGACGAAGGCGAATACGCCTATGCTGGCCAGCTCATGCTGCAGGGCATCCCGCCTTACCAACTCGCCTACAACATGAAGTTTCCCGGCACGTATGCGGCCTACGCGATCATCATGGCGTTGTTCGGCCAGACTCCGGCGGCCATTCATTTTGGCGTGCTGTGCATGACGACGCTGACGGCACTGATGCTTTTCTGGCTGGGCAAACAAATTCTCGACTGGACGGCAGGGATGGTCGCCGCCACTTCCTACGCCGTGATGGCAGCCAGTCCTGCAATGCTGGGACTGGCCGGGCACGCCACGCATTTCGCCGCGTTCTTTGCCACCGCCGGCTTGTGCGTGATGTGGAGAACGCGACAAAACGGACATGGGCTGATGGTCATGACCGCCGGACTCCTTTTCGGCGCGGCGATTTTGATGAAACAAACTGCGGCGCTGATTGCCTTGTGGGCAGCAATGGCCTTCGCCGTCACCCGCTTTCGCAGAACTGAAACACCCATTGGCAAACGGCTTGGAGCAATCGCGGCGTTTGGCACGGGAATAATTTTGCCGGTCGCTTTGTGCTGTTTGATTCTCTGGCGCGCGGGAGTTTTTGAGAAATTTTGGTTTTGGACGATTGTCTACGCACGCCAATACGCTTCCATCGTGCCGATTACGGAGTCGCCGAAACTCTTCCGGGCGGGTTTCGGCCGGGTGATCGCCGCAAATTATTCGATGTGGCTGATGGCTGCCGGCGGACTGGTGTTGATCGGGTTTGACAAAAGATTGCAAAAAAAAAGGGTCTGGCTTTTGGGTTTTAGTCTTGCCCTGTCATTGAGCGTCTGCCCCGGTTTTTATTTTCGAAAACATTATTTTCTTTTAATGCTGCCCGCATTGGCCCTGCTTGCCGGTTGTGCCGTCAGCGGGATGCGCAGACTTTGGAATGAAAGAAGCCGCCCTTCCCAACTGGGTGATTGGCCGGTTTGGGGTTACGGTTTCATGGTGGCGGTGACCATGCTGGTCAACCGCGACATCTGGTTTGTGCAGACGCCGACACAGGTCTCGCGCACCACTTATGGCACCGACCCATTTCCCGAAGCGCAACTCGTCGCCTCCTATATCCGCGCCAATTCCTCGCCGGAGGCGCATGTGGCCATACTCGGCTCGGAACCGGAAATTTATTTTCTTTCCCGACGTCACTCAGCCACCGGTTACATTTACACTTATGGCTTGATGGAACCGCAACCATTCGCCCGGCAGATGCAAGGTGAAATGATTCGGGAAATTGAAACCGACGCGCCGAAATTTGTTGTTTTTGCTGACAACATCATGTCCTGGTGGCGCTATCCCGACTCGGACCTCGGAATATTCGATTGGTGGAATTCTTATCGAACCAATTACACACTTGTCGCCTTGTCCGACGTAATTTCGCCAACGGAAACAATAAATGCCTGGGGCACGAATGCCATCGCCCACTATGGCGTGGCTCACGGAAGTGCCTTGGAAATCTATCAGCGCAAAACCACCCTGCTTTCCCCGCAGGCACCTTCATCTTCTGTGAAAAGACCTTGATCAAATTATGGCTGCCCCGCCTCAAAAAACATTTTTGCGCCAACCTAGTTGGGTCGCGGCCATTTTGATCACGCGTTTGTCGTCTGGCTGCATTTCTTTTTTTTGATTCACGCCGGCGGCCTCTGGCGTGACGAGATCAATCTCGTCAATCTGGCCGGACGCCATTCACTCGCCGAGATGCAAAAGGATTCGTTCCCGGTGCTGATGCCGCTGCTCGTCAGCGACTGGTCGGGCATTGGACTCGGCCAAAGCGATTTGGGCCTGCGGTTTTTGGGAACGCTGGTCGGTTTGGGAACCGTCGCCGCGCTGTGGGCGTCCGCGTGGACGGCGCGGCGTCCGCCGCTCATCAGCCTCGCGCTTTTTGCCCTGAACTGCATGGTGATTATCTACGATGATTCGCTGCGCGGTTACGGTCTGGGCTGTTTGTTCATCGTTTTGACCACCGGCGCCGCCTGGGCGTTTTTGAAGAAACCCGCGTGGACGCGCACCGCGGTTTTTGCGGCGATGGCAATTTTAAGCGTGCACGCGCTCTATCAAAACGCCGTGCTCTTCGCCGCCATTTGTTTCGGCGCGTGGACAGTTTGCTGGCGACGAAAGGATTTCCCGGCCGCTGTAAAAATTCTGTGGGTCAGTCTGGCGGCGGCGATTTCGTTGTTGCCGTATTGGAAAAACATATCCGGTCTGCCGGCGGCGGCCGTATCGGAGCGGACCGGATTTTCACCGGCGCTCGTATTTGACAATTTCGCCGCTGTTCTCGCGCTTCCGAAACCGGCGTACCTTTACGTTTGGGGGTTTCTGGCGCTCATCATCGTTGGACTGGGGGGCCAGTCTTGGTGCGCCCATTTTTCAAAACCCCGCGCCTTTGCCGGCGAAGCTCCGACGGAGGGATTGCCGTTGTTCGCCGGTGCAACCTTGCTGGCGGCACTTGCGGGATTTGCCGGCTTCCTCTGGTTTGCCGCAGTACCGACTCAAGCATGGTATTTTCTGCCGCCCATTGCTCTGGCGGCAGCGTGCTTTGACCTTGGCTTGCTCCTGCCGTCGTTGCACCGGTATTGCCGTGCGGCGATTTATGTGTTGATGGCAGCCACCGTGCTCATTGCCGTTCCCTTTGCGCATCAACATTTAAATGTCCGTTTCACCAACGTTGATTTGCTGGCGCGGCAACTGGCGGTGGAAGCATCGCCGCAGGATTTCATCGTCGTTTCTCCGTGGTATTGCGGCCTCAGCTTTGAGCGTTACTTCAAGGGAGCCACGCCCTGGCAAACTCTGCCGCCATTGGCCGACCATTCGACGCATCGGTATGATCTGTTCCAGGAAAAAATGAAAATGCCGCATCCATTGCAACCCATTCTCGACCAGATTGCTGCGACACTGCAAGGCGGCCACCGGGTGTGGGTCGTTGGTTGGATGGGCATTCCCGAGCCCGGCGTCCCGCCACCGGACGATTTACCGCCGCCGCCGCTGAAATCCTCCGGCTGGTCGGACATACCTTATTTTATGGTTTGGACGGAGCAAACCGCCTGGTTTCTGGAAAATCACAGCCTTTCCTTCGCTTGCTTGGAAAGTGAGACAAACAACAACGTGATTTATCACGAACATTTGAATCGGTTCATGGCCAGCGGCTGGAAAGATTCCAGCCAACCCGTTTCCACCCCGGATTCGAAAACGAACCAACCGTGATTCCGCAGACGCCTCCGACTTGACGGCACGGTTTTTCGCTGCGAATGTCCCTGTGCTTGGCGCAAAACGCGGCAACGTCGGCGACAAGCAACTTGTTCGCTGACATCTTGAAAGCTCCCGCTGTGCAACGCCTTGCGCAGCGATTGGAGAATGGCGGAGTGTTGACTTGCGCAGGTGTCAGCCAGGCGGCGCAGCCATTTTTTGCGGTTCTGCTCCAAATTTTTTCCCCGCAACGCCCCATCGTCATCGTCACCGACAACCTTAAGACGCAGGAAAGTTTTCAGCAGGACATCGAAACTTGGCTTGATGAAGTGCGAGGTCAGAAGTGCGAGGTGCGAACCGAACAACCTCCCACCTCCCACCTCTCACCTCGTCCCTTTTTTTATCCCGCTTGGGACGTGCTGCCGCACGAAGGCAAACTCCCGCATGCCGACACCATCAGCGACCGGCTGGAAACGCTGGTTGCCCTGTCACTTGACGCAACACGCAACACGCAACACGCGCCATTGGTCGTCACCAGCGTCACCGCGCTTTTGCAAAAAACTTTTCCGCCCGGTGAAATTCAGAAACGCACCCGCACGCTTGCCCGCGGCGATAAAATCAATCCACTCGACTTGATTGAATGGCTTGAAGAGCGCAGCTACGAACCAGAAGCCCAGGTCACGCAAAAGGGTGAAATCGCCCTGCGCGGCGGCATTCTCGACGTTTGGCCGCTCACCAGCCCGTGGCCGGTGCGGCTCGAATTTTTCGGCGACGAACTTGAATCCCTGCGCCACTTCGATCCGCTCACGCAAATTTCGCGCGAAGAAATTTTGAGCGTCACCCTGCCACCGGCAGGCGAACTGGGAATTCTCAAAAAAATGCAGAATGCAGAATGCAGAATGCAGAATGCAGACTCTCAACCCTCAACCCTCAACCCGCAGCCTTGTCTGGCCGCCTTGCCCGACTATCTGCCACCGGAGACAATTTTTCTCCTCTGCGAACCGGAACAACTCGCCACCTGCGCCGACGAATACGCGCAGCAAATCCCCGAAAACGATCCATTTTTCATTCCTTGGACTGATTTCCGCGCCCAACTCGACCGGAAAGCCATGACGCGGCTCGAAGTGAGGGATGCTGATGTTGGAGTTCAAGCTTTAGCTTGTTCCCCGAGCAAGCTGAAGCTTGAACTCCAACGCGCCGAATTGGAATCCGGCGTTCCAGCTTTTTCCTCGCTCGACGCCTTTCGTCCGCTCGGCGAACGCGCGCCCGACCCGCAAGTCGCCGAGGCGCAACGCCGCGAATTTTTCAACCAACTCCACCGCTGGTTGCGGCAAGGTTGCGCCGTTCATGTCTTCTGCAACAACGACGGCGAGCGGCAGCGTTTCACGGAAATCTGGAATGAATTGGGCTTGAGCCGAGAGTCGAAAGTCGAGAGTCGAGAGCCAGATTTCGTTCAGGCCCCGACCCTCGACCCTCGACCCTCGACTCACATCGGCACGCTTGCCCGCGGATTTTTTTGCGAAGAAGCAAAACTCGTCGTCGTCACCGACGCGGAAATTTTTGGCCGCTACAAAATTCAGCGGCCACGGCGGTTGAAATCCCCGCACGCGCTGGCCACCCGTTCCGCCCTCGACATTGATTTCACCGAACTGGAAGAAGGCGACTTGGTTGTCCACTTGCAATACGGTATTGGGAGATTCCTTGGTTTGAAAAACCTGCCGATGGGCAGCAGCCGTCATCCATCAACTCTCAACTCTCAACTCTCAACTGGCACGGAGTGCCTCGTCATCGAATACGCGCCCCGCCATCCCGGCGACGAACCGCCGAAACTTTACGTGCCCGTCACCGAGGCGCATCTGGTCAGCAAATACGTTGGCGTTGGCAAGGTGCGTCCGCCGCTCAATACGCTTGGCGGCAGGCGCTGGAACAAGGCGAAGGAACAGGCCGTGCGCGCCGTGCGCGACGTTGCCGCCGAATTATTGCAAATCCAGGCCGTGCGCGAATCGCAGGCCGGCCACTCGTTTCCACCGGACGTGCCGTGGCAGCACGAATTCGAGGGCGCATTCATTTTTGAGGAAACCCCGGATCAACTCCGGGCCATCGGCGAAACGAAATCCGACATGGAATGCCCCAAGCCGATGGACCGTTTGATTTGTGGTGACGTCGGTTTTGGCAAGACCGAAATCGCCATTCGTGCCGCGTTCAAAGCCGTGATGGGCGGCAAGCAGGTTGCCGTGCTCGTGCCCACGACCGTTTTGGCGCAACAGCATTTCAACACGTTCCGCGAACGCATGGCTGATTACCCGGTGCGCATTGAACTGCTCTCGCGCTTTCGCACGCATCGCGAACAACAGCACGTCGTCAGGGATTTGGCGGCAGGCGCGGTGGACATCGTCATCGGCACGCACCGGCTGATCCAAAGCGATATCGTGTTCAAAGAACTCGGGTTGGTGGTGATTGACGAGGAGCAACGCTTCGGCGTGCTGCACAAGGAAAAGTTCAAGCGGCTGCGCACGCTCGTGGATGTGCTGACGCTCAGCGCCACGCCAATCCCACGGACGCTTTATCTCGCACTCACCGGCGCGCGCGATATGAGCACCATCCAGACTCCGCCGCACGACCGCCTGCCAGTCGAGACCATCGTTGTGCAATACGACGAACGCGTCATCCGCGACGCCATCCAGCGCGAAATGAACCGCGGCGGGCAGGTTTTCTTTCTGCACAACCGCGTGATGACCATCGAAACCATGCGGTCGAAATTACAGACGCTTGTGCCCCTCGCGCGCATCGTCGTCGGCCATGGCCAGATGGAATCGGACGAACTCGAGGAAGTGATGGCGAAGTTCGTCAACGGCGAAGCGGACGTTTTGCTTTCGACGACCATCATCGAGAGCGGACTCGATATTCCGAATGCGAACACCATCATCATTGACCGCGCGGACCGCTTTGGTCTGAGCGATCTTTACCAATTGCGCGGGCGGGTCGGGCGTTACAAGCATCAGGCTTACGCCTACCTGCTGTTGCCGCGCCACGTGAGCTTGTTGACCGACGTGCGCAAACGCATCAGCGCCATCCGGCAGTACTCCACGCTCGGCAGCGGCTTCAAAATTGCCATGCGCGACCTCGAAATCCGCGGCGCGGGCAACCTGCTCGGTTCGGAACAAAGCGGCCACATCACCGCCGTCGGCTTCGAGCTTTACTGCCAGTTGCTCAAGCAAAGCGTCGCGGCGTTGAAAGGCGAAAAAGTCAAACCTCGGGTCGAAGTCAGCGTGAAATTGGATTTTCTGGAGATGAATGCGGCAGCGGAAGGGCAAACTTCGGAGGGGCGAGCTCTGCGAGCCCCTGAATCTTCACCTTCAGTTGGGNNCGCATCGAAATTTACCGCAAGCTGGCGCAAGCCAATGAAAAATCCGCGCTGGAAAGTTTGCAGAAAGAACTGCGCGACCGGTTTGGCCCCCTGCCGCCGCCGGTGGAGTTGTTATTGCTCGTGGCTGAATTGAAAATTCTCGCCAGTGAGAAAGCCGTGAGCGCCATCGAGGTAAAGGACGACAAGCTGATGCTCACGCGCCAGGGCGATTTCATCATGCTTGGCGGCAAGTTCCCGCGACTGGCAAAGAAACAAGCCGGCGCGCGATTGAAGGAAATCAAGAAACTGCTGCTGGCGATTTGAGACAGAGCATTCTTATCTCAAGGAGAATACCCTTGCCGCAGATTACTTCGGAGTGGCATCCCCGCCCGGAGCCGCATCGGTGAACTCAACCACATCTGCCGTTATTGTGATCTTGGGAATTGAAAACAAAATGAAGACTGCTAGCCCGGCGCGTTTTGAAGAATTGTCAGCTACATTTTCATTATGTTGAAAACTCACAGATGCAACATTCACGCTTCATCTTTTGCCACAGATTACCGATGGTTTAAATAATGTTGCTCCCACTGAGCTAAATTGGGATTGTTGTAACAGAGGAGCGACTCATTTCCTCTGAAGTCGTTAACTGACGCGTGACAGTTCATCAGACCAATCTCAAAACTGCGTTCCTGCGGCGACCGTCAAAGCTGGGGGCAGAAACCGCTGTGGCGTTGGCGGGCACTGCGTTCTCGGCGATGTTGCTGGTTCTAACGGCAATGTACGCGGGACCCCTGTGGCGCGATGAGGCCAACACCGTCAACCTCGCACAGATGCCCTCGCTGAAGGAATTCTGGAACAATTTGTCATTCGAGTCGTTTCCACCTCTCTGGCCGCTGCTTCTGCGCGGGTATGGCTTTCTAGGCATGGCGGACAGTGACGCAGGCATCCGCGTCTTAGGGCTGTATGTGGGTTTGTTCTTTCTCGCTTTGCTGTGGTTATGCTCGCGCTGGATGGGTGGGCGCGCACCGATCCTGAGCATTGCGCTGCTGGGCAGTCTGCCAGCGTTTATCTTTATTGTGGGGGCGAACCGGGCTTATGGTCTGGCAAGTTGTCTGCTGGTGCTCAGCTTCGGAATGATCTGGCGAATCGTGGAGCACCCGTCGAGGTCGCGGGTTCTTTTGGCCGGTCTTACCTGTATTCTTTTCGCCCATTGCGTTTATTATGACGTGGTGTTCCTGTGCGCGGTGCTGGCTGGCGCAGCCGCGGTGGCGATTCGACGACGGCAGTGGAAGACATTGGGGGCACTGGTGGGGATCGGTGCTGTGTCCGGCCTATCCATGGTGATATATTTGCCCATCATCCATCGGGGCTCGGCTTACGTGTCAATGAATCAGCTTCCAATCTTCGATTTCTCAGTTCTGTGGCATAGACTCGGCAATGCCCTAACAACCCGGAGCAACGCTCAACCCGAGGGCTCCACCGGCCCGGAGGTTTGGCTCTGGATTATGCTTCTGTTGGGCGGGTCAGTCGTGGCACTCACGATGCAGCGGTCGAGCGAGCGTCATGCACAGAACCAGCAGGTTGCCGCAGCGATCACTGCCCGGGTCCGCGCCGACCTCGCGCTATTCTGTGTTGTGAGCATGCTTTTTGGAACAGCGGGGTATATGGCTTTTTTGTTTAAATTACAGTATGTAACACAGGCATGGTATTACGTCGAAATGTTCTGTCTGTGCGCAATTTCGCTCGACGGAATATTGGGTGCGAACTGGCCTGCGCTACGCCCTTGGGGGCTGCTCCGTATCGGATTGATGGTGGCAATGATGACCTGGTGTGCAAGAGCAGCGTGGGAGGAAGCGCATACGCGGCGGAGCAATGTGGACCTGATTGCCGCCGTTCTTGGCCAGAGAGCCTCCGAGGGAGACCTGATCGTGGTACAAACTGCGTGGGAGGGGATCACGTTCGATCGGTATTATCACGGCCGAGCCCGTTGGGTGACAGTGCCTCCGATTGATTCGCACAAGTTGCATCGCAACGATTTGGCCATGGAAAAGTTAATCCAACCGGATCCGATGGCTTCGGTGTTGCGTGAGGTTACCGACACCTTGCGCAGCAGTAACAGTGTCTGGGTAGTGGGGCATGTGACCGTCGTGTATCCGAGGCCGTTGCCGCCACTGCCGCCACCGGCGGGCCAGCCGATTAAATGGTGGGTATCGTACTTGGATTACTGGAGTGCACAGGTTGCGGCGCAGATACAGGACCATGCACTGCACGAACAGGATCTGGAAATACCAGTGGATGGGCCGGTGAGCCGGCTGGAGAACCTTCCAGCGTGGAGGTTCTCAGGCTATAAGTCGGATGCGAACTGACTCAATCTGTCTCTGCAGGAACTCAGTTGAAACAACGCATAATCAGGTGAGTGTAAGGCACGCGAAGCAGGTCATGCCGTAAATGGGATTCCACCTTGGGAAAACGCGCTGAAGCCAGCCGCAAATACTCCGCACGAGCGCGAATAAAGTTCCCTCGATCATGGCTGAGGAACCAGCGCGCGATTTTTGATTGATCCGGAACATAGCATCCATCATAAGTGACAAGGCGTCCGGTGGGACGCAGAGCCAGGCGGGCCAAATCAAACAATTTGGCTGCTTGCGCATCGTCCAAATGGTGGATCACGCCGATGGCCAGAACCAGGTCAAAAGTACCTTGCTCTTCCTCAATTGTAGCCAGGCCAACATCGCTGCAAAAGAAGCGCCCCCTGGATCCGAAACGCTTCTTTGCCGAACAGATATATTCCGGGCTTATGTCGAGTCCCGTATAGTTGACCGCCGGGAGGTAATTCAAAACGTCCGCCGGCCCGCACCCAATGTCGAGAATTTTGTTCCCGGGAGCCGGTTTCACGTACTCGGCCAGATAAGTTCTCCAGGCAGACCTCCCTCCCACCATCCACCCAAAAAGCCGGTAACCAGCCGGGAGACTCAGAATCGTGGAAAGCTTGCCGATGATCTTCATATTAAATCAATCGCGTCGAATGAGGCATCCCATATAAAACCGTTCGGAACCAAGCCAAAGCCGGACGCCGCTCAATTAATCGCCGATGTAGCGTACAAAATTCCGCCACACAGTCAATGATTGAAGTCCAGCACCGGAAGAACAGATGTTGAATTAACCGGCAGGTCATCATGGTGCCGTTCCAATCGGTGCTTTATCGCCGGTGGCATGCGCCTGGTAGAGATGAAGCTTGCAGTCTTCGAACTGCGGCATTCCATCTGTGTTCAAGACCATATCAAACCGGATATCCAACCCGTAATGCTCACGATAAAATAGCCTGAGTGGTTCGAGCCATCTCGCTTCCATCAGGAAAAAAACATCCTGCCGGTCCACAAGCGAAAGGGAATAAGGGCGGAGACGGTGTCGTTCCAGGATTTGGTTGAAAAGTGGCGAGTGGGTGATCCAGCCGTAGGGCACCAGAAAAAAGGGAACCTTCTCCGCTGAAGGAAAGAAGAAAAGGCATTGTTCCAATACAGAATCCAAAGGCATCGCAATCAGGATCGGCGTCTTTTGATCTGGCATGAGCGTGCGAATCGGCCTGAGGATCTTGTGGCTGATATGTTCCAGGTTTCGACCGGATGCGTTTGCCGACCACATGTTCTGAGCCAATTCGGACAGACTGAACAGGTACAATGCGGCCCAAATAGGAATTAGCACGAGAGCCGCCAGCCGCAAAGCTTTGGCCCGCCATGGTGGCGCAAGGAAAACGTTAAGCCGGTCGGGCCGGGTTATCGCGACCGGCAGGTTGTGGAATCCGGTTGCCCAATAAAGACAGATGGCGTGAATGAACAGCGGGATGTTGTAAGCGACGCGTTCGGGCAGGCGGGCCGTCCTTAGGAGATAAAAACTAAGCACCACAAAAAGACCATAAGAAATCAGCAACGTGACCAGGCAGCGACGACGAAAAGCCCCCGCGGCGAGAATGCACCACATCGCATTTAGAATGGCCAGGTTCATCAGAGTGCCCGTGTCGCGCCGAAATAGAAATATCTTCGGTAGAAACAGAAAGCGTGCCGAAAATCTCCACGAAGATGCCGGCTTGTCTCGCGCCAACACCTTCAACTGGTCTAAAAAAAGGCGCATCTTGGGCACACTGGCGTACACATCGGGATCGGAGAAATAGAACTGGGAAAACATCCATCCGTCGTTTTCGCTCCAGCCAATCATGGGAGCCGCTTTCGGAATAAAATCCGCCAGCGCTGTGACTTGAATTTCACCGCGCAGGCGGTTATACTCCGAAAACTCGGCCCACGCCGGGTCGCGCTGGTAAGCCCAACGGTTGATTCCGTGCAGAACCAGGAGGATCCCCGCGAAAGCCAAACCCGTTCCCAACAGCCGACGCCATTCGGCCAGGCCCAACCGTTCCAATAAAAACGGGCAGGCGATCATCGCTAACAGCAGCGCAACAGGCTCCCGAACCAAACACATGAGACCCACAAAGGCGGTCCCAGCGATCACTTTAGGCCAATGCGCCGGATGCCCCGGCCGGAGTCCGTCCACGAGCAACAACAAACCCGCGGTTCCAGCCAGGAAGGCGGTAGTGGTGAATTGGAGGTATAGAAGGATGCGCGTTTCGACAATCAGGAAAAATCCCACGTAGAGCAATGTGNNACAGCCCCCCCCCCAGACGAGACACCACCAGGAAAGCGATGGCGGTAAGCGCGGCGTAATGCACCGCCAGGAGGTAGATAAGATACCAGTTGCACCCGGTCCAGGTTCCATAAAGAAATCGGAGAGCCCAGCCAATTAAAACATTGGTGAAAACCAGATGCCCGTCGGGATGGCCGGTATGGAAACCCGACGCAATCATCTGCATCATCAAGTCGTCATTGGTTTCATAAACAAACGTGGCGCAGGCCAGAAAAAGACCGAATAGAACGAGGTTGACCACGGCTGCCCAAAGGAGCGCCTGAAAGCCGCCGCGCTGGCCCACCAGCAATTGCGAACACCTGGAAAACCCGGCCCCGTTGAAAATTGTCCGTGATAGGCTTCGACGCGTCCTGCCTGGATTCAAATCACACATGGAATTCCTGGACGGCCGCTATCACCTGATCCTGATTGCCCTGGCTGAGACTGTTGTAAAAGGGCAAACGGACCAGACGTTCGCTTTTCTGTTCGCTCACGGGACAAGCCCCATTCCGTCCTCCCATGCGCTGGCCCATGGGGGAAAGGTGGAGTGGCACATAATGAAATACGCTGAGAATGCCGCGCGACTTCAGAAAGGATATGAGTGCCTGGCGCTTTTCCAAAGACGGCATTACCAGGTAATACATATGGTAGGATTGCTCGCAGTGGGCTGGCACCACGGGGCAGCCAATCCCGCGTTCCTGCGCCCAGTCGCGCAGGTGCTGGTCGTAATACTTCCAAATGCGCTGCCGCTGTGCCTGGATGGTTTGCCATGCTTCCAACTGAGCGTAGAGAAAGGCCGCCAGGACGTCACTCATCACATAACTCGAGCCAATGTCCACCCAGGAATATTTGTCCACCTGTCCGCGAAAAAACCGGCTGCGATTCGTCCCCTTTTCGCGAATGATTTCGGCCCGCTCAATCAAACGCGCGTCGTTGATGAGCAGCGCGCCGCCCTCGCCGCAGGTGATATTCTTTGTTTCATGAAAACTCTGGGCAGCCAGGCAACCGAAGGTGCCCAGCCAGCGACCGCGGAACTTGCCGAACAATCCGTGCGCATTATCTTCCACCACGGACAAACCGTGTCGGGCGGCAATCCCGCCAATCACATCCATCTCGCAACCCACCCCGGCATAATGCACCGGGACAACCGCCTTCGTCCGGGAGGAGATGAGGCCTTCCAGTTGCTTCTCGTCCAGATTCAGCGTGTCGGGCCGGATGTCGGCAAAGATAATCCGGGCTCCCCGCAACGCGAAGGCATTCGCCGTGGACACGAAGGTAAAGGAGGGGACAATCACTTCGTCGCCGGGCTGGATATCGAGGAGCAGGGCGCACATCTCGAGTGCGTGGGTACACGATGTGGTTACCATCGCCTTTTGCACGCCCAGTACCTGCTCCAAAAAAGCATGGCACCTTTTTGAGTAAGTTTGGTCTCCGGCAATCTGGCCGATGGTCATCGTCTGGGAAATGTGCTCCAGTTCCCGGCCTACGAGCGAGGACTGGTTAAATGGGATTGGATAACTTTGGTCCATTGGATCTAGTTTTTCTGGTTTATAGTCCGGGCATGGTTACTAATCCAGAATCGGATACCACTTATGATACCAGAGTTGCAGGCCCCGGCTCAGAAAGCCGCACTGCTGGTAAAGACGCTGGGCCGCCGGATTATTTCCTTGGGTAACGACCGTCACCTCATGCACGCCTTGCGTCCTGAACCAGTCAATCGCAGCGAGAACCAGGTTTTTTCCAATGCCTCTCCCGCGAACCTCCGGACCGACCCCGACCAAACCGATTTGCCCTTCCCGGCGGACCAAATCCAGGTGGCAGGAGACATAACCCAAAGGCTGATTGGCCACCGAGGCGGCAACCAATACGGTTTGAGCGCGCCCTTGGGACTCCAAGGTGATCCAGGTCGAATAGAGGTCTTCCGCGCGTTGGCGCGGAAAATGCGAATCATTGAAAAAGCGCGTTTCCCTATGTACCGTCCGGGCCATCGCCTGCAATCCCGGCAGGTCATCGGGTTGAACCGGGCGGATGCTGGTACCAGCAGGTGGGGCGGGGCGGGCTGAGTCGTGTGAATTCATCACCACGCGCTCGAAGGTGACACGAATATCAACCAGCCCAAAGCCATGCTTCTCGGCAGTTTGGATGGTTGCCGGGTCATCCGCCCGCGATAGGAAATACAGGCCCCGAATACGATTACTCCTGCTCCACTCATCGATTTGCACTGCTTGCTCCTGCTTCAGCGTATCGCCGCAGACGCGGGCGATGCGACAGCGGAAAAACCCGGTGTCCCATGACAGCAACTCGCAAGGAACAGGGTTGGGCGCGCTCATGTCGTCACCTTGTTACGGGGGCGATTTCCTCACGGACGGTGTAAGTCGGACGCTCCATCATCCGGAAATGCATCCGTGCCAGGTATTCTCCAATGATGCCCAGAGCCAGTAGTTGAGCGCCTGAAAAAATTGCTATGATTGACGCCAGAAAGGTGAATCCTTGCACGCTGGTGCCGTACAGCAGATACCGTCCAACGACGTACACCAGAATAATTCCACCGAAGGCGGTGCACAAAAAACCCATGAGATTGGCCAATTGCAGGGGCAGAGTTGAAAAACCGGTCATCATGTTCATCGCGTGCCGGAACAGCATGCCAAAAGTGTAGTTCGAAATGCCTGTCGGACGGGGATCATGCCGGACTTGAATGGCAACAAACCGGGTGGTGGCCCAAGTCAGCACGACGTCGATGGAAATAAACGGGCTGTGATAGTTCGCAAAGGCATCGCGGGACTGCGTTCGAAACGCGCGGAAGGCCGATACATGGCGGGCCGTCTCAGCCCCCATGGATTTCTGGAGGGCCAGCTTGGTCAACCCCGAGGCGATATCCCTCAATAAACCGTGCTGCTGGTGTTCGGGAAAACCATAAACCACCTCAAAACCCTCATTGAGTTTGGCCAACAGCTTATGGATCTCTTCCGGTGGATGCTGCAGGTCGTCGTCCATCGTCACGAGGGTGTCGAACCGGGCCGCCCGAATGCCGCAGAGCAGCGCATTGTGCTGTCCGTAGTTTCGCATCAGGTTGATTCCGCGGACCCAGGGGAAGGAGCGCGACAGTTCCTGAATGACTTTCCAGCTTTGATCCCGGCTGCCATCGTTGACGAGCACGACTTCATACTGGCCGGCCAGGGAAGCCAGCGTCGGTGCCAATCGTTTGAGCAACGCCGGCAGGATCAATTCGCTGTTGTAAACCGGCACCACCACCGAGATGAATCGGGCCATTCTCAATCCAGCATCCATTGGGTTGTCAATGCCCAAGACCGGACGCTTTGTCACGTCAAAAAGCAAACTGAAACCAATTTCGTAGAATCAGAAAAGTCTCATCTGGCATTTTCAGGGCAGCGGCAAATCGCTGCTCATGGTCTTCCCGCGCAGAAGCCGCGGCTGCATCCGAAGCTCGACAATTCCACAGTCATCATCGTGGTGGATCGCATTGACCTCGACACGCAGATCACCGGCGACATCACCGGCGACTTGAGCGAGCAGGATCGCGACGACCTCGTCACGTCGTGCGCCAAAATGGCCGTGTTGGGGAAAAACCTGGGGTGCGTTCGCGCCGTGGTGCAACACAGGGGCACGCATTTTCAGACGAAGGTTGAGCCGAACGGTTTTAAGGCGCAGGTGGTGACGTTCGACCGCAAATATATTCTGCTCTTGAAATTCAGCATTGCCTTTCACATCGCGGGTGGGCAACCTGTTTAACTCTGATGTCGGGGCGTAGCGTAGCCTGGTAGCGCGCTTGTTTCGGGTACAAGAGGTCGTGAGTTCGAATCTCACCGCCCCGACCATCTTTCAATTTTCGACTCCGCACGCGCGGAGCGATGTTGCCGATTTCCGATTTGAAAACTCAAACACATGCGCCGGAAAATCTGATTGTGGAACTGCGTTCCATCGTCGAACCGCTCGACTTGGCGGAACTTTTTCCCAAACCACAACCACTCGAAGCCGAACTCGGCTGCGGCGACGCTTCGTTCCTCGCTGAATACGCCCGGCGGCATCCGGACCGGAATTTCATCGGCGTCGAGCGGCTCCTCGGCCGCATGCGCAAGTTGGATCGCAAGGGCCGCCGCGCCGCGCTGACGAATTTGCGCGGCGTGCAGATCGAATCGTCTTATTTTTTGCAATACCTGTTGCCGCCGGGCTCGGCATCTGCATTGCACATTTATTTTCCCGATCCCTGGCCGAAGAAAAGGCACCGTAAAAACCGGCTCATCAACGAATCGTTTCCGCGACTGGCTCAGATGGCGCTCGCTCCGGGGGGCGAGGTTTATTTGCGAACCGACGATGAAGATTACTTTGCGCAAATGACCGGGGTGTTTGGCGCGAGCAAGGAGTTTCAGCGGATTGAAACGCCGCCTGAACTGGCGGAATTACTCACGGATTTTGATCGGGAATTTCGCGCTCGCGGTATCAGCACGTTGCGCGCGGCTTATCGAACGCCGGCATGAATTTCAAATGTCAATGACCGGGCCGTCGTCATCGGATTTTTTGGGTGGTGGCGGGCGGCGTTGAAACGTGACGCTGGCGTTGCCCGCGCCCGTCAAGGCATTCAGTGCAATGGACACGATGCTGATGATAAGTGCGCCGAGAAAGGCAGAGCCGAAAGTATCCACTTGAAAATGCGGCGCCAGCAGCACGCCGACGAAGTAAAGCAACAGCGCGTTGATGACGAAGGTGAACAGGCCGAGCGTGAAAATCAGCAGTGGCAGTGCAAGCAGCATCAGAATCGGCCGGATGAAGGCATTGAGGATTCCGAGCACGAGCGAGGCGATGAACGGTGCGAGCAGGCCGCTATCTTTGCCGAAGTGAATACCCGGCACGATATAGACCGCCACCAGCACCGCCAAGGTGTTGATGAGCCAGGCTTGCGAAAAGCGCAGAAATTTTTTTGTGCCGGGCTGCATGTTTTTCGTCGAAAAACAACGTTTTACAAAAAATGCTTCAGTTTGCCGCCAAAAACAAGGAACAAACTAAAAAGGCGGAGGGGGCACGCGAAGAACGTGAAGAAGGCAAAGGCGGGAAACTTTCCCCTTCGCAATCTTCACGCGTTTTTTTGTCGCCTAAAATTTTTGACTGACGCAGATTGTTCCGGATGATTGCAAAGAAACCGTTGATTCTTCTCGCGGGATGGATTTGTTTCGGCCTCGCAGGTTTTTCGCCGGCCGTGGCCGAAAGCGTCATCGCACCCGGCGCGAAACTTGAAAAACTCGCCGGCGACCTCAAATTCGCCGAGGGCCCGACGTGCGACACGAACGGCAACATTTTTTTCACCGACCAGCCGAACGATCGCATCCTGGAATGGAGCGTGGACGGAAAGCTGTCCACGTTCATGCAACCCGCCGGCCGCGCGAATGGAATGTACTTCGACGCGAAAGGCAACCTCATTGCCTGCGCCGACGAGAAGAACGAGCTTTGGTCGGTCACGCCCGACAAAAAAGTGACGGTGCTCGTCAAAGGCTATCAGGGCAAATATCTCAACGGCCCGAACGACGTTTGGATTGCGCCCAACGGCGCGATGTATTTGAGCGACCCCTTTTACAAGCGGACCTGGTGGGATCACGACACGATGGCGCTTGACGGCGAAAAGGTGTTTTATCTTTCGCCCGACCGGAAAAAATTTGTGCCCGTGGCTGAAGATTTCAAAAGACCCAACGGGATCACCGGTACGCCGGACGGCAAAAAACTTTTCGTTGCCGATATTCGCGGGGATCAAACCTGGCGCTACGACATCCTGCCCGACGGCTCGCTTACGAACAAAACGCTGTTTTGTCCAAAAGGTTCCGACGGCATGACGATTGACGCGGAAGGCAACCTTTACCTTTGTGCCACCGGCACGACCAACGGCGTGACGGTTTTCGATAAAACCGGCAAACAAATCGAACACATTGACGTGCCGGAAAAATGGTCGGCCAATGTCAGCTTCGGCGGCAGGGATCATCAAACGCTCTTCATCACCGCAAGCCAATCGCTTTACTCCATCCGTCTGGGCGTCAAAGGCGCGAATCCGGCGAAATGATTTCGTGGCTCGCGGGCTGTGAATTACTTGTGAATAACTTTTCGAACGGCCGACATTCCGGGGCACGCGGCATGCGTACTTTGACAGCAGTATGCGCAAAAACCCATTCGATGCCCCTGAAACTCGTGATGAGGTTGAAATAACGCTTGATGGTCTGCCGGTGGGACTGCCGTCTGGGCACCGCTCCCTTAACGCCATTCGCTGCCATCTCGAAACGCTCGCCTTGGAAAGACATCGCATTCTGTATTCCTTAAGCGTTGATGGGCAGCCGGTAAACCTTGCCCTGCCATTGCTTAATCAAAGAATTTTTTGCCGCGTCGAGGCCGGGACAGTCGCTTTGGAAGAGACTTCTCTCCTGCTGCTCAAGAAGGCGTTTCAACAAACTGACCTCGCCCGGGAATGCGTTGAAATCGCTCTCACACTTGTCCTCATCAACAATGGCCGGGTGGCGCACGAAGTCTGGTGGAATCTGGCCTCGGTTCTCAAAGAGCCGGTGATTACCTTGAGCCTGTTGCCGGAAAATACTTGCGAGCCATTCGATAATCGCACGTCGCTCGCCCAACTCCGCAAGTGGCAGCTTGAACAAATCGCCGCCATTATCAGGGACGTGAACGAAGCCTGCCATTCGGAAGACACAATTCCGCTCTCCAACGCGCTGGAAAACCGCGTGCTGCCGTGGCTGCAAAGCCTGAGTGAACTCATCAGCCTGTGGCATGAAACGGCCCTGGCTGGTTCACGGCTCGGAATCAACCACGCGGTTTCTTGATCCAAAACGAACGGTTCCTGCCGTGAAATTCTTCAGTGTGAGCCTTTGGCTTTCCGATAAATCACAGGTCGCCCTTCATGCCGCCGGCAAATCGCCTTGCTCAATTTGCCTGCGTGTCAAAGCACAGGCGGAAGATTCATTGTTGAACGTCTTGGTCTTCAGCGGACTCCTGTTCGTTCTGCGGATGTTTCAGATTGGACAAAAGAAAGAACCAGTAAATCGGCGCGAAGATGGGATTGATCCCCAGTGTAATCAGGACGTAACCGATCAAAATAAACGGCCTGTTTCGAAATCGACCGGTGACACCATTTCTAAACACCTCACCTTCAGAGAAGATGTGAACATAAGGCATCAAATTGTTATAGGGGCCCACCGCACTTCCACAATGCTTGCAGAACCACGCTCCTGGTTCTTGTGGAGTTGAACAATGACAGCAAACCTCCTGAGTTTCCGGGGCCTCCAACCTTCGTTCGAACTCGGCGTCCCAAGGATCCGGTTTTTGAGGGGCCTCACGAACCCAGCCGACAAACCGCCATAATCCGGCAAGGAGCAAAAATGCCACGCCAAGCCCGGCAACAATTTGATTTGGATCGCCTGTTCCCAACATGAGAAGCTGTTGCAATTTCCCATCTAGTTTATGGCGGGTCAAGCGGCCAGCCGGGATTTTGCCGGATTATTGCACGTTTTATTTTCATACCCGCCGTTGGTTCGCTTTCCGATAGCCAACCGCCTTGGGTTTGTTTTCCGGCTTCGTTCCGTCAAGCGCGCGTTTGAGTTCCTTGATCTGGTCGCGCAGCAGGGCGGCTTTCTCGAATTTAAGCTCGTTCGCGGCGGCAAGCATTTCGTCTTCGAGTTCACTGATCATCTCGGTGAGATCCACGTCCATGCCGGCGTCGTGGAGGACGGCATCGGCTTCTTTGCGCTTCGATTCGTAGGTGGCGAGGCTTTCCTCCACTGCGCGGCTGACGCTGCGCGGCGTGATGTTGTGCTCCTTGTTGTAGGCGATTTGCTTTTGGCGGCGGCGCTCGGTGACGGCCAGAAATTTTTTGATGCTGTTGGTCATCACGTCGGCGTAGAGAATCACTTCGCCGTTGAGATGGCGCGCGGCGCGACCGGCAGTCTGAATCAGGCTCGTCTCGCTGCGCAGAAAACCTTCCTTGTCCGCGTCGAGAATCGCCACCAGTGACACTTCCGGCAAATCAAGCCCCTCGCGGAGCAGGTTGATGCCGACCAGCACGTCGAACTCGCCCTTGCGCAACGCGCGCAGGATTTCGACGCGCTCGATGGCGTCAATCTCGCTGTGGAGGTAGCGCACGTTGACACCGATGTCGCGCAGGTAATCGGTCAACTCCTCGGCGGTGCGCTTGGTGAGCGTGGTGACCAGCACGCGTTCCTTCGCGTCGGCGCGCTTGCGGCATTCCTCGATAAGATCGTCAATCTGGCCTTTGAGCGGTTTGAGTGTGACCTTCGGGTCAATAAGTCCGGTGGGACGCACGACGAGTTCCGTGACGCCGGGCGGAGCGCCGGCCTCCGGCACGGCACGTTTTGAAAAATCATCTGACCGAGCCGTGCCGGAGGCCGGCATTCCGGCACTTTGCCGTGCCCACTCGATTTCCCGCGCGGCGGGTGTGGCACTGGCGTAAATCGTCTGGTTTTGCATGGACTGAAACTCCAGAAAATTCATGGGCCGGTTGTCCAGCGCGCTCGGCAATCGAAAGCCATAGTCCACCAGCACCGTTTTGCGCGAGCGGTCGCCCTCGAACATCCCGCCGATTTGCGGCACGGTGGCGTGCGATTCATCAATAACGAGCAGATAATCCGGCGGGAAAAAATCAAACAGCGTGCAGGGCTGCGAGCCGGGCGCGCGCCCGCCGATGTGGCGCGAATAATTCTCGATGCCGGAGCAAACGCCCATCTCCTCCATCATTTCCAGATCATATTCCGTCCGCTGCTTGATGCGCTGGGCTTCGAGCAGCTTGCCGTGTTTCTCGAACCAGGCGATGCGTTCGCCCAGTTCCTCGCGGATGGTGAGAATGGCGCGCTTCAGTTTGTCGCCGGTGGTGACAAATTGTTTAGCCGGGAAAATGGTGACGGCGTCGAGCGGCTCAATTTTGTTTCCGGTCAGCGGCTCGAAGCGGGTGAGGCGTTCAATTTCCTCGCCGAAAAATTCCACGCGCAGCCCGTCTTCGCGCCCGGCCGGACGAAGTTCCACCGTGTCGCCGCGCACGCGGAACTGGCCACGGGTGAACTCAATGTCATTCCGGTCGTACAGCAGATCCACGAGGCGCGTGAGGAATTGTTCGCGTGACAATTCCATCCCGGTACGAACCGGAATGACCATCGCCTCGTAATCCTCCCTGCTGCCGATGCCATAAATACAGGACACGCTGGCCACGACAATCACGTCCCGGCGCGAGAACAGCGAACTCATCGCGGAAAGCCGTAAGCGCTCGATTTCCTCGTTCCGGCTCGAGTCCTTTTCAATGAACGTGTCGGTGCGCGGGATGTAGGCTTCGGGCTGGTAATAATCGAAGTAGCTGACGAAGTATTCGACGGCGTTCTTGGGGAAAAATCCTTTGAACTCCGCGTAAAGCTGCGCCGCAAGCGTCTTGTTATGCGAGATGACGAGCGTGGGCTTGTCCATGTTGCGGATGACATTGGCAATGGTGAACGTCTTGCCCGACCCCGTGACACCGAGCAGCACCTGATGCTTCGTGCCGGACAGCAAGCCATCGGTCAGCTTCGCAATCGCCTGCGGCTGGTCCCCGGCGGGTTTATATGGCGCGACGAGTTCGAACATGCCACGCGAAAGTAGGAGTGGAGTTGCCGGGTGTCAACGCGGGCTTCGGGGCGGGGTTGAAATGGCGGCGGCTTAATTGCTGGCTTGCACGCGGAAGAACCTTGCCGGGTCGCCATTGATCGGTATGGGCAGTACCACCGGACCGTTGGTGCCCGGGAACGCATCGCCATAAGGCAGCCAGTCCACCAGGTTGGTGGAGGAATAAAGCTGGTAGGTCACCCCGGAGATGCCAAACCAGTTCATCATCAGGTTGGTGGCTTGAAGCCCGGCGGACACGACGGGTGCGATGGTGATGACCGCCACATAGTTCTGGTTCGAGATGGACGTGGTCACGTTGGTGTAAACCCGCGAGCCGGGCGCAAACACGAAGCCGCCGCCCGACGGCACGACCGTGCCGCTCCAGCCGGGCAGGATTCCCAGCGCGTAGTTGCCGTTGGTGTCGGTGGTGGTGGTGGACAATCCGCCGTCCGGCTGGACCAGGACGCCGGACACCGGTTGTCCGTTGGTGCCGGTGATCGCGCCTTGAATGACGGGAAGCGAAATGGTGAACGCGCCCGTGTAAACCTGCGACATGGTCTGGCCATACAGGTCGTTGATGTTGGTTCCGACCGTGAAGATGTAATCGCCCACGGCCGTCTGCAACGGGAAACTGACACGGTAGCTGGAGGAACTCAGCGTGGAGACGGCCAGCGCGTCCGGCGACAAAGGCCCGTTGGGGGTCGTGAGCGACACGTCGGTTCCGGAGAATGAAGCCGGATCCGGCGCCTCGTTGAAGACCAAGTCCACCGAACTCACGCCGTTGCTGACAATGCCAACGGGTGTATGCGAGAGAACCTGCAAGGTGAGATTCGCAGAATAGAAAATCGAGCCGTCGGCGCCCCGGAAATCGCCCTCGCCGCCGAAGACGGAAACCAGCCCGGCGAAGACATTCGCATGGGAATAGACGGCAATGCGTCCGCCGGCGCCGCCACCGCCGCCATATAATTCGCCCTCACCGCCATCCGCGGTGATTTGACCGTTCCCGACCAGTGTGCCTGCGGTCACCCAGACACTGCCGCCGGAACCGCCGCCGGAATTGTCCTGGAGGCCCCAATTCCCGTTGGCGCTGAGCTGGCCGTCCACGGTGAGAACGCCGCCCACGTTCAAACGGATTGCGCCGCCACCTTCCGAACCGCCGTAAAGCGTTCCCGACCCAAATCCGCCGCCGCTGCCCTGGTCCACGGGTTGTTGGGCCGAGCCGTAGTTGGTGCCGCCGGGTGCGGCGGTTGCGGACGCACCGCCCAGACCGCCATAGCCCGCACCGCTTCCGGATCCGGCGACGGATTGCCCGGCGCCCGGCCCGCTGGTTTGAGCAAAGCCTTTTGCGTCCACGGCAATGGCCCCGCCAGCCGCGACATCCACGTTCCCCAGGATCATCAGATCCAGATTCGACTGGCCGGACAAACTGGTAAACAGGCCGCCGGCTGTGATATTCAGGTTGCTCAGCACTGGGAAGGAAGATTGCGGACAAACCACCGCGCCACCACCGACAGTAAGGTTAAAAGGTGAAGAAGGCGTGCCATAAACTGTAGACAGCGGTGTGTTGGTGCCGGCCGGACCGCCATTGTCCACCAGCAATTGCCCCACGGACGGGCCGTTGACCTTTGTGTAAATCGTTCCGGCGCCACCGCGCGTGTATCCGCCGCCGCCACAAGCCGAGACAGGTCCGGTAAAGGCGCTGGTCGTGTATCCCAGGGAAATGCGGCCGCCCGCGCCGCCACCGCCAAGCCCGTTGCCGGAGCCGCCGTTTGCGGAAATAGTTCCTGATCCGGCAAGGGTGCCGGCGGCAATCCAAATACTGCCGCCCGACCCGCCGCCGCTGTTGACGTCTCCATTTTTGCCGTTGGCCGAAACTCTGCCGTTGACGGTCAGTGTGCCGCCTAAGACGCTGAACCGGAGCGCTCCGCCGCCCGCGCCGCCATACGGAGCATAGCTGCTGCCACTGCCATTGCCGCCACCGCTGCCTGCGGTGACAGGTGATTGGATCGAGCCGTAAGCACCGCCAAACCCTGAAGGATTGGCCGCTCCAAAACCGCCGTGACCGCCTCCACCTTTGATGGTGGCATAGGTGTAGCCTGCGCCGGTTCCGGATGATGCTCCACTTCCGGTGCCGTCAACCGAAATGGCGCCGCCTGCATCTATGGTTGCATCGCCGGTCACGTTGACAATTTGAAAAGAAGAGGAGGCAACGGTCGTCAGCATGCTGTTGGTACGGATTTGAAGGTTCCTCACGCTAGCGCCGGACGGCCATTGCCCTACGGCCCTGCCCGCCACAAGCAAGTCGATGGAACTGGCGCTGAACGTGGTGTTGGTTCCGGCGTTTCCGCCGTTGTCCAGGATCAACTGGGCATAGCTCTGCGAGTTTGCCTTGAGATAGACGGTTCCGGCCCCGCCCCAGCCGGCCCCGCCGCCGCCGTAAGCGGAAACCGGTCCCGCAAATGAATTGTTGTTGTAGGTAATGGCAATACATCCGCCGCCACCGCCGCCGCCAATGGCATCCGCTCCACTGCCACCATTCGCCGTGACGGAGCCGGTGCCCGACAAGGTGCTCACGGTCAGCCAGATGCTCCCGCCGGAGCCGCCGCCACCACCCGAACCGGAACCGTTTCCGCCATTGGCCGAGATGCGTCCGTCCACCTGCAAAATGCCGCTCACATTAAGTCGAATCGCGCCACCGCCAGCTCCACCAACGGAATATGAATACGGAGAATAAGAACCGCCGCCACTGCCAGAGATGGTGGGGTGTGTCGTGGAATCATAGGTGTTTCCACCCAAGGCGTAATTCCCGGTGCTGTTTGCGCCGTAGCCTCCGTGACCTGCCCCGCTGCACAGGTAGGTGGAATTGTAGTAATAGTAATGTCCCGCGCCGGTTCCCTGGCCCGCTGCGTAACCCGAAGCGTCTGCGATAATGCCCCCCCCCGCTTGAATGGTCGCATTACTAGAAATTGAGAAGGAAGCAGGGCTTTGAGAAAAGGCAGCCAGCCAGCCGTTTGAACTCAGAAGCAAATTGGCAAAATTGACCGAACTGGATGCCACTCCAATTGCGCCGTTGCGCAAGGTCAGATCGGTGGAACTGGCGGACGACAAAGGTGTGTTGGTTCCGTAATGTCCGCCATTGTCCAGGATGAGCTGGCCGTTTTGCCCGTAGGGTTTGATGAGCACGGTTCCTGCCCCACCCCAATTGGCGCCGCCGCCACCATACGCCGAAGCATTTCCCGCAAAAAAATTATTGGTGCAGGGGATGTAAATGATCCCACCACCACCGCCGCCGCCAAGGGAAGCCGCTCCGCTGCCGCCATTCACCGTGATGGTGCCGGCGCCGGACAGGGTGCCAACAGTCAGCCAGATGCTTCCGCCGGAGCCGCCGCCGCCTCCCAAACCCGAACCGTTGCCGCCATTTGCGGAAATGGTTCCGTCCATTTGCAATGTGCCCGTCACCGTGAGCCAAATCATGCCACCGCCGGAGCCGCCCACGGAGGAAGGAGAATAATAAGAGCCACCGCCGCTGCCCGGAGAGGTGGGATATGTTGTGGAATCATAGGTGTTCCCCCCCAAGGCGTAATTCCCGGTGCTGTTTGCGCCGTAGCCTCCGTGACCCGCCCCGCTGCATACGTAGGTGGAATTGTAGTAGCCATATTGTCCCACGCCCGGTCCCTGGCCACCGGGATAACCTGCGGCATCCGCGAGAATGCTGCTGCCAGCCTGAATGGTGGCGTTTCCTGAAAATGAGAAGTTCACAGTGTAGGCAGGGCCTTTGGAGGAGTAGAGGTAGGCGGTCAGCCATGCGTTGGAACTCATGAGCAAATTGGCAAAGTTCACCGAACTGGATGCCGACCCAATCGCCCCGTTGCGTAAAATCAAATCCGCGGAACTCGCGGATTGCACCAGCGTGTTGGTTCCGACGTGTCCGCCGTTGTCCAGAATGAGCTGGCCATTCTGCCCGGTGGGCTGGAGGAAGACGGTTCCCGCTCCGCCCCAATTGGCCCCGCCGCCACCATAGGCAGAAATCGCTCCTCCAAACAGGTTCGCCGCGGGATAAATGGCAATGCGACCGCCCCCGCCGCCGCCGCCGATCGAGCCGGCCCCATTCCCGCCGTTGGCCGTGATGGAACCGGAGCCAATTAATATTCCCGTCGTCAACCAAATGCTGCCGCCGGAGCCGCCCCCGCCGCCCGAACCGGAACCGCTACCGCCGTTGGCCGAGAGGCGGCCGTCCACCTGCAAAATGCCGCTGACATTAAGTTGAATCGCGCCACCGCCCGCCCCGCCGAAGGAATACGGCATCAATTGTCCGCCCCCGCTGCCATACATGGTGGGAGATGTTTGAGAACCATAGGTTGTGCCGCCGCCGGCGTTCGTCGAAGCACCGTTGGCACCACTGCCACCATACCCGCCGCCACCGCAAGGACGGTAGCTGCCATCATTGTAAGAAAGGCCATAACCGGGACCCGTTCCGGCGGCATAACCCGCGCTGTCGGTGAGCAGGCTGCCGCCAGCCTGAATTGTGACGTTGCCGCTGGCGGTCAGGTTGATGGGCGATACCGCGGAGGAGACTAGGAGCAGGCCGTTGGACGCAATCGTCAGATTTCCAACGAGCCACGCTCCGGCTGGAATCACGCCCGCCTTCCCTCGAATCAGCACATCGATGCTGCTGCTGGAGATGGCAACCAAAGAGTTCGTTCCCGCCTGTCCGGCGTTGTCGAACACCAGCAACCCGTTCTGTCCGGTCAGTTTGGTGTAAACGGTGCCCGCGCCGCCGATCTTCGCTCCGGCGCCACCCTGGGCGGCCAGTGAACCAGTAAAGCTGTTCACATCAGACTGGATGGCAATGCGACCGCCGCCGCCGCCGCCGCCGTGAGTCGGTTCCCCCGCGCCGCCTTGCGCACTGATGGTGCCTGAGCCGGACACCAGGTGCGCCGTGATCCAGATGCTGCCGCCCGACCCGCCGCCGGAGCGGCTGTTGGTGCCATTGGCGCCGTTGGCCGAGATTGTGCCGTTGATGATGAAAGTTCCGCCGGCGGTGATTTGAATCGCCCCGCCTCCGGCGCCGCCAATGCCGGCATAGCTGGCGCCGCCCCCGCTACCCAAATTCGCGGGCTGGAGGAAGGAACCGTAGGTCGTGCCGCCCATTGCGTTGCTGGAACTCATCCCGCCAATGCCGCCATACCCGGCGCCGCTGCCGTCCTGCGGATTTCCGGCGATGTGGCCGGCGCCGGGTCCGGCGCCGCCGCCGTAGCCTTTTCCATTCGCGTTGATGACTCCGCCCATAGCCACCTCCACGTTTCCCGTCACGGACAGATTGAGCCCGGCGGGCAGCGTGCCCAGCAACACGTCATAGTTCACCAGGACATTGGTGCCATCCGGAATGGTGGAGTTTGTCGTCCGCTGCAACTGGGTCAGAATGCCATCCGGGCTGGTCAGCAGATAGTCCACGCCGTTGGTATAAATGATTGTGCTACCGGAATCCGTCACCAAGACGGTATCGGTCAGGATGTTGGAGTTGAGCAGCGTTACTGGGTTGGTGCCGTTCAGCACTTGCGATTCGTTCGCAACGAAGAAAATATTTGAGATGAAGCCATTGGGGGAGAACGAGTGGGTGAGCGCACCGCCGCCGGCTACGAACAGGCTGGAAAACGCGTGCGGGCCGTTCACCGTCAGCGTGCAGTTGGTGACCACGATGTCCGTCCCGTCGTAATTCGTGTCGTTTACATTGATTGTCGTGTCATTGGTAAAGGTCGTCGCGAATGCCGGGAGGCGGGCCAGGATTAAGGCAATGACCCCTGCAATCAGGGCGCGGCGGGTCAGCGAAACGAACCGGGCGAAAACACGGAGAGTTTTCATAAGTCGTGAGTCTTTCCGGTTGGAAATAATAGAAAAAACTGATGCAAATGTCAAACTCTTTTGGGGGAATTGGGAGCGACTGGATGACGCGGGCTTTTTCGTTGAAACCGCCACGAACTTTCGTAAGCTCCGTGGCCACAGACCATGAAAACCTTGTTCACGCTGGCGATGATTGCTTCCTTCCCGTTTTTCCTACGCGCCGAAACGCAGGTCCCCATTCCCCTCTGGCCGGACGGCGCACCCGGCGCGCTGGGCAGCACGAGCAACGACATCCCCACGCTCACGCCCTATCTGCCCGACCCCATCCCGCCGGGCGGGACGACGGGCGCGGCGCTGGTGATTTGTCCGGGCGGCGGCTACGGCCATCTGGCGCCGCATGAGGGCAATGATTACGCGCTGTGGCTGAACCAGCATGGGGTGACCTGCTTCGTGCTGAAATACCGGCTCGGTTTGAGCGGCTACCGGCATCCGGCGATGCTGCAGGACGCGGCGCGCGCGATGCGATTGGTGCGGGCGCGGGCCACGGCCTGGAAGATTGACCCGAAGCGCGTGGGCATCATGGGTTCATCGGCGGGCGGACATCTGGCGTCCACCTTGCTGACGCATTTTGATTCCGGCGATACAAATGCCGCCGACCCGATTGAACGGCAAAGCTCGCGCCCGGACATCGGCATCCTTTGCTATCCGGTCATCACGATGGGCGAATACACGCATCAGGGTTCAAAAATCAATTTGCTCGGCAACCATCCGCCGCCGGAACTGGTCAAGCTGCTTTCCAATGAATTGCAGGTGACGACGAACACGCCGCCTTGTTTCATCTGGCAGACTTTCGAAGACAAAACGGTTTCGGTGGAAAACAGCCTAATGTTCGCCGAGACGTTGCGGAAAAATCATGTGCCGTTTGATTTGCACATCTACCAAAAGGGCCGGCATGGTTTGGGACTCAACGACAACCCCCCGTTCGCCCATCCGCATCCGTGGGCGAACGACTGCTTGTTCTGGCTGAAGGAGCAGGGGTTTGTGCAGTGATTTAGTAAACAAAGCCGGCAGTCGCCGGTGTCTCAGTTCAGGAATTGGACAGTTTGACTTACACCAAGTCATGGCGGTTCGGGGTGCCAAGACTCGTTAATTCTCTCACCGGATTTTCCCCCACTTCTTGGCATTGTCTATGCTAACACCTTTGAAGAGACTATGAATATTGTGAGTCCATCGAACCCTTTCCAAATCCCGTCTTGTTTGCAGAGGGCGGACAGTCAACAACGCCGTCGGGAGCGGTTTAAAAAGGGATTTATTGCTGCCGTGGTTACCGTCGTAATCCTGCTGGTCGGGCTGTTAATTGAAGGCTGCATGAGCGAACAGACAACAACCACGACCCCGGCCAAAAAGGTCACAAAAGCAACTGATCTGCCAGCGTCTTGGACAAACCCGGCTTTGATGGTGGAACAGAAGCCAAAGCCAGGTCCGCAACCGAATCTTAACGCAACCAGCCGGACCGCACCGCCCGTTTCAAAGGAGAATGCAGTGACCGCCATCCATCCCGCGATTCTTTACGTGATCAAATCCGGCGACACCTTGATCCGCATTGCCAAAGTCCACGGAAAAACGGTAAAAGCCATTAAAGTGGCCAACGGTTTGGAGGGCGACCGCATTGTTGTAGGTGCAAAACTGAAAATACCCACAGCTTAAGCGCCCGTTGTTTACCCTCGCCTGAATCCTTTCTCCAGGAGGAGTGGGATTAATTTCGTCTTGGTTAAATTTCCTGCTTGCTTTACCCGCCGTTAAGTCTATTTTCCCGTCCGCCTGAACGCCGCGGGTGCGGATGTTCATTGAGGCTGAGAAACAACAGTTAACAAACAACCTAACATTCAACCCTCCGTTGCCACGGCAGCGTTTGGTAGTTAGGCAATGGAGTCTTCGAAGTCCGTTTCATCGGACGACCAAGCCTCCCGCAGTTCAACCCGGAATAGTTATGCTCACGATGGAAGAAGCCATGAAGCAAAGCGCGACGCGTTTTGCCGCCGGCGAAATTGTCAAAGGCACAATCATCGAAGTCCGCCCGAAGGAAGTTTTGGTGGACATCGGTTACAAAAGTGAAGGGGTCATCCCCACCAATGAATTTGCAGACGCCAACGCGCTCAAGGTGGGCGGCGAAATTGATGTCCTCATCGAAAAACTCGAAAACAAGGACGGCACGGTCGAACTCTCGCACGAAAAGGCCGAGTTCAAGAAAAATTGGGAGCGCATCCTCACCATTTGCAACGAGGGCGGCACGATCCAGGGCAAGGTCAAGTCGATCGTCAAAGGGGGCCTGGTCGTCAACATCGGCGTCGAGGCGTTTTTGCCCGCGTCGCAAATTGATGTTATCACGCCGAGGAATCTCGCGCAATTCGTCAACAACACCTACGAATTCAAGGTCGTCAAAATCAATCAGGAGCGGCAGAACATCGTGCTCTCGCGCCGCGAATTGATCGAGCAGGAGCGCAACGAAAAACGCGCCAGGCTGCTGGCCGAAATGGTGCCGGGCGACATCCGCAAGGGCACGGTCAAGAACATCACTGATTTCGGCGCGTTCATCGAGTTGAACGGCATTGACGGCCTGCTCCACATCACGGACATGAGCTGGGGCCGAATCGCGCATCCATCGGAAATCCTTAAAGTCGGCCAGGAAATTGACGTGGTCGTGCTCGACGTGAACAAGGAAAAGGAACGCGTCAGCCTCGGCCTCAAGCAAAAAATGGCCAACCCGTGGGACAACATCGAGACGAAGTACCCCGTCGGCGCGCGCGTCAAGGGCAAGGTCGTCAGCCTGGTGCCTTATGGCGCGTTTGTGCAATTGGAGATGGGGGTCGAGGGACTCGTTCACGTTACTGAATTATCCTGGACCAAGCGCGTGGCCAAGCCCAGCGACGTGCTCAAGCAGGACCAGGAAATTGAAGCCGTCGTGCTCGGCATCAATCGCGAGGAACAAAAAATTTCCCTCGGCATTCGCCAGCTTGAATCGAATCCCTGGGACAACGCCGAGCAAAAATACCAGGTCAGCGCTCGGGTCAAAGGCAAGGTGCGCANNGCAACCTCACCAGCTACGGCGCGTTTGTGGAATTGGAAGAGGGCATTGACGGCATGATTCACGTGTCCGACGTGTCGTGGACGCGCAAGATCAATCACCCGTCCGAAGTCCTCAAGAAGGGCGACGAAGTTGAAGCCGTCGTGCTCGAAGTGGACCGTCCGAACCAGCGCATCGCGCTGGGCATCAAACAACTCTCGCAAGACCCGTGGGCGAACATTGACCAGCTTTACAAGGTCGGCGATGTCGTTCAAGGCAAGGTCACGAAACTCGCGAGTTTCGGCGCATTTATCGGTTTGCAACACGACATTGACGGTCTCGTGCACATCTCGCAGGTCAGCGAGGAACACGTGGACAAAATCAAAAACGTGCTCAAGGCCGGCCAGGAGGTGACCGCCCGCGTCATCAAGATTGACAAAGGCGAACGCCGCATCGGCCTTTCCATCAAGGCCGCCAGCTACACCGAAGAACAACTCAAGGAAGAGCAGAAAATTTTCGATGCGCTCAAACCCGGCGAAGACCTCGTGGCGCTGCAACACGCCTTCGACGCCGCCGACGAAGCGCAGAAATCGGAGTAATTACTCTGCCAGATTGAATTCACACGCAGGCGGGCCGGTAACGGTCCGCCTGTTTTGTTTGGAGTCCTAAACCGACGTCAGTCGGCGCACACTTTTCAAATGGCGCGGACTGACGTCCGCGGCTACGAACAAACCAGCTTTGCCCTCACGAAATCAGTGACCGGTGCTGGTAGTGCAGAATTTTGAACTCCGGCGTGTCGCGGATTTCTTCAGCCAGCACGAACCGGCCTTCAAACGGCGGGAAAAACACGTCGCCTTCTACCTCACGTTTGACCAGCGTGAGGTAAAGATCGGAACAGCGCGGCAACATCTGCGCGTAAATATCCGCGCCACCGCAGATGAAAATTTCATTGGGGAATTCCGACGGATCCAGCCGCTCCAGCGAGTTGAAAATCAGCAGGTCCGTCTTTTGGTCTTTCTCCAGCTTGCTGAAATGAAACTGGTAGGCGCGCTTGAGATAACGACCGCCGCGCCACTCGTGATATTTCCCGAAAATTTCCGGATGACTTTTGATGAGCCGCTGCGGATGCCGCGTCAGGATCAGATTCTTCCGGTTGGGCAGCGGCTGGCCCAGGCTTTCAAACGTCTTGCGCCCCATGACGATGACGTTGCCCATCGTCATTTTTTTGAACCACTTGAAATCCTCCGGCAGATGCCACGGGATCTTGCCGTCCGCGCCAATCACGCGGTTCTGCGACATCGCCGCAATGGCCTTGAAGTATTTCACGCGTGGAGTTTTAACGCAAAGACGCAAGGCCGCAAAGATTCATTTACTCTGCGTCTTTGCGCCTTTGCGTTGGAATTCTTCTTAAATCGCAATCGGCGCCTTGATGGCCGGGTGCGGATTGTAACCGGCCAGTTCAAAATCCTCGAACTTGAAGTGGTCAATGTCCTTCACTGCCGGATTTAGTTTCATTTGTGGCGGCGGACGCGGTTCGCGCGCGAGTTGCAGTTTCGCCTGTTCGACATGGTTGGCGTAAAGGTGCAAATCGCCAAACGTGTGGACGAAATCGCCGAGCTTCAGTCCGCAGACCTGCGCCACCATCAGCGTGAGCAGGGCGTAGCTGGCGATGTTGAACGGCACGCCCAGGAAAATATCCGCGCTGCGCTGGTAAAGCTGGCAACTCAACTCGCCTTCGCTCACGTAGAACTGGAATAAGCAATGGCAAGGTGGCAGTTGCATGATTTCGATATCTACGACATTCCACGCGCTGACGATCAGACGGCGACTGTCGGGATTTTTTTTGATGTCGGCAATCACCTTTGCGATTTGGTCAATGCCATGGTCGCTATGTTCACGTCGCCCCACTGGTTTTTTGAACTCGCCAAGGTTAAGGGGTACTTGATTCGCGTCAGGATCAATCCTTCGCATGCTATATCCAGTCCACTCCCGCCATTGCTTTCCATATACTGGTCCTAGATTTTTTACATATGTTTCATCCGCCCATTCGTCCCAAATTGTCACCTTATTCTCTCGGAGATAACGAGTATCGCTGTCTCCGCTGAGAAACCATAGCAACTCATAGATAATGGAGCGAAGATGGACCTTCTTCGTCGTGAGCAGCGGGAAATTTTTTCGCAAATCGAACCGCGCCTGTGCGCCAAACACGGAAAACGTGCCGGTGCCCGTGCGGTCGGCCTTGGACTTTCCGTGCTCCAAAACGTGCCGCAGCAAATCGAGGTATTGAATCATCGCGGGGAAAATTTAACCACGAAATGTACGAAATACACGAAAAGAAATCTAATCTAAGCTTTCTGATTGACGAGAACACTTTGCCCATCTCGTTTCACGCTGGCGACTTTATTTTGCCATCCGGTTTCTGTCCAGCGTTCTTTGCTCCGCAATTCTTAGCGCCGTAGGCGCGGTATCTTTGTAGCCCATCATCCACAAATAAAATAAAGCTCCGTCAGGAGCGGCATATTCTGATGTCGCTCCTGACGGAGCTTGAAAATTTGGTTTAACATTTTTCTACAAATATGTCGCGCCTACGGCGCTGGCCATCAAAGATATTTCGCCAGAATCGGCTTCAATTCGGCGATGGTTTTCTTTGGCCAGAATTTTTTGTCGGTCAGGAACGAGTTTTTCAACGCGGAATGGCACGACCAGTCCGGCTCGGCCGGGATTTGCGGGATGGCGCGGGCAACAATTTGCTTGGCCATGTCCGCGTTGCGATGGAGGTTGGCGATGATCATTTCGAGCGTGACATGTTCGTCGTCCTTCCAGCAGTCGTAGTCGGTGGCCATCGCCAGGGTCGCGTAGGCGATTTCGGCTTCGCGGGCGCATTTGGCCTCGCCCAGATTGGTCATGCCGATGACGTTAAAACCGGCGCGATGGTTCATGAGCGATTCGGCGCGGGTGCTGAAGGCCGGGCCTTCCATGCAGACATAAGTGCCGCCGTTGTGCGCCTGCGCCCGGCAGAGAATGGCAATCTTCAAGAGAATTTGCCGCAATTCCTCGCAGATCGGATGCGCGAAGGCAATGTGCGCCACGATGCCGCGGCCGAAAAAAGTGTGCGCCGGTGACTGCTTGGTGCGGTCGAGAAACTGGTCAACGAGCACAATGTCGCAGGGCTTGTATCTTTCCTGTAACGAACCGACGGCGCTGACGCTGATGATCCAGGCGACCCCCAGCTTTTTCATCGCCCAGATGTTGGCGCGGTGGTTGAGTTCGCTCGGAAGAATGCGATGGCCGCGTCCGTGGCGTGGAAGGAAGACGACATCTCGCCCGGCCAGTTTGCCGGTCAACAAATCGTCCGACGGCGGGCCGAAGGGCGTTTTGACTTTCACCCATTTCTGGCGGGTGAAGCCTTCGATGTGGTAGAGGCCGGTGCCGCCGATGATGCCAATGCGATGATTAGACATGCGTGATTTATAACACTGGCCCGGCAAAAAGTCGCCAGTGATTTTCCCGGCTGGCGCTGGCGCGGCGATTTGCTAGACTGGGGGCGTGGAACTGTTTCAGCGCATTTTGAAGACGGCCATCGAAGGCGGCGCGTCGGACGTGCATTTGAAAATCGGCACGCCGGTCATTTTTCGCATCAACCGCGAATTGATCGCGGTGGATTCCCCCCACCCGACCCCGGAATGGATGGTAAAAATTGTCGAAGCTGTCACGCCGGTGCATTTGAAAAAGCGCCTCGACGAGGAACGGGAAATTGATTTTTCGTATTTTGTCCCGGGCGTCGGCCGTTTCCGCACCAATCTGTATCAACAGCGCGGTCAATGGTGTCTGGCCATGCGCTACGTCAAGACCCAGGTGCCGAGCTTTGAAGAACTCGGTTTGCTGGAGCAGGTGAGAAAAATCGCCGAATCACCCCGCGGGATCGTGCTGGTGGCCGGGGCCACCGGCTGCGGTAAATCCACCACGCTCGCGGCCATGATTGAACACATCAATAGTAATTTCAAAAAACACGTTATTACGCTGGAAGACCCGATTGAATATGTTTTTGAAGATAACCAATCGGTGATTGAACAACGGGAAGTCGGCCTGGACACCCTTTCGTTCCATCACGCACTCCGGAACGTTCTGCGCCAGGACCCGGACATCATCATGATCGGCGAAATGCGGGATGACCTCAGTTTTTCCGCCGCCATGAGCGCGGCGGACACGGGACATCTGGTATTGTCCACGCTCCACACGACCAATGCGTCGCAATCCATCAGTCGCGTCCTTGAATTCTTCAAGGCTGAAGAGCGCGAGCAAATCCGCCGGCAAATCGCCGCCACCTTGTACGCGGTGGTCTGCCAGCGCATGGTCGGCACCCTGGACGGCAAATCAACCCCGGACTTGGAAATCCTCATCAACACGCCGATGGTCAGGAAACTCCTCGAAGAAAACCGCCTCGACAAATTGCCGGCCGCCATTGAAACGAGTCTGGACGATGGCATGCTCACCTTCAATCAGTCCTTGTTCGATTTGGTCAAGGCGGGGCGCGTGACCGAGAAGGAAGCCATGTCCAAGGCCACCAATCCTCAGGCACTGGAAATGAATTTCAAGGGCATCTTCCTGGATGAAGGTCGTCGTATTATCAGCAGTTGATTCAACGTCTGCTGAACAGGCCATAAAAACCGCAATTGACTTAATCTCGACCTGGCGTATCGTTTTTCGTCATGCGAGTGTCGAGGGAAACTGATTATGCGCTGCGCGCCTTGTTCACATTGGTTGATCATTTCGGCGGTGCGCCGATACCGATTCGTGAGCTGGCCCGGCGGAACGACGTTCCCAAACGCTTTCTTGAGCAAATCATGCTCAAACTCAAGGCGCAGGGTTGGGTGGACAGCGTGGCGGGTGTGCGCGGCGGATATGTGCTCGCCAAAAATCCCGGCAAGATTACGATGGGCGAGGTGGTGCGGCAATTTGACGGTATTTTAGCGCCGATTGATTGCGTTTCGGTCACGGGTTACAAGCGGTGTTCGCAAGAGCCGGTTTGCCGGTTCAGGCGCGTATTTCTCGACGCGCGCAATTACGTTGCCGGGTTGATGGAGCACGCAACGCTCGCCGAAGTCGCCAAGGGCGCGCCAGTGTCAAAACAGGAGATTTCGTCCGGTTTTACAGGCGGGGAAGGCATCTAAAAATAATTTCAAAAAACCAGTTGACAAGTCCGGCCGTAAGTGGATAATAACGATAAGATAAGTCGTCAATTGAATGAAGAATGAAATTGAAAATATAGCTTCAAGTTGCTGCATTTGGCGGAAGTTTGCGGCAAGTGAAGCAGCGGTTTTTATTTCGTTATAATGACGACTCGTAATGTCGCTATTAAAAACATTAAATTGGCTTTGCAAATGAGTGTGAAATTTTATTGATATGAGCTCGATTCAAATTAAGCCGGAGAGCAGCGCCGATCAACAATTGAACTGGCTGGAAGTGGTCCGGCGGCAGGTTGGGTCGCTGCATTACGGCGTGGTGCAAATCGTCGTGCATGATTCGCGAGTGATACAAATTGAAAAAACAGAACGGGTGCGACTGGACAACAAACCACTACCCGAAACCAACCAACAAACGAAAACCAAACAATAAAAGACAGCGGCGCTGACCGGACGACCGGAAGTTGCTCAAAAAATGAAACGCAACTGGAACCATGAAAATACATAAATATATCGTCGCGACACAAAACCCAGTCGCACAAAAAGTGCGGGTCAGTAAAACCGCGTTCACCTTGATTGAACTGCTGGTGGTNNTGATTGCCATCATCGCCATCCTTGCGGCCATGCTGCTGCCGGCGCTGGCGCGGGCGAAGGACTCTGCCAAGCGTGGAGCGTGCGTTTCGAACACCCGGGAAATCGGGATCGCCTTCAAACTTTTCCTCGGAGATAATGACGATCGTTTTCCCAAAGCCGTGACGGAGCGGGAAGCCACGGACACAGCGCGTTGGGGAACGATTCCCGACACGCCGGGGGACCGCGCGGCGTTCTCCATTCGCGGACAATTGGAGTCTTACAACGCCAGCGTCAATTTTATCTTCAACACCAACGCCAATTCCGACCCCGGCGCAAACGCGTTCCGATGCCGTTCTTCGCTGGATTGGCCCGCGCCAGCCGCCGGCCAATGGTTCACGACCGACTACGGTTTCAATTTGAGCGAGGCCAATTACTCACCCGGTTTCGGCCAGAGCACCTGGTATAAGGCGAACCCGGATTATGGTTTCAATGAAAATTATTCGGACAGCTCAATCCGGAAGCCGTCGGATTTCATCATCCTCGCCGACGCCGGACGCGGGGACAACACACCATCCCGCGGCGGATTGTATCCGATTCAGGCCATCGCGCCGGGCACGACCTCACAGGCTCAAATGCTGGAACGGCACAACCGCCGCGCCAATGTGGGATACGCGGATGGGCACACGGCGGAAACTACTTTCACAAACTCGTGGACCGCCGGACAATGGCAGCGAAATTAGAACCGCCAGGTAAGTGGTCCGCTGGCAGGCTGGGCCGCTGCATTACGGCATGGTACAAATCGTCATACATGATTCACAAGTCACACAGATTGAAAAAACCGAGCGCGTGCGGCTGGGGAAAACCCGCGCGCAAACAATTCAGGACGACCTGAAATAAACACCAATGCCGGCCGGATGGCCGGAGGCGAAACCAAACAACCAACGAAAAATATGAAACCAAATCCGTTGTTAATCGCATCCCTCGTGGGGATACTGTTTGTTCTCCCTGCTTTTGCCGCGGACAGCACGGCCACCAACTCCACGGAAGCCGCGGAGATTGAGGCCTTGAAAAAGGAAATCCGGGAACTGGCTCAAAAAGTCCAGGCGCTGGAACATCAGCGCGATTTGGACCAGCAAACCAAGACTGAGCCCACCCAAGAGCAAATCCAGGATCTGGACCAGAAAGTCCGGATTCTCGCACGCCAGCGCGAACTGGATCAGGAGTCCACCACTGCTGCCGCCAAGGCCCAGCCACGCATCACGGTTGGGGCCAACGGCTTCAGTTTTGGTTCCGCCGACTCGAATTTCGTGGTGGCCCTGCATGGCGTGTTGCAGGTGGACAGCCGCACCTTTCAGCAAAACAACAATGTGCCGGGCAATGACAGCATTTTGTTGCGCCGGGCGCGCCCGATCCTTTCCGGAACCGTGTACCGCGACTTTGACTTCCTTTTCGTGCCGGAATTTGGCGGCGGCACACCCGGGGCTTCCAGTTCCGCAACCACGCCGAGCATCTACGATGCCTATGTGAATTATCGCTACTCGCCGGCATTTCAAGTCCAGGCGGGCAAATTCAAGGCGCCGGTCGGGTTGGAACAATTGCAGGCGGACGTTAACCTCTCTTTCAATGAACGTTCGCTGGTCACGGATCTGGTGCCGAACCGGGACCTGGGTTTCGAATTGCACGGCGACATTGCCGGCGGTGTGTTGAGTTATGCTGCTGGCATCTTCAATGGTGTGGGCGATGCGCGCAACTCAAGCAACATCGGTTTTCAAGACAACCGCGAGTTTGACGGACGATTGTTCATCCAGCCGTTCAAGCAAACCGGCTTCAAACCGCTGCAAAATCTCGGCCTGGGTGTCGGGGGCAGTTGGGGGGATTCGTCCATCACCAACACCCTCGGGTTGCCGGCTTCGACCGGTGGTTCGACAACTTCCTCGGGATTTTTCACGGACGGCCAGCAGCAATTCTTTGCCTATACCAACGGTGTGGTGGCAAGCCGCACACACTGGCGCCTTTCGCCGCAAGGCTCTTATTACTACGGTCCACTGAGTTTGATCGGTGAATATGTGATTTCCGATCAGGATGTCCGCAACGACAGTTACTCGGCGGATTTGCGAAACACCGCCTGGGAAATTTCGGGCGGCTGGGTTTTGACGGGCGAGGACGCCACGTCCACTGGTGTGACGCCGAAACATCCGTTTAATCCCCACAACGGTCAATGGGGCGCACTGCAAGTGGTGGGCCGTTACGCAGAACTGGACGTTGACAAGGACGCGTTCCCGTTTTTCTCAAATCCGGCGGTTTCGGCCTCGTCGGCGAAGGCGTGGGCGGTTGGTTTGAACTGGTATCTGAACCGCAACATTCGCGTCAACGCAAGTTATTCGCGCACCACGTTCACGGGCGGCGGCGGTGCGGGCACAAGCGTGCCGGCGGCGGTGACGCAGCATCCGGAAGAAGTATTTTTCACCCGCGTGCAACTGGCCTTTTAACCGGGGCAAACCGATTAATTGTAACGACCCATGAAAATATTCTTAAAACTTTTCGTCCTGCTCGGCTGCGCGTTCGCCGTCGCCGCCCATGCAAAGGAAATCAAACTCCTGAACGTTTCCTACGACCCCACGCGCGAGTTGTATCAGGATTACAACGCCGCGTTCGCCAGATATTGGAAGGCCAAAACCGGCGACAACGTGGTCGTCGCGCAATCGCACGGCGGCTCCGGCAAACAGGCGCAGTCCGTCATCAACGGTCTCGAAGCCGACGTTGTGACGCTCGCGCTGGCTTATGACATTGACGCGATTGCACAGCAGGCAAAGCTGCTGCCCGCCGACTGGCAAAAACGTCTGCCAAATAACAGCACGCCCTACACCTCGACCATCGTGTTTCTCGTGCGCAAGGGAAACCCGAAAGGCATCAAGGATTGGGACGACCTCGTAAAACTGAACGTTGTTGTCGTGACGCCGAATCCGAAAACCTCCGGCGGCGCGCGCTGGAATTACCTCGCCGCGTGGGCTTACGCGCTCGACAAATATGGCCACGACGACGCCAAAGCGCGCGACTTTATCAAGCGGCTTTACAAAAACGTGCCCGTGCTCGATTCCGGCGCGCGCGGCTCGACCACGACGTTCGTTGAGCGCGAAATCGGCGACGTGTTGCTCGCGTGGGAAAATGAGGCGCATCTCGCCATCAAGCAATTTGGCGTGGACAAGTTTGACATCGTCACGCCGCCGTTGAGCATCCTGGCCGAGCCGCCGGTGGCCGTCGTGGACAAGGTGGCGAAGAAGCGCGGCACGACCGAGGTGGCGCAGGCCTATCTGGAATACCTTTACTCCGATGAAGGCCAGGACATCGCCGGTCGGAATTTTTATCGTCCCCGCTCAGAAAAGGCCGCGGCGAAATATGCCATCCAGTTCAGCCCGGTGAAACTCGTCACGGTGGACGAAGTTTTCGGCGGCTGGCAAAAGGCGCAGAAAGCGCATTTCGCCGACGGCGGCGTCTTTGACCAAATCTTCCAACCCTGAAACCGGTTTGTGGTTCCTCCGAACGGGGGCAATGGTTTGGTAAATTAAAGAATTTCTTTCGCTGCATTTTAACAAAGGTTATAACCGCTGACAGACAATTTGCATGGCAAAGAAAACAACCAGCGTGTTGCCCGGCTTTCGACTGACGCTCGGCTACACGGTGCTTTATCTCAGTCTCATCGTCCTGATTCCGCTGGCCTGCGCGTTTTGGAAAACGAGCGAGTTGACGTGGGGGCAATTCTGGCACGCCGTCGCCGCACCGCGCGTGCTGGCGTCGTATCGCCTGAGTTTCGGCGCGTCGTTTCTGGCGGCGCTGACCAATCTGTTTTTCGGCCTGCTGGTTGCGTGGGTGCTGGTGCGCTACCAATTTTGGGGCAAACGTTTCGTGGACGCGCTGGTAGACCTGCCGTTTGCACTGCCGACGGCGGTGGCCGGCATCGCGCTGACGGCGGTGTATGCGCCGCACGGCTGGATCGGCCAATGGCTCGAACCGCTCGGAATCCAGGTTGCCTTCACGCGGCTCGGCGTATTCGTTGCGCTCACGTTCATCGGGTTGCCGTTCATTGTCCGCACCGTGCAACCGGTGCTGGAGGATTTCGATCTCGAAATTGAAGAATCCGCCGCCAGTCTCGGCGCGAACCGCTGGCAGACGTTCTGGCGCGTCACTTTGCCCATGCTGCGACCGGCGTTGCTGACCGGTTTCACGCTCGCGTTCGCCCGCGCGCTCGGCGAATACGGCTCGGTCGTTTTCATTTCCGGCAACATGCCGATGAAAACCGAAATCACGCCGCTGCTCATCATCACCAAGCTCGAAGAATTTGATTATCCCGGCGCAACGGCCATTGCAGTCGTGATGCTGGTCGCTTCCTTCGTGCTGTTGCTCGCCATCAATTTCCTCCAATGGTGGAGCCACCGCCATCACCGACCAGTTTGATTTATGGTTCCTGCTTCAACGCTCCATGCCCCGCGCCGCGCTGCTCCCCGCCGCGTGACGGCCGAGCCGCCGTTCGTGCGCTGGCTGCTCATCGGCGTCGCGTTGTTGTTTCTTGGTTTGTTCCTGGTCGTGCCGCTGGCGGCGGTTTTCGTGGAGGCCTTTGCCAAGGGCGTTGGTTACTATTTTCACACGTTCAATGACGCGAATACATTGAGCGCCATTAAACTGACGTTCATCACCGCCGCCATTGCCGTGCCGTTAAATTGCGTTTTTGGCGTGGCGGCGGCGTGGGCGATTGCCAAATTCGATTTCCGCGGCAAAACCGTCCTCATCACACTCATTGATTTGCCGTTCTCGGTTTCGCCGGTTGTTTCGGGAATGATTTACGTGCTGCTGTTTGGCGCGCAGGGGCTGCTCGGCCCGTGGCTTTTGGAGCACAACATCAAAATCATTTTTGCCGTGCCCGGCATTGTGCTGGCGACGATGTTTGTGACGTTTCCGTTTGTCGCGCGCGAATTGATTCCGCTCATGCAGGCGCAAGGCCGCACCGAGGAAGAAGCCGCGCGCGTGCTGGGCGCCAGCGGCTGGCAGACATTCTGGCGGGTGACGCTGCCGAACATCAAATGGGGCCTGCTTTACGGCGTCATCCTTTGCAACGCGCGGGCGATGGGCGAATTCGGCGCGGTGTCGGTCGTGAGCGGCCACATCCGCGGCCAGACAAATACTATTCCACTGCACGTCGAAATCCTGTATAACGAATACAATTTTGTCGGCGCCTTTGCCGTGGCGTCGCTGCTGACGTTCCTGGCGGTCGTCACGCTGGCGCTGAAAACTTGGGCGGAACGCAAGAACGCCGCGTTGCGCGGGACGGGAAATTGATTTAAACGCATGAGTGTCGAAGTCCGCAATGTCAGCAAAAAATTCGGGCAATTCACCGCGCTCGATGGCGTGAGCCTGAAGATCGAGTCCGGCGAACTCGTCGCGTTGCTCGGCCCGTCCGGTTCGGGCAAGACGACGTTGCTCCGCATCATCGCCGGGCTGGAGTTTCCCGATCCCGGCGACGCGCAGGTTTTGTTTTACGGCGAGGACGTGACCACGATTCCCGCCAGCCAGCGCAAGGCCGGCTTCGCCTTTCAGCATTATGCGTTGTTCCGGCACTTGAATGTCTTTGAAAACATCGCGTTCGGCCTGCGCGTCCGTCCGCGCGCGACCCGGCCGGGCGAAGCCGAAATCCGCGAGCGGGTGGAAAAACTGTTGAAGCTCATCCAGCTTGAGCCGCTCGCCAAACGGTTTCCGTCGCAACTCTCCGGCGGCCAGCGCCAGCGCATTTCACTGGCCCGCGCGCTGGCGGTCGAACCCAAGGTTCTGCTGCTGGACGAACCTTTTGGCGCGCTCGACGCAAAAGTGCGGAAGGAATTGCGCCGCTGGCTTCGCAAATTGCATGACGAAATCCACATCACAACGCTTTTTGTGACGCACGATCAGGAAGAGGCGCTGGAAGTGGCCGACCGCGTGGCCATTCTACGCGTCGGGCGGGTCGAGCAAATCGGCACGCCGGAGGAAATTTACGACAACCCGGCCTCGCCGTTCGTTTATGATTTTCTCGGCAACGTGAATCTGTTCAGCGGCCGGGTGCGCGACGGCACGGTGGTCATTGGCGGCACTGAGTTCGCCGTGCCGGAAACCGCCGGCGAGTCCGACTCGGACGCCATCGCCTTCGTGCGACCGCACGACATTCGCGTCACGCGCGAGCCGGGCGGCCCCGCGATGCTGGCGGCGCGCGTCATTCGCAGCAATGCCGCGGGCCCGCTGGCGAATCTTGAGCTGGTGCGGCTCGATACGGGCGAACAATTCACAGTGCAGTTGAGCAAGGAACAATTCCAGCAATTGCAGCCGAAAGCGGGCGAACCGGTGTTCGTGGAATTGCGGAACGTGAAGGTTTTCTCCGACGATTATTCGATTTGAACCCGGCTGCAAACTCTGAGAGGTTGGTGCTAATGCGCGAATTTTTTGGAAATTATTATTTCCACGCCTGCGGCCCGATTTGCAAAGGCACAAGATTAACACCCTCCTGGCGGTTCTGTTGGGCGGCCTGATTGCGTTGATGATGGTCTTAAGAAACAAAATTGGCGTTCGTTGGACCCTCTCTTCGGTGTGGGCACTGATGAAAATGGGGTGGCCGACGGGATTCGAACCCGCAACAACAAGCTCCACAAGCTTGGACTCTACCGTTGAGCTACGACCACCAACCGGCTGACAAATTAGGTTTATTAGCCGCGTCCGTCAAGTTTGCCACGATGTGGGTGGTGGTATCGCTTGAGTTTCCGCCATTTGAAAATCCATTCCGATCGGTTTTTAGCACGATTCTTGCTTCAAGTGGCGCGTATGAAACATAAGAACGAGGGGGATTATGAGTTGGTTGAACCATTTGAAATGGACGAAAATTCGTTAAAGGGAGTCAACTCAGAAATCGCATTTACTCTTGGGGTTGAATGGCAAATGTTCCGGCAGCGTCTAAAAACAGGACGGCCATTTCAAATACTATGTCTTTCCATGAACACGAATCGGCTGGTAAAAATGGCCGAACGTCAGCGTCGTTTTGTTGAAGACCGACCCACACCTTGGGCTGGATGGTCGGAAATTTGGGTGGGCGATTACTTGGGTTGAGTTTCTACCACCAAGACCCAGGTGATGTCTTTGCGATCGCCCTTTTCCCGGCAATATTCACAAGGGGGAAACGCGTGTCCCTTGGGAATGACCCGCTCAACCGAATGACCGCAGCTTCCAACGGCACGATATACTCCAGAAACAGGACAGACCTGTCCAGTGGTTCGGCTCATAAATTAATTCTCGGTTTCTTCGGTCACAAATACCCGTATGTCTAATGACATTTTTGCAGCTATTTAGTTCATTAGTCAAGCAACTTTGTTGCTTGACTGTGTCCCAATTTAGGACAGCAAGCTGGCTTGGCTGCGTAATTCTCTCTGCATGACCGAAATTTCGTGGCCGCAATAGTCAAGTCTCTCAAATCTCACCCAGCCAAGATTCGCATGGAGATCCATTCGTCATGGGAATATTTCGCAAGTTGCGGAATGCAGGCCGCGTGATTCTTGAGATGGTCAATTTTTATATCGCCCTGGCGCAGGTGTGGCAAAAGAATCAAAACCGCGCCGTAACTTCCCAAAAGACAAGCGGACAGTATTTTTCATTTTCGTTCCGCCATTGCAAACCTCCTGCGCCCGTTTTAGAATTTTCACAGTTCATTCAGCGCATGGCGGAATACAAAGTCCAGTTCGAGGTCTTCGAAGGCCCGCTCGATTTGCTCCTTTACCTCATCAAAAAGGAGGAGGTGGACATTTATGAGGTCAACCTCACGCGGCTCGCCACGCAGTTCATCGAATACATTGACCTCATGCGCCAGTTCGATCTGGAGATCGCCGGTGAATTCCTCGTCATGGCCTCGACGCTCATGTATATCAAGAGCCGCGAACTGCTGCCCGTGGACCAGCAGGTGCAGGTGGAAGGCGAGGAGGAAGGCGAAGACCCGCGCTGGGAATTGATCCGTCAGCTCGTCGAATACAAAAAGTTCAAGGACGCCGCCGCACGCCTGCAGGTCCTCGAGGCCGAACAGGAAAACATTTTTCCGCGCCTGCCCGGCAAACTCGAATTTGAAAGCGCCGCGCCGCCGCCCCGGCCGGACGTTTCGATTTTCGATTTGCTCAACGCCGTCAACGGCGTGCTTCAACGGTTCACCAGGCGTGAAGACCAGGGCGACATTTTCGAGGACAAATGGATCGTCAGTGAAAAAATCGAGGTCATTCTCCGCGTGATTTCCGGGCGCGGCAGCATGCGTTTCGCCGAATTGTTCGAGCGCGCGGCCAGCCGCTCCGAAGTCGTCTGCACCTTTCTGGCGCTGCTGGAATTGATCCGCCTGCGGCAGCTCGTTTGCTCGCAACCGGAAGCTTTCGGCGAAATTGAAATCCGCCTTGCCGCACCACCAGCCGAAACTCCGGCGACACCCGAACCGGCCGCTGCGCCCGCGTCTGAACCCGTGGCCGCTGCCGAAACCAATCCGCAATCCGCAATCCCCAAATCGCAATCCGAATCACATGGAACTTAAACTCATTCTGGAATCGTTGCTGTTCTCCGCGCAAAAACCTTTGAGTGTGAAGGAACTTCGCGACGTGCTCGCCGCCGCCGCCGGACACGAAGCTGCCGATGCCACAGCCAAATCGCTGGCCAGAGTCAAGGAGAGTGAACTGACCGCCGCGTTGGAACAATTGGTGCGCGAACACGAAACCGCCGCTCGCAGCTATCGCCTCACGTGCGTCGCGGGTTCCTGGCAATTTGTCACGCAGCCGGAATTTGGCCCGTGGTTGCGCGCGCTCGTGGGCGTGAAGGCGCGTCCGCCGCGGCTTTCGCTGCCTGCGCTCGAAACGCTGGCCATCATCTCGTATCGCCAGCCCATCACGCGCGCCCAAATCGAGCAGATTCGCGGTGTGAACGTGGATGCCACGATGCAGACGCTCATGGAACGCGGTTTGGTCGGGGCCGTTGGCCGCGCCGAAGTTGTGGGCCGCCCGCCGACTTACGGCACGACCGCGTTGTTTCTCGAATACTTCGGCCTGCGCGGTTTGGAAGATTTGCCCGCCGCGGACGAACTCCGTCGCATTGTTATTGAAAGACCGCCCGCGCCCGTCACGGCCGATCCCGGTCTGGCGACGACTGCGCCGGAGCAGCTCGCATTGCAGCCTGCCGCGCCGCAGCCGGGCGAAAGCGGGAATGAAAGCCCTGTAGGGGCGAAAGATAGTAGCCCAGGGCAAGCAAAATGAAATGAGCGCCGCCCTGGGTTTGCGTCCCACAAAATAAATTCCTTCGCCCATTGGATGGGAGAAGGTGGCCGGAGGCCGGATGAGGGCCGGGGTGAAGCGTCGAATAATTCCTCAACTTGTCAAACGGTGCTGTATATTTAATCTCAAGCCATGAGTTCAGAAATTACAGCTGAATTGATTGAAGATATTTTTGGCAAACATTCTGATTCAGTTCGTTTTGCTAACTTCTGCAATTCTGTGGTGATTGCCAAAAGCTCTGCTCCTGTGCCAACGATTCCGGTTCTATCGGAGAAACCGGGTGCCGATGGTGGGTTGGATGGAGAGTGGACGATTCCTGCTGAGCATTTGAATCTTTTATCGCATTCCAAGCGTCCTCTGTCATCAAGTTTGGATCCAAGGTCGCCTCTGATGCGAGCGCACGAAGCTTCTTTTGGTAGTGATATACGCGACCTTGTCCACTTTCTTCCCATTCCAAGTCAAACGAATTGCCTGTGGCTACCTTTAGGCGAAGCACAAAATCGCCATTGTCGAAGCGTTCGCGAAGGGCGGCAAGGCGCCGCAATGCCTCGGCCCATTTGTCTTGAACCTTTTCTTCCCCAGACCTCCGGCTGTTTTCCGTAAAACGTTCCTCGACCCAATGAATGTTACTTCTTAGTTGTCTTACGTCCAGAGACAACTTCCCATCAAAATTCCATTCAACGAGTTTTTCCATGATTGCCACCAACTGGTCTGGCAAAACGTGTCCGTAGAGTTGAGAAACGCCCTGCTCGATTTCATTGCGTGCAATTCTGGCTATTTCTTCATCTTCCGATTGCGTGAGTTCAAAGCGAATTTCCACCAATTTTGCGACGTAATCATAAACATCGCGCCACAAACGTTTTGGCGGCGATTGTCCCAAACGGCGAGCTGTATTCATTTAGACAGACTACAAACTGCACTTGGCAATATTGAATCAGAACTCAAAAGAATAGATATTCCAGATCATGGTCGCGCTTGGTTGGAAAGGCTCAAGCACAATATACAAGAAGCTGTCAAAACATCCCCTTGGCATGGTGGCGAACATGAATTTCTAGGTTGGTCATGATTCGAATTGGCATCTGCTTCTCGTTGTGCCCTCATCCGGCCTCCGGCCACCTTCTCCCATCCGATGGGAGAAGGAATTTATTTTGTGGGACGATTTCCCAAGGTAGCCCCGAATGCTTTCGGGCCAACCCTGGGCTGGATGATTCAATCCCTTCGGGATTGGTTTTGTCTTCGCTAACAAATTCAAACCTTGGCCAGCGCCTGTTTCAGGTCGGCAATCAAATCCTCCGTGTTTTCCAGGCCGAGGGCGATGCGCACGAGGTTGTCCACCATGCCGAGGGATTCGCGGTATTCAACCGGGTAATCGAAGAACGACATCATGGACATCTGGGTGACGAGACTCTCGGAACCGCCCAGACTGGGCGTGATGAGGAAAAGTTCCAGCGAATCAATGAACCGCCGGGTTGCCTTGTCATCGCCTTTCACCAGGAAACTGATGACGCTGCCGAACCCGCGCATCTGCGCTTTGGCGACGCGATGGTCCGGATGCGACTTCAATCCGGGATACCAGACCTTTTTGATTTTGGGATGGGATTCAAGAAACCGCGCCACTTCGAGTCCCGCGCGATTGTGATGTTCCATCCGCAGGCCGAAGGTTTTCAATCCGCGTTCCAGCANNAGAAGATCGTTGTGGCCGCCGAGATACTTTGTGGCCGAGTGGACCACGATGTCCACGCCCAGTTCCAGCGGACGGATGTTGAATGGCGTCGCCAAGGTCGTGTCCACAATCGTCAAAACTTTGTGCCGCCGGGCCACCTTCACGATCGGGGGCAAATCCAGCACGCGCAGGTAGGGATTCGTCGGCAATTCGGTGAAAATGATGTTCGTGTTGGGCTGGATGGCTTTTTCGATGGCTGCCGCCGTCGGATCAACCAGGCTGCTTTGAATCCCGAATTTCTTCAGCAGGTTGGTCGCGAAATCGCGCGTCTGCCGGTAGCAATCGCTCGTGAAAATGATGTGGCCGTCCTTTTTCATGTAGGCCATGAGCGTAAGGATGACGGCGCTCATGCCGGTGGAAAACAGGATGGCCCGTTCGGCGCCTTCGATGGCGGCGAGCTTGCGTTCGGTCTCCTGCTGGGTCGGATTGCCGTAGCGGCCGTATTCGTGCTCGCGGATGACGCGGCCCTGCCCCTTGGCCTTCATGAACTTGAAGACTTCGGACGTGGAACCGAAGCTGTAGTTCGAGGTGTGAACGATGGGCGTGGACACCGCGTTGTGCGCCTTGCGACGCCGGTCCCGGCCATGAATGGCGAGCGTGGACGAACCCCAGTTGCGAGTAGCGGGATGCTTAGACATCGAATCGGATCCTTTTCTTGAGCGCCTTGTGAAGCGCGTCTTTCACCGCGTCCAAACGAGCGGGCAGTTCAATCGGCTGGTTCACGTGACGGCACGGAAAATCCAGTTTCCGCTGGTGATACTTGACCTTCATCTCGACAAACTTCAAACCGTGCGCCGTGGAGATAACGACCACGCGCTCGGATTTATCAATCTTGCCGGCCTTGAGCAGTTTGATCAAAACCGCCAGCGCCACGCCGGTGTGCGGGCAGTTGAACATGCCGGTGCGGTCGCCCAGCGCCGCGGCATTGGCCAGCTCCTCCTCGGTGGCCTGTTCGACGATGCCATTGAATTGTTTCAACGTGCGGATCGCCTTCTGAATGCTCACCGGATTGCCGATCTGGATCGCGCTGGCCAGCGTCTTCCGGGCATGAATCGGCTTGAAGGTTTCAAAGTTCCGCAGATAAGCGCGATAAAGCGGGTTGGCCCGCTCGGCTTGCGCCACGACGATGCGTGGCAGCTTTGAAATCAGGCCGAGGTCTTTCATCATCATCAGACCTTTGCCGAGCGCGGAAACATTGCCGAGATTGCCGCCGGGAATGATGATCACGTCCGGCGCTTTCCAATCGAACTGCTGGACGATTTCGACGCCCACCGTCTTCTGGCCTTCAACCCGCAGCGAATTCATCGAGTTCGCCAGGTAAAGCGTTTCGTCCTTGGTGATTTCCTGGACCAGCCGCATGCAGCCGTCGAAATCGGTGTCGAGATAGAGCACGAGTGCGCCGTTCGAAATCGGCTGGATGAGCTGCGCGATGGAAATTTTCCCGCGCGGGAGGAGCACGATGGACTGGATGCCCGCCGCGGCGCAGTAGGTCGCCAGCGCCGCCGAGGTGTCGCCGGTGGAGGCGCAGACAACGGCCTTGATCGGCGCGCCTTCGGAAATCATCTGCTTGACCTGCGACACGAGCACGGTCATGCCGAGGTCTTTGAACGAGCCGCTGTGCGTGTTGCCGCAGAGTTTGATCCAAAGGTCGTTCAGGCCCAGGACCTTTGCAAAACGCTCCGCCCAGAAAAGATTGGTGCCGCCTTCGTAAAGTGAAACGATGTTATCGTCCGCGATTTCCGGCAAAATCCATTCCTTTTTGCCCCACACGCCGGAGCCGTAAGGCCATTCATTGCTCATGTACCGCTTTTCAAAAAGCTTTTTCCAGCTCGCGGCGCTGCGGCGTTTCAGTGCCTTGAGATCATGCTGCACTTCCAGCAATGAATCGCAGCGTTTGCATTGGTACACGATGGAGTTGAGCGGGTAGGTCTGCCCGCACTCCGGATTAATACATTGAAACCAGGCTCGGTATGACATCGTTATCTTTCCGGTGCCGCGCGGCTGGGCGTTGTCAAACCCAAAAACCGGGGGAATCCCGCGAGAGCGCGCCAGTCGGTGTAGAGCAGACATTCTTGTCTGCCGGTTGGCGGAACTTTCCAGTTCCGCTTCGGGCGACTGGAAAGTCACCCCTACCCGCAGGCTGGAAAGCCTGCGCTACCTGGCCGCCTCGCCTGCCTCGGTTTCCGGACCACGTCGAGTGCCACGGCACCATTTACGCGCCACAGCATGGACATCCGCATGGCGGTTTTCAAGAAAACAGCGGAAGCCGGTGGAACAAATTAGACCGGTTACTTGGCTGGGTAAGCCGTGGGGAGCCTATCGCCGGCCCAGCCGCTCCAGCAACTTCCCGTGGATGCCGCCGAAGCCGCCGTTGCTGAAGACGACGACGATGCCACGTTTTCCAAGTGTTTGAGACTGGCCGGTGAGATAATTTATTTTGCAAATAAAACCCGGTTTTATTACGATCATCGTTAATCACGAAGGCCGTTGGGCTTCAACCCGTTCACGGCGGTTTGCTGAAAACCGGAGTTTATACGAATAGTGCGTCGCTGTTTCAGAGGGCGAATCTGTTGTCAGTGTGTGTGCTTGCACTGGTGATGCTTTTCAGTTGCGAGCAACTTGCGCAGGCGGCCCATGTCACCATCACCACGCAACCGCATGACACGAACGTGCTGGCGGGTTCAAATGCCACCTTCACCGTCGTCGCCAGTGGCACGGCGCCGCTCCGTTACCGGTGGCGATTTAACGGAACCAACCTGACAAACGGCGGCCGCATCAGCGGCGCCACCAACAGCACCCTGCTCATCACCGCCGTGGTTGCCGGCGACGCCGGCGGTTATCGCGTGGTCGTGTCCAACAGCGTCAGCTCCGTGACCAGCGTGGTGGCGACGCTGACGGTGCTGTTGCCGCCCGGCGTCATCACGCCGCCGGCGAACCAAACCACTTATGTTGGCGGCTCGGCCACGTTTTCAGTCGCGGTCACGGGCACGGCCCCGCTGAATTATCGCTGGCTTTTCGGCGGAGCGCCGCTTTTGGACGGCAGCCAGATTTCCGGTTCGACGACTGCGACGTTGAACATCGCCAACGTGCAGGCCGCGAACTTCGGCAACTATCAGGTGGTCGTGACGAACAATTACGGCGCAGTCACCAGCGTGGTTGCCACGCTGAACGCGACCAACCGGGTGCTTTATGTGAATCTCAACAATCCCAACCCGGTGCCGCCTTACACCGATTGGAGCACGGCGGCGACGAACATTCAGGACGCCGTTGATGCGGCCTTTTCCGGCGATCGGATTCTGGTTACCAATGGCACTTATACCTATGGCACAACGGCGAACTGCGTTGTCGTCACCAATGCCATTTCGATTTCAAGCGTCTCCGGAGCGGCGCAAACCATCATTGACGGTGGCGGCACGAAGCGTTGCGTCTATTTGGCTGGCGGCGCGACGTTGACGGGACTGACTTTGACGAATGGCGCCACGTCTGGAAGCGGTGGCGGCGTGTATTGCGAATCCACCGAAGAAATCATCGCCAATTGCGTGTTGATTGGAAACAAAACCACGACGGCATACGCATATGGGGGTGGTGCCAATGGCGGCACATTGAGCAACTGCGTCGTTGTTGGCAACGTCGCGTGGAACGTTGGAGGCGGAGCGAACGGCAGCACGGTGATCCAATCGCTTATCCTTTCCAATGCGGCCCCTTGGGGCGGCGGCGTCAATGGCTGCACGCTGACCAATTGCGTGTTACGGGGAAATTCCGCCAACGACATTTGGACCGGCGGCGGCGGGGGAGCGAATGGCAGCGCGCTTTACAATTGCTTGCTCGCGGAAAATTCTTCGGATTACCATGGCGGTGGCGCGCTCCAAAGCACTTTGATCAATTGCACCGTTGTGGGCAATTCCACGCGGTTTGACGGCGGTGGCGTCTATTCCAGCGCCCTGACCAATTGCATCGTTTTTTACAATAGTTCGTTCGTTACGGAAGCCGACGGGAACTATTGGGGCGGCAACCTGAGTTGGTGCTGCACAGCGCCTCTGCCGGACTCCTCGGCCGGCGTCAGCAACATTTCTTCCGCGCCGCTCTTTGCCGATTTCGCCAACGGCAATTACCAGCTCCATCCCGGATCGCCCTGCATTGACGCGGGTAACAACGCCGTCGTGCCGGTAGTTGCGGACCTCGATGGCAACTCGCGCATCGTTAACGGCACGGTGGACCTTGGCGCATATGAGTTTCAAAATTCGCCGTTCGTCGAAGTCCAGCCAACCAATCAGACCGTGCCGTTCGGCCAGCCGTCGCTGTCGTTCAGCGTCGTCGCCGTCGGGCCGGGAACCCTGACTTATCAATGGCGGTTAAACGGAACCAACATTGAAGGCGCGACCGATTCCACGTTTACCTTGAATTTCGTGCAATACACCAACGCCGGAACTTATTCCGTGATGGTGACAAACAGTTTTGGTTCGAGCCTGAGTTCCAACGCCGTGCTGACCGTCGTGCCGCCGACGCCGCCGGCGTTTGTCGCGCAACCGACAAACCAGACGGTTCCGGTGGGCACCAACGTCACGCTGGCGGCGTCAGCCCCCGGCGCGCCATCTTCGGTTTACCAGTGGTATTTCAACGACGCGGCGCTGGCGGACAATTCGCATTACGTCGGCACGGGAAGCGCGACGCTGCAAATTTCCGACGTTCAAACCAACGACACCGGAAATTATTTTGTGGTTGCCACCAACATCGGCGGCGCGGTGACCAGTTCGGTGGCAACCGTCATCGTTCTGATTCCGCCTGCGATTACCTTGCAGCCGGTCAGCCAGACTCTGCCGCAAGGCTCAAACGTCTCGTTCATTGCCACGATCGTTGGCGGCGCGCCGCTCGGTTACCAATGGTTTTTCAACGGAAATCCGCTGACGGATGGCGGCCAATTCAACGGAACAGCGACAACGAATCTGACGATTTCCAACCTGCAATTCACGAACAATGGCAACTACGTCCTGCTGGTGACCAACCTGGTCGGATCAGCGATTAGCACAACAGCAGTGCTGACGGTTTTGTCGCCGCCGGCAATTACTCTGCAGCCATTAGGCTTGAATGTTCTTTTGGGCAGCAACGCCAACTTTTCAGCGGTTGCCGTTGGCACCGCGCCGTTGAGCTATCAATGGTATTTCAACGGGGCTCCACTGATTGACGGCGGTCGCGTGAGCGGCGCGATAACAACGAATCTCAATAATGCGAATGTCCAAACCAACGACGCCGGACCGTATCAGTTGGTTGTCACCAACAATTACGGCGCGGCGACCAGCGCGGTGGCCGTGCTTTCGGTTCAATTGCCGGTCGCCATTACCAACCAACCGGCCAATCAGCTTGTCATGGCCGGCAGCAATGCCACTTTCACCGTTGGCGCGGCGGGCTTTGTGCCGCCGAGCTACCTTTGGTATTCCAAGGGCGTCGCGCTGACCAACGGCGGTCGCATCAGTGGCGCCAGCTCCGCGACGTTGACCATCGCCAGCGTTCAAACCAACGATAGCGGAGCCGGCTATCAGGTGGTCGTCACCAACATTTACGGCTCGGCGACCAGTTCCTTGGCCACGCTCACCGTCTATGCCCGGGTTCAAATCATCGGGCAACCGTCAAGCCAGGCAATCCTCCTGGGCAGCAACGCCACCTTCACCATCACTGCGGCCGGTTCCGCGCTGAGCTGCCAATGGCTCTTCAACGGCACGCCATTGTCCGATGGCAGTCGCATCAGCGGCAGCGCCACACCGATGCTGACGGTTTCGAATGTTCAATCCAGCGACGCCGGCGGTTACGCCGCCGTCGTGACCAATCCATTGAGCTCCGCAACCAGCCGGACGGCGTCACTGACGCCGCAATCTGTCCTCGCCCCCTCCCTCCGTTATGTCGCTTCGACCTGCACCAATCCGTTACCGCCATATCTCGACTGGACCACTGCTGCAACGAACATTCAGGACGCCATTGACGCCTCCGTCGCCGGCGATTTGGTTCTGGTCAGCAACGGAGTTTACAGCACCGGCGGACGCGCGGTTTACGGCCAGGCCACCAATCGTGTGACGGTTGACCGGGCGATCACAGTGCGGAGCGCCAACGGGCCGGCTTCAACCTTCATCAAAGGCGATTACACGGCGCCCACTCACGGTGGGCCGAATGCCCGTTGCGCGTATTTGACCAACGGCGCGGTCCTGGCCGGATTTACGCTGACCAACGGCGGCACCGTTTTCACCACCAACATTGTTTTCGAGGCGAGCGGCGGCGGCGTGTGGTGCGAACCGTCGGGCGGTGTTGTATCCAATTGCGTTTTTGTCGGCAACATCGCGGCGCGTTTTGGCGGCGGCGCTTTCCGCGGCACATTGATCAATTGCCTGCTGACCAATAATTTCGCCGGCCAGGGCGGCGGGGCCTGTTCCAATGTGCTGTTCAATTGCACGCTGATGAAAAATTCCGCATCGTATCAGGACTTGAACACCGGCGGCGGCGCGATTTATTCCACGTTGAGCAATTGTCTGCTCGTGGCCAACAGTGGCATCGGCGGCGGCGGTGGCGCGGCGGTTTCCACTTTGAGCAGTTGTGTGTTGAGCAATAACTCCGCCAACTACGGCGGCGGCGTGTGCGCGGGGATCGTCAATAATTCCCTGCTCTCCAGCAACCGCGCCCTGGTTTACGGTGGCGGCGCTTATTCCAGCACCCTGAATAATTGCGTGTTGAAGACCAATCTGGCCGCCCGGTCGGGCGGCGGCGCTTATAACTGCGGCCTGACCAATTGCACCGTCGTCGGCAATAATGGCGCCGGCGTCGGCGTGGACGGTGGCGCGGTCATCAATTCGATTGTTTACGACAATCCTGGCGGCAATATCGTGAATACCAAGGCCGTGTTTTATAGCTGCTCCTATCCCTACATCGGCTACATCGGAACGGGCGGCTTCACCAACGCGCCGCTATTTGTGAACGAAGCCGGCGGCGATTTTCATCTGCAATCCAATTCGCCCTGCATCAATTCCGGCAACAACGCTTACGTTTCCGTCACCAACGACTTTGACGGCAACCCGCGCATCGTTGGCGGCACGGTGGACATCGGCGCTTACGAGTATCAAACACCCGGTTCCGTCATCTCCTACGCCTGGCTCCAGCAATACAGCCTGCCGACCGACGGCTCGGTGGATTATTTGGACTTGGACGGCACCGGTATGAACAACTGGCAGAAGTGGGTTGCCGGTTTGAATCCCACCAATCCGGCGTCGGTTTTGGTGATGTTCCCGCCAGTGGCGAACAACAATCCGACGGGTGTGATGGTCATCTGGCAAAGCGTCAACACCCGGACCTATTTTCTCCAGCGCGCCACCAATCTCGCGGCGCAGCCGGCGTTTTCCGTCCTCCGAAGCAATATTGTCGGCCAAGCCGCCACGACCAGTTACACCGACACCACGGCTACGAACAGCGGCCCCTATTTTTACCGTATCGGCGTGCAGTGGTAATCCTCAAAATGAAACGCGGGGAACCGGCCGGAACCATTTGACTTCGATCAGCGCCGCCCCAGCCGTTCCAGCAGTTTCCCGTGGATGCCGCCGAAGCCGCCGTTGCTGAACACCACGACGATGTCGCCGCCCTGCGTGTTTTTTGCAACGTGCGCGACGATTGAATCCGCGTCCGGCAGATACGTGGCGTCCCGGCCCGATGCCTTCAAATCCTGCATCAATTTTTCGGGATTGAGCCGCTCTTCGGGCGCGATCTGTTCCAGCCGCGCCACCTGCGAGACGACCACGGCGTCCGCGCGGCCAAACGCGCCCACCAGGTCGGTTTGAAACACGTTGCGCCGCGTCGTGTTCGAGCGCGGCTCAAACAGCGCCCAGATTTTTTGCGCGGGATATTTCACGCGCAACGCCGCCAGCGTTTCGCGGATGGCCGTCGGATGATGGCCGAAGTCGTCAATCAACGTCACGCCGCCCACGATGCCGCGCACCTCCATCCTCCGCTTTACGCCCTTGAACGTCTCGAATGCGGACTGGATCTGATGATTTTTCAGGCCGCAATGTTTCGCGCACGCCACCACGGCCAGCGCGTTCCGCACGTTGAATTCGCCAATCAGGTTCAAGTGAAATTTGAAACTGGGGATTTCAAACTCGCTCGCCGTCGGGCCGTAGCGGATGTTGAAGGCATGCACCGCGTTGTCCTCGCCAAGGCCGAAGCGCTTCACCGGACAATGGGTCACATTGAGCAGCGGAGCGAGGTTCGCGTCGTCGCCGTTGCCGAGCAGCAGGCCGTTGCGCGGAATGATCCGGATGAAATGCGAGAACGTTTTTTTGATCGCGTCCAGGTTTTCAAAAATGTCCGCGTGATCGAACTCCAGGTTGTTCACGATGGCAATTTCCGGCTGGTAATGAACAAACTTGCTGCGTTTGTCGAAAAACGCCGTGTCATATTCGTCGCCCTCGATAATGAACCATTCACTGTCCGTGAACCGCGCGCCCTGGCTGAGATTGTTCGGGATGCCGCCGATAAGATAGCTCGGATTCAGCCCGTTATGCTCGAAAACCCAGGTGAGCAGCGAGGTCGTTGTGGTTTTGCCGTGCGTGCCGGTGACGACGATGGAGCGTTTGCCGCGGATGAAAAATTCCCTGAGCAATTCCGGCAACGAGCAATAACGCAGCTTGTGATCGAGCACGAATTCGGCCTCCGGGTTGCCGCGGGAAATCGCGTTGCCAATGACGGCGAGGTCGGGCTTGTGCGCAAGGTTCCGCTCCGCGTAACCGTTCATCACCGCGATCTTCCGCTCCGCGAGGAACGTGGACATCGGCGGATAAACATTCTGGTCCGAGCCGGTGACGGCAAAGCCCCTGTCCTGCATGGCGGCGGCAGCCGAGGCCATGGCGGTGCCACCGATGCCGGTAAAATGAACCGATTTGATTTCAGACGAAAACATTCCGGAGAAATTAACCATGAAGACGCCCAGGCACAAAGTTTTTTGGTGCCCAATGGTTTTGCGGTTCGGGGGCGAAAAATTCTTTGAAAGAAACGCGTCGCTTTTTGCGAGTTATCGTTGTATGAACTGTATCATGACGTTGCTGGTGGAAGATCCCATTCCCACGCGTTACACCCTCCTGAGCCGGCTGGAAGACCGGGGCGACCAGGATAGTTGGAAGGATTTCTTCGACACCTACTGGCGGTTGATTTATTCGGTCGCCGTCAAGTCCGGGCTGACGGAAGCCGAGGCCCAGGACGTGGTCCAGGAGACCATCATTTCCGTTGCCCGGGACATCCACAAATTCAAGCGCGACCCCGGGCTGGGTTCGTTCAAGGGCTGGTTGCGAAACATCATCCGCTGGCGCATTGCCGACCAGTTGCGAAAACGCACCCGCGCCAGTTGGGGGGACGCTCCCAAAACCGGAGCGGACCTGCCGCGGCCGGACGTGGCGGAAATTCCCGACCCGGCCGGCGAAGGTGCGGAATCCGTCTGGGAAGAGGAATGGCGGGCAAATCTGCTGAAAGCAGCGATGGAAACAATCAAATCCCGCGTCAAGGAAGAACACTATCAAATATTTGATTTATACGTCATCAAGCAATGGCCGGTGAGAAATGTGGCCCGGGCGCTGGGGGTCAACGTGGGACTGGTTTACCTGGTCAAATATCGCATTTCGGCCTTGCTCAAAAAGGAAGTGCGCCGACTGGAGGAAAAATGGAATCAGGCCTGATGGAACCGGAGCCAACGTCATGACCGAACCTGCCAATCCAGCTCGTGAAACATCGGCCGCGGCTGCCCCGCCGGCAGTCCCGCCCGTCGTTCCGGACCACGAACTCATCCGGGTCATCGGCAGTGGCAGCAGTGGTGAAGTATGGCTGGCCCGGAATGTCCTGGGGATCCACCGCGCGGTGAAAATTGTGTATGCGCGGGCGTTCGAGCAGCGCCGGTCTTTTGAACGTGAGTTTGACGGCGTGTTGAAATTCGAACCGGTTTCGCGGTTGCACGATGGGTTGATGGATATCCTCCAGGTGGGATGCAACGATGCCGCCGGATATTTTTATTACGTGATGGAACTCTGCGATGATGTCAGCACCGGCCAGGTCATCGTTCCGGAACAATACTCGCCCCGGACCCTCGCGTACGACTACCGCCAGCGCCGGCGCCTGCCCATTGGCGAATGCATCCGGCTGGGTGCGGCCATTGCCTCGGCCCTGGGTTATCTGCACCGGCACGGCTTGATCCATCGCGACGTCAAGCCTTCCAACATCATTTTTGTGAACGGTTTCCCCAAGCTGGCGGACGTGGGGCTGGTCTCGGAACTGTCCGAACCCGGCTCGCAGGTGGGTACGGAAGGTTTCATCGCGCCGGAAGGCGCCGGGACCGCGCAGGCGGACATCTACTCGCTCGGCAAGGTCCTCTACGAAATCAGCACCGGCAAAGACCGGAATGAATACCCGGTGCTGCCGGCGCCGCTGGAGGACAACGCCGAGGGCCGGGACCTGGTCCATTTCAACAAAATCGTCCTGGATGCCTGCCGCACCGACCCGCGCCGGCGTTATAAATCTGCCGATGAGATGATGACCGTTTTGCTGGCGTTCCAATTCAGCCACTACGACCCGCGCATCGAAAATGCCCGACAGCGATTGATCCGGGCCATCAGCGTTGCCGGTCCGTATATTGGCTTTGGTGTTATTGTCGGCATGCTCTGGCGCCTGATCTGGCTGCTGAAACATACCCCCCACTGACCTGCCGGGTTTGCGTGGTAGGGCGGCGCTGCCGCGCCGCCTCTGCTAAAACACACCCTCCATCGACCTGCCGGATTTGCTTGTTTTGGACAAGTCATTGCCAGTGAGGCAGATCCGAACAGAAATTTCCCATACGATTTTTGAAAGAATCGCCCTTGTTCCTGCGAGTTATCTTGTGACAGGATACTAATTAATTATGAATCCATCAGTCCATTCAGGGCGTTTAAATCGGACGCCGTCGGTCCCGGCGCAACCGGACCAGGCCTTTACCCTCACCGAACTGCTCGTGGTGGTTGGAACGCTCGCGGTGCTGGCACTGCTGCTGGTGCCGGCACTCGCGGGCACCAAAACGGACAGTTGGCGGATCCAGTGCCAGAACAACCAGAAACAGCTCCAGGTGGGTTTCAGTCTTTTCGCACAGGACCATAATGAAATGTTCCCGGCAGCAGGTTATCAATCCTCAGGGGGCGTGCTTACTTGGGACAGTTGGGTTTATACCTACATCGGCGGTGGTCAGAACGTGACCGTAAGTCAGGCAGCTATGGGCGTCTATGCGTTGAACACGAACGATGCGGCGGTGCTCGGGCTCGCCGTCGGACTGCCGGTCGTGGCCTGTCCGGTTGACGCAACGTTGCCAAAAATTAATTGGATGCATGTGAATGGTGATCCAACCGCCCCGCTTCAGTTCGCCCCCCGGACTTATGCCATGAACAGCGCGGGTTCCAGTTGGGGAGTGGATTTTCAAGTTGACCCCCAGAGCGGGAAGTATCCCCTGCCGGATTTAAACCAACCGGGCCGCCATGGCGTCGGAATTTACTGGCAATCGAGTGATGCGACTCCCGATTGGGACGCGAAGGGTTACAAAACTTCCGTGGTGAAGGATCCCGGTGGCACCATCCTGCTGTGCGAAGTGG
>PMOA01000065.1 GCA_003161635.1 Limisphaerales bacterium
CGCGGGCCGCGTGCGCTCCCCATTCCTATTTCGGAATCCGGCTTTAATTCATAATTATGTCGCACGGCGGCCAGGTCGGCGGCGATGAAATGGATGGCGGCCACCTGACTCCTGAACCATTGCTGCACCCGCAGTTTGGAAGTGGAGCCAGCTGTCNNAAACCGTTGCTCTACCGCTGAGCTAAGCTGGCGCCTCCACATCCAACATCTTTTGCTTTGTCCGGTTTCCTGTCAAGCTTGCGGGAGCGGCGTTCGTCAACCGGGGTGCACCTTGACACTGCAATTATGCGGCATCACGGAAAGCGGAGCGCCGATCTCCGAATCGGCGTGAACGGGCGATTCCCCGCGAATCTTGCCGAATCGGAGTTCGGCGCTCCGTCGCAGTGCCCAGGTACGCTCCGCCAATTGCAAATCAGGAATTCAAAATCACTCGTTGCCCCAGGTTGTTTTGATGTGGGCGATGCCGCGTTTGACCGCTTCAACGGGCAATGCCGGATTGAGTTCAAGGACCTTGATGTGGCCCGGTTTCACGAATGGCTTGAGTGCGGCGAAGTTAACCGTGCCGGAGCCGGGCGCGGCATGATCGTGCGCGGGAAACTGCACGTCGTGAATGTGAAATCCGGCCAGGCGCGCGGCGAGCGATTCGAGATGCTGTGTGTGGTGAAGGAAGCCGAGGTTTTCCTTGATTTGCGCGTGGCCGGTGTCGTGCCAATAAACCACGTTCGGGCTGTCAAACTCGCGGAAGAAAAACTCGAAGTCGCTTTCCAGCGGAATTTCCTCGAGCGCCTGCCGGTTTTCGATGCCGAGTTTGAGGCCGCACTTTTCGGCTTCGGGCAGAATTATGCGGAGCGTTTGGTAGACTCGTTCGACGGCTTTTCCCTTTTTGGCTTCGCGGTTGGCGGCGGCTTCGGCGCGGAGCTTTTCGTATTTGGGCGATTTTTCCCCGTCGCGTTCGAGCATTCCGGTCAGTTTGCCGGTGTAATCCTTCAAGTCCATGCTGCCGAGGTGCAGCACGACGGCCGGCGCCTTGACGCGCTGGGCGAATTCGAAGGTCTTGAGCGTGTACTTGACCGCCAGTTCGCGCTGGCGCGCCCGCTCGTCGGAAAATTCGTAGAGGTTCGGCGAGGCATGATTCACGCCCAGCGGCAGCGGACAAAAATTATGGAGGCTGGAAATTTTAATCTCGCCCGCGTCCACGGCTTCAAGGATGCCGGGCAGGAGACCGAGCCGGATGCCGTGGCTAAGTTCGGCGTATTCAAAGCCGAGGTCACGGATTTCGCGCAGCATGGCGCGACCGTCCGTGTGGCGTTTGGAATTCCAGCAGGTGGAAAGCGAATACATGGTTCCGATTGGGGTGTTGCAGTGATGGAGTATTGGGAATCTGCATCACTCCAATACTCCCTTGAAAAAGGCCGGGCGCGACAAAAATTCAGCCGCGACCGGCCTGACAAAACCATCCAATTATAAATCCGCGTAGCGTTCTTTGAGCATCGCGGAAAAGCGCGCGGCTTTTTCCTTGCGGCGCCGCTTTTCACTCGGCTTTTCAAAATGCCGGTGATTGCGCACGACCTTGAGGGTTCCTTCGCGGTCGACTTTTTTCTTCAGTCGCCGCAACGCACGTTCCACTGGTTCGCCTTTTTTTAATCTAATTTCGGTCAACGCAACTCACTTCCTTTCCTGGTCGAGACAAGCCGTCTGAGGCTGGTTCTCGCAAATGGGCGCGTAGAATAGTTTTTCCGCCGCCGTTGTCAATGCGCAAAAGCGGGCGGTTGCTTTTACCCGCCGCAAAGTTATTCTGCCCGCATGATTAAAGAAAAACAACCGGCCACACCCGCCGATTTGGAATTGCAACGCCGCATCCAGGAACTCATCGCCTTCAAAGGCGGCGGCCACAATGAAGCCCAGGTCGCCGACATGATCGAAAACGCGCTCAAGCTGCTGGCCGACGTGAAGGACACCGGCGACGTGCGTGTGATCCAGACCGCTCTGCGCGAATTGCGTTATGCCTTCCGCCTTTTCGCGCCGTATGCGCGCGTCCGCAAGGTCACAATTTTCGGCTCGGCCCGGACGCAATCGGACAAAGTGGAATATCAACAGGCCGTGGATTTCGGGCGCAAGATTGTGAAAGCCGGCTTCATGGTCATCACCGGCGCCGGACCGGGCATCATGCAGGCCGGGCACGAAGGTGCCGGGACCGCAAACAGTTTCGGGGTGAACATCCGTTTGCCGTGGGAACAGTCCGCCAATCCCATCATTGCCGAGGACAAAAAACTCGTCACCTTCAAATATTTTTTCACGCGCAAACTGATTTTCATCCGCCACTCGGACGCCATCGTGCTGTTCCCCGGCGGCTTCGGCACGCTCGACGAGGGTTACGAGGCGCTCACGCTCATGCAAACCGGCAAAGGCCTGCTCATGCCGCTCGTGCTCGTCGAACCTCCCGGCGGAACGTATTGGAAAGCCTGGGACAAATATATCCGCGAACATTTGCTCCGCGATGGGTTGATTTCACCCGAAGACCTGAATTTTTACCAGATCACCCATAACGCCGACGAGGCGGTAAAAATCATCACGCGCTTTTACCGGAATTACCAATCCACCCGTTTCGTGAAGGATTTGTTCATCATCCGGCTCAAAAACGCGCCGTCGGAATCCGCCATTGCCGCGATGAACGAGGACTTCGCCGACATCATCAACGGCTCGCCCATCAAGTGCATCAAACCGACCCCAGAAGAGATTGAAGACAACGACAACCTGGAGCTGGCGCGAATCGCCTTTGGCTTCAACCGCCGCGATTACGGCCGCCTGCGGCAATTGATTGACGTGTTGAACGGGTTGTAAAATTTAACAACCAAGAAACAAAGTAACGAAGGCTGAAGCAAAACCATCCTTAACAACCCTTTATTTCTTGGTTGCTTTGTTGTTCGTCAGTCCCGCACTCGACAGTTTACACTCCGGTTGCTAGCGTTTGGCCATGAATTTTCTGGTCACCGGCGGCGCCGGGTTCATTGGTTCGCACGGTGGCTGAAACATTTCCCCCTCTCCGCCAACGAAGTTGGGGGAGAGGGACGGGGAGAGTGGCACGTTTCAAAGCGTCTCCGGTGGAGGCTGAATCAATACATCAGCCTTCGATGGAAGAAAGCGATGGTTTTGCACCTTCCGCATCACGGCAACGCAGCCGGTTCTCCGATGCAAGGCATTCCAGATCTCCAACAGGATGCCTTCGCGGTTCTCTCGCCATTGATGGTTCCAAAAGCGCAATTCCTCGACGCCCTCTGATGCCAGAAATTTTTCGTGTTCCTCGTCACGCTGGCGTTGCTCTGGCAACCCATGCTGGAACCCGTCCAGTTCGATGGATAACTTTGCGGTGGGACAATAGAAATCGAGAAAGTATTTCCCCAACGGATGCTGACGGCGGAATTTGAATCCCGCAAAGCGTCCGGCCCGCAGGGAGCGCCACAACTCCTTTTCCTCGTCGGTCTGTTCACGACGGAGACGGCGGGCATTGCTTGTGGGATTCATAGGCGCAGCGTAAATGACAATTTTTTAAAGGCAACCCCTCTCCCTGGCCCTCTTCCCCGCGCTGCGCTGCGGGGAGAGGGAATGAAGCCGGCGGTTTGGTTTCCTCGTTACTTGGTTCATGTCCCCACACTCGACAGCCCGCTTTATCATTGTTAGCGTTCAGCCATGAATTTTCTGGTCACCGGCGGCGCGGGTTTCATCGGCTCGCACGTTTGCGAACATCTCCTGCGCGATGGCCACGCCGTCTGGGCGTTTGATGACCTCAACCCGTTTTACGACCCGCACCTCAAACGCCGGAACCTCCGCGACATCCAGTCGCTCGCCCTGTGGAATAACTCGGCCAATGACCCCGCAACGGCAGGCAGCCCGGCCTATTCCACGGGGCGAGCCAAACCGTTCGAATTCATCCACGGCGATTTGTGCGACTGCATGGCGCTCGACGAATTGTTCGGCAGCGTGAAGTTTGACCAGGTCATCCACCTGGCCGCCCGCGCCGGTGTGCGGCCCAGCCTCGAAGAACCGGCGCTTTACCAGCGCGTCAACGTCGAAGGCACGGTCAACGTCCTTGAAGCCGCGCGAAAAAATCGTGTCAAAAAAATCATCATCGCCTCATCGTCGTCGGTTTACGGCGTGAATTCCAAGGTGCCATTCAGCGAGAGCGACCCGATTTTTTCCGCCATTTCGCCCTATGCCGCGAGCAAACTCGCTTGCGAAGCGCTCGGCCACGTTTATCATCACATTTACGGCATGGATGTGGCGATGCTCCGGCTGTTCACCGTCTATGGTCCGCGCCAGCGGCCCGACCTGGCCATCCGCAAGTTTGCGACGCTCATTCACGCCGGCAAACCGATTCCGGTCTTTGGCGATGGCAGCATGGAGCGCGATTACACCTACATCACCGACACGCTCGACGGCATCATCGCCTGCACGCAAAAGGAATTCGGCTTTGAAATTTTCAACCTCGGCGAATCACAAACCGTGAAGCTGAGCCGCGTCATCGAATTGCTCGAAGCCGCGCTCGGCAAAAAGGCCGTCATTGACCGCCAGCCGCAGCAGCCCGGCGACGTGCCGGTTACGTTCGCCGACATTACGAAGGCGCGCGCCAAGCTTGGCTATAATCCGCAGGTCAAAATTGAGCCGGGCGTTAAATTATTTATAGATTGGTTTCGGAAACAAACTGGTTAGAATCCCGCCATGAAATCGGAAGCGCCGTTTACACGCCCCTCATTGAAGGAAGCTCTCAACGCCTGGAAAAAGCTGCTCGCCGAACGCGGTTTCGCAACGGACATCATCTGGATTTTCGCGGAAAATCTTTGCGTTGAAAAATCGCGCGCCGGGCAAGGCGGCTTTCATTTTGGTTTTCAAACCCGGTTCACTCCGGCGCCCGAGGATGCGCTCGACATTGCGTTCGCCCATTTTTCTGAATCCAACAAACCGGTGGTTTTTTACCGGCTCGGCGAACGTCCGGGCAAGTCCGTCTGCACTTTGCTGTGCGATTCGTGGTTTGAGCACCGGAGCGATGCCGACGGATTTTTGCACCGCGACGAATGGCGGGTTTTATTTTATCCCGGCCAAAAGGATGAAATCGAGGAAGTCACCGATCTGACCCGCTGGTTGCGGCGCGTCAAACGCGACCGCGCGTTTCATGATCTGGATTTTTGCATGGCGCTGGAGGCAATTGACGAAATCAAAATTTACGGTCGGGCGCTCGCGCCTTACGAGCGCCTGGCCGCAGCAATGCTTGGCCGCCTCCGCCGGTTTTTGGGACAGCCTGTTTGAACCCTGCGCAAAATGGCGGTTCCGGTGTCAAATCCCGGGACAAAGGGTTTCAAAACAAGCCTTTTTAGCGCCTTTTTTTTGCTTCACCCACGCTCACTTAAGGTGGCCCGTGCCATGCTCAACATCATGGCATGACCAAAATTGCTTACAACGTGAGCAGGAAGAGCCGTATTTTTAATACTACGCTCGTCCCGGCCAACCACTCGGAAGAGGCCCGGTTTGGCGCGATCGATGGCGCAGTCATTGTCTTCTTTCTCCTCTGCGTCGCGGGATTAATCTGTTTCCTCGTGGCCTGAGGGCTTTGGGCCAGGGGGTGCGACACGCGGTTTGAAAACCGGAGCATTGCCGCCGGTTTTTGGGGCAGTCTGCCTGACCTTACTTTTTATTTTTTGGCTTTGCTGGCGGCGCGTTGGTTTTGAACGCCGAGCGCAACAGCCAGTGCCGTTTCAGTCCCTGAACCAGATCGTCCGCATCCGTGACGGCTTTTGAAATTCCACCCAGCAGGTTCGTATTCGCCTGAACCTGCGCGTTCAAATTGCTGGTGATGTCGGAAAGGTGGATGAGTATCGCTTCGAGATTTGTGTCCGTGTTCGCGAGGATCGAGTTGGCATTGGTCAAGGCGTTTTGCACCTGTTGTTCGCCGTTGGTGCCGAGCGCCCAAACGCCGAGGCCGCCCGGCTCGCGTAATTGCGCGCTCAAGACAACCAAGTTCGTCAGTGCGGGCCGGGCTTCGACGACGGCGGCGTTGAGGTTTGATGTGGCGTTTGCTGTGTTGTCCAACACGGTGGCGATTTGATTCGTCAGGGCCAAAATGTTCGGCAGCGCCTGCTGCACCTGGGCGACGACGGCTTGTAGTTGTTCGGTGACCGCGGGCGATTCGTCGGCGGGCAGCCAGATGGCGTCCCGTTCGGGGGTGAAATTTTCGTAACGGTGCAAACGCCGGCGCCACGACGCCACGATGCGGTTGCGGTTGACGGTTTTGTTGAAGGCGTAAATGGAATTGGATTCGGGTTTCAATTCCGCGATGCGCCGCAGGTTGGATTCGGTCAACATCGTGTAAGCGCCGAAAACCAAGTTGGAATTTTCATCAAAGATGTCCTGGTAAAGCTGCCATTGGTCGGTTTCGGTGGCGACCAGTTGCTCCAGTTCGGGGATGGCTTTCACGAAAACCGGCTGCGTGACGCAGAGCGCGTAACCGTTCGTCGCGCGCGTGACTTCAAGCTGCCGCTGGTTAAGAAATCCGGCGGCGTTGATTTTCACATACGACCCGCCGGTCCAGATGTAGCGGAAATACGGCTCGCGGACATCAAATACCACCTCGACGTCGTGGGGTTCGCGCGGCGGCATGGGATGGACCACAAGAATCTGGCCGACTTGAAAACCCATCATATAAACCGGATCGCCCACGTTCAAACCGGCCGAGCTGTGAATGTAGGTGTGAAATTTCGCCTTGATGACGAACCAGCCTTTGCGCTCCGCCGTGTGGTAAACGTAATAGCCAAAGCCGAACAGCAGCAGCGCCGTCGCCAGAAACACAAACCACCCCACCGCGCGTTCCATGCGGCTGAGGCGCGTTCGCAATTGCGGAGTCAAATCTTGCATGCCATGTTTTCCTCACATTGTCGCCGCCAGCGGGACCGCCAGCAATTCTTTTACCACCGGATCATTCGACGTTTCAACCCTGCTCCACGAACCCAGCGCCGTGAACCGTTTGTCTTTCAACAGCGCGAATCGCCGCGCCTCGTCCCGCCATCCTGCCAGACGGGACAAATCGTCCGTCGTCATGACCATCGTCACCGGCTTGCCGCCCAGCCACTCATGTCCCCGCCACAACCGGTCGAGAAACCGCAGCGACCATTGCAGGTGCCGCGCGCCCAGTCCGCTGAATGGATTGTCCAGCAGCAACACTTCCGGCTTGAGGACCAGCGCCCGCGCCAGCGCCGCGCGTTGAAGCCAGTCGGCGGCGACGTTCGCGGGTGTCACGTCGGCCAGCGGCGCCAGTTCCATCAAGTCCAGCAACGATTCCACTTCCTGCGCCGCCGCGGCGGCGGTCAGATTGTGACGATACTGCAACGGCAGCGCCACGTTTTCACCGAGGGTGAGGCGATTGAACAATTGTCCGCCTTCGAAAACAAATCCCAGCCGCAACCGCGAGGGCAGTTCCGCCTCGCCAAACGTCTGCGTTTCATTGCCGAAAAGCTTGTAGCTGCCCTTGACCGGCGCCATCAGCCCGGCCGTCATCTTCAAAAAATCGCTCTTGCCCGAATGTTGCTGCCCGGCGAGGACCCAGAATTCACCCGGCGCCACTGTCCAGTTCACGTCCTCAACCACCGTGAAACTGGTGTCGCGCATGGCGCCGACGCTTACATCGCGCATCTCAATTGCCGCCGGATTTTGGTTTTCGTTCATGCGACGAGGTAAAGGACGATGAACAACGCATCAATCAGGAGGCACACGACGACGCCCTGCGTCACCGCGCGCACCGCCACGCGCGAAACCTCCTCGAGCCGCAGCGGCTGCGCCAGTCCGTGGTAACACGCCACAATCGCGATGAAAAATCCGAACGCAACGGTCTTCAGCGCCAGCAGCGCGAAATCCAGCCAGCCCAGCGCCTCGGTCAGTTGTTTGAAATAGTCCCCCGGCGTCAGGGGCACGTCCTGCAAAAACGCCCACAAATACCCGCTCGCCAGCGCGCCGATGATCAAATAAACCGTCAGCGAAAAAATCCCCGCCATCATTCCCCACACGCGCGGCACGATCAGGTAATGCACCGGGTCAATGCCCAATGCCTCCAGTGCCTCGACCTCGCCCATGGCGCGGGCCGTGCCCAGCTCGATCACGTGCGCCGTGCCCACGCGCGCCAGCACCAGTACCGCCGCCAGCAATGGCCCCAGTTCGCGCACCACCACAATCACCATCGTCGAGCCGAGATAATCCGTCGCGCCCACCCGCGCCAAGGCCGACACCGTCTGCCCGATGACGAGAAATCCCAGCGCGAACGCCACAAACATAAACATTGGCATCAACGCCACGCCCGCGCGGGCGATCTCCTGCCGGATGCGTGGCCCCATCACGTTCCGCGCCACGCCGGTTTTTTTCAACATGACACCCAGCGTGATCAACGCAAACGCGCCCAGCCCCTGGATCGTGAGGAGCAACAGGAACAATTTCCGGCCCAGAAGGTCGGTGTAGGATTTTGGCAGGGCGGCCCGGCGAAACACCTGCGTGTTCGTCAGTTCAAAGGCCTTTGCCGGATTCCCGCGCATCTCGTCAGCGTAGGGTTGTACCGGCGTCGGGTCAAAAAGGTTTTTCCCTTTGTTGGTAGGGACGAGCTGCCGCTCGTCCTGAAATTTGGGCCGCGCGGCAACGCGGCCCCACCATTCTTTCCTTTTAATTCGGGTATCGTTAAACTTCTGGCGTGACACAAGCCGAAGCCAAAAAACGCCATGCCCAGCTCGTCGCGGAAATCCGCCGGCACGACCGCGCTTACTACGTCGCCGGCCGGCAGATCATCACCGACCGCGAATACGACCAGCTTTTCAAGGAGCTTCAGGAACTGGAGAAAAATATCCCCGCTCTTGTCACGCCCGAATCTCCCACTCAACGTGTCGGCGGCGCGCCCAGCGAAAGTTTTGCCCGTGTCGAACATCTTGTGCCGATGCTCTCCCTTGACAAGATCGGGGCTGCCGATAATCCAACTAAGGATGAGGAACCGGATCGCGAGAAGCGCAACCGACTTCAAGACCAGAATACGGTCATCGGGGAATTGATCTTCAATGCCAGCAATTTCAGAAAGCCAAGTGACTTAATTTCCAAATTGGCCAAACATGCGGATCCGATATCAGATTACTTGTGGAAGCAGTTTTCTGAACACGCCCAGGAAGTTCTGGCCGAAGTAGGATCACGTGGGAAGAGCACGGAGAAGAAGAGCACAGAGAACAAGAAATCCGTCTTGATTCGGGAGTTTAATCGAATTCTATCGAGCAAAGCGCTCCGCGAGATTAAGTGTTTTTCAGAGCTGAAAATTCCAGAAGGTATTCTCAAGTTGCAATCGAGAGAGTCCAAAGAGGTTCAAATGATGGGGCGTAACCACCTGCTTTTGGAGAGCGCATTCCCCGGAGAAATTACAGCCAACGGACTTAGAGCCTTCGATATGGCAGTTCGAGAAAGTACTAGGAGAACCTCCATCGAATACGTCATGGAACCGAAGGTAGACGGCGTGTCCATCAGTGTCCATTACCGCTACGGCAAGCTCGAGCTCGGGGTCACTCGTGGTGACGGGCGGGCTGGCGATGACATTACCGCCAATCTCCGCACGATTCAGGCAATTCCCAAAGAGCTGAACCTGAAAAACCCACCGGCGCTGCTTGAAGTTCGTGGTGAGGCTTACATGGCCTCGGATGATTTCGAGGCGTTAAATGCCAAACTGGAAGCAGCCGGTGAAAAGACTTTTCCGAACGCGCGTAATGCTACTGCCGGTACCCTCAAGCAATTGGATTCAAATCTGGTGGCACAACGCCCGATCAATGCTGTGTTTTATGCCACGGGAGCGCTTGATGACATTGAGTTCAAAACGCATTCCGAAATGCTCGAAGCGCTCGCGCGATTCGGTCTGCCCACGCAAAAACTGTGGTGGGTTTGCGACGGCATCGAGGAGGTTCTGAAAATTTACGCGGACAGGGTGGTTGCGCATTACGATGAAGACCGCGACCTGCGCCAGCAGTTGCCCTACGAAATTGACGGCATCGTGCTCAAGGTGAATTCGCTCGCCGACTGGTCGCGCATTCCCGGCCGCAGCCGCGCACCCGGCTACGCCATCGTCCACAAACCTGTTCCCTGGATTACGCCCGCGGAAACCGTGCTCAAAGCCATCACCGTGCAGGTCGGGCGCACCGGCGTGCTCACGCCCGTGGCCGAACTCGAACCCGTCTTCGTCCAAGGCTCGACGATTTCGCGCGCCACGCTCCACAACGAGGACGAAATCCGCCGCAAAGACATCCGCATCGGCGACACCGTGGTCATCCGCAAGGCCGGCATGGTCATTCCGGAAATTTTCGAGGTGATGAAAACCAAACGTCCGCCCGGCGCGAAGGAATTTGATCTATTCAAGCACGTCGGCGGCAAATGTCCCGCGTGCGGTGGGCCGATTGCGAAGGAAAAAGTTTCCGCTGGCGACGCCGAGGAAGTCGCATGGCGCTGCCAGAACATTGCCAGTTGCCCGGCGCAACTCACCCGCCGCGTCGAGTATTTCGCCCAACGCAAGGCGCTCGACCTCGAATCACTCGGCGGCATCGTCGCCGAAAAACTCGTCGAACGCAGCCTCGTCAAGGAACCGCTCGACCTGTTCGACCTGAAACTCGAAACGCTCGGCAAACTGAATCTCGGCACGGACGACGAGCCGCGCGTGTTCGGCGAGAAAAACGCAACGAAAGTTTTGGAAGCGCTTCAGCGCGCCAAAGCCGCGCCGCTTTTCCGCTGGATTCACGCGCTGGCAATTCCTGACATTGGGGAACAGACCGCATTTGATCTCGCCGAGTTCTTTCCAGATTTGCCAACACTAGCTGCTTCAAGTTTACTCAGAGACACTGCTGAACTCGGCAAATTGAGGCGAATGTTTGAGGAGAATAAAGTTGGAGAAAAAGAAAGGACACTCTCGGAAGTCGAGAAAGCTGCACGTAAAAAACGCCAAGAGGAAGCAAAACAGCTCGGCAACCCGATTGGGAAGCGGCTGATCGAAGCTGGCTTCGCTCGCCCTAGTGCTCAAAATTGGCAAGCGAGAACCTTGATAGGTCCAGTTTCAGCCCAAGCGATTGTCGACTGGGCCGCAAGCGCTCATGGGCAGAGGATCTTGCAGCGAATGCAAAAACTCCATATCGCGCCAAAAGGAAAGACAGAAATATCTGTGAGTGGCGTTCGGAGTCAAACAGGCTTGTTGGCTGGCAAAACTTTCGTTCTGACTGGCACACTGCCAACGCTTTCTCGCGACGAAGCTTCCGCGCTCATTCGTGAAGCTGGTGGCAATGTCACTGGCTCGGTCAGCAAGAATACAGATTTTCTGCTCGCTGGCGAAGAAGCAGGTTCAAAATTAGACAAGGCAAAAGAGTTGGGCGTAAAAATTCTGACGGAGAAAGAATTGCTGCAAATGTTGGGTTCAAAACTGCAACCAGAACAGAAAGACAAGAAACCGCAGAAAAATCTGTTCTAAAATGAGCGCTCCGGAATCAAAAGATTATGTGCTGAAGCCTTACAAATCTACGGCCAAGCCGAAAGCTTCAAACCGAATTCCGACCTCGAAAGAATTTTTGGATGAGCCTGCTCCCGATGTCGTTTTTGAAGGGCGATCCTTTTGCTTCACCGGAGTCTTTGTTTATGGCGAAGGCGATCGCGGACAGTGTGAAGCCGCAGTCAGGGCGCGTGGGGGTTATTGTTATGAATGCCCAAATCGAGACCTGAATTACCTCGTGGTCGGAAGTTTTGCAGAACCCGCTTGGGCGCATCAAACTTACGGAAGAAAAATTGAAAACGCACTCGAATTGAAATTGGCGGGAGCCAGTTGCAAAATCATTTCTGAAGAGCACTGGACAAAGTTCCTACAAAACATCCCGGAATTGCCGCCAGACAGACAAATGTCAATTCAAGAACAGACAAAGAGTCATCAGATAATCCAGTTACAGCAAGAACTGGATCAAGCGCGAAATAACCAGCGGCTGCTTGTTGACGCGTTGAAAAAGCAAGTTGGTCCTTCAGATTATCAAAAACTCATCGAGCGACTGCGCGAAGCCGGCCTGAATTTCAAATCCGAGCTTTACCAACCGCAAGCCGCTGCTGGTCCATTTGCCGACAAAACGTTTGTGCTCACCGGCACGCTGCCGACGCTGACGCGCGAGGAAGCCACGGCGAAAATCGAATCACTCGGCGGCAAAGTGACCGGCAGCGTGAGCAAGAAAACCGATTACGTTCTGGCGGGCGAAGAAGCCGGCTCCAAACTCGACAAGGCGCAGGAACTGGGTGTGAAGATTTTGGACGAGGCGGAGTTTTTGCGTCTATGCAATTGACGGCGGCAGACGGAGCTGTAATTTACGCCGATGTTTTTACATTCGCTGATGCAACGGCGACAGGGAGTTTTGATTTTGCTCATCGTGCTGGTTTTTTTGCCACGCGTCTGGGCGGCGAGTTTTCTTTTTGACGCGACGAAGGCCGAGATGGCGGGCAACGCGGACTGGGTGATTGACGCGGACGTGCATAATCTCAAGGTGAGCGCGGCCAGTGACGGTTCGGGCACGCCGGGTTCAGGCAATGATTCCAATCCGCAGCGTTTTCCGACGCCCGACCAGATGAACGTGACGGCGAGCACGGCGGAAACTTACTGGGACGGCGCGCTTTCCGCGTGGGCGATTGATCTGGTCAAAAACGGGCATCACGTCGAAACACTACCTTACAACGGGCACATTACCTGGAACGACGGGAGCAACGCGCAGGACCTGACGAATTACAATGTCTTTGTGACGGTCGAGCCGAACATCCTTTTCACCGCGACGGAAAAGGCGGCGCTCATCAATTTCGTCAAAAATGGCGGTGGGCTTTTCATCGTCTCCGATCACGGCGGTTCCGACCGGAACAATGATGGCGCGGATTCCGTGCGGGTGTTGAACGACCTGATGACGAATTCTGTCCAGAACAATCCGTTCGGCGTTCATTACAATGGCGACAACATCTCGCCCGACACTTTCAACGTGGACACGAACTCCACCGATCCGGTCACGCGCGGCCCAGCCGGAACGGTCGCAGATTTTTATTATAACAACGGGAGTTCCATCGCCATCAACACCAATCAAAATCCTTCCACGACCATCGCCATCTGGAATGTTGGCACAACCCGCGCCACGAACAACGCAATCGTGGTCTATGGCACTTTCGGCGCAGGCAAGTTCGTCACCACCGGCGACAGCTCGCCGTTCGACGACGGCACGGGCGACCCGGGCGATGCGCTCTATTACGCCCAAGGCTATGCCGATCCGAGCACCAGCAACGGCAAGGTGATACTCAACGCTTCGCTCTGGCTGGCGCAGACTTCATCGCCGCCGGTTTTGAAGATGAGCGCGCTCAATAATAATCTTTTACAGCTCACCTGGCCGTTGGTGGCGGGAAATTATTCGCTGCAAACCAGCACCAACCTGTCCTCATGGAACACCATCTCCAACGGTATTCAAACTGCCGGCACGAACAGCGTCTTCACCAGTAATTTCTCCGGGCAGAAACAATTCTTCCGGCTGAAGCAGTAGGCTTTAATCCAAGATCACTTCAGCTTGCGGCGAAATTCCGCGCAGGCTTTGGCCACATCCGGCGCGTGAGAAGGAAATTGAACCGCGCCATTATTTTTCCAGCAACGCCACAAATTGCGCGGGGGTCAGCACCGGCACCTTGCCCGCAACGGATTTTGGGAAATGCCGGAGGTTGCCGGTGACCAGCGGGACGCCCGCCGTTCGGGCACATTCCAGAAACGGCGCGTCGTCCGGGTCCGGCAGTTCCCCCGCTCTCTGCCCGGCGGCGGCTTCAACCCAAAATACCCGGGCGCGAATGGCCGCCAGCGCGATGTCCACTTCAATGGCGGGTAGTTGAAAGACCGGACGGGCCGGCACTTCGGCGTATTCGGCGGCAATCCGGTCATCCAGCACCGCCTGCACGGCGCCCGACCGCAGCCATTCGACAATCCGGCCGGGCGCCCGGCGGGCGATAGAAAACCGGACACGATGACGTTGGTATCGAAGACCGCGCGGTTCATCGGCGGATTTTGTGCGCCTTGCGCGTCGCGGCAATTTCGCGGTCAATCTGCTCCGGCGTGAACCGGGACACCCCGGTGCGCCGGGCCGTCTCCCGGATGCGGCTCAACGCCAGCCGGCTGCGCGAATCGCGGATGGACTGAAGGATGGTCTCCGGGTCCTCCGCGTTGTCCACGTTGATCAGCACGACCACCGGCCGTCCGTCGCAGGTCAGCAGCAATTCCTTTTCGGCCTGCAACCGCTGTTTCAACCGGCGCGGCTGTTTCAAATCTTTAATGGCTATCAGGTTCACAATAATAACCTTATAATCACCTTTTAAGATGATATCTAGGCGCAAAAAAACCGGTGGGAAGAGCAGTGACGAGACGGGGTTTCTGAAAATGGGCGGCTGATTTCATTCCGGCAAGAACATCGAACATCCAACGCTCAACATCCAACATCGAATTGATTCGCAGCCGCGCGGTTTGCTTCAGCGTTCGATGTTCAATGTTCGATGTTTTCCAACCTTTGCTTAAATTCCGCGCAGGCCTTCGCCACGTCCGGCGCGTTCAGAATCGCGGACACCACACAAACGCGCTTTGCGCCTGCCGTTAAAACATCATCGAGATTTCCCAAATTGATGCCGCCGATGGCGAACCACGGAAGGTTCACCCCGCTTTGCGGGGCCGCCGCCCACCGGATATATTCCAGTGTCACCGGTTTCGCCATCGGCTTCGTGCCCGTTGCATAGACCGGCCCGATGGCGATGTAATCCGGTCCGGCGGCCAGTGCCCGCTTGGCCTGCTCCGGCGAATGCGTCGAAAGCCCAATTCGCACTTCTGGCAGGGCGTGCTCTCCAAGCGCGCCGGGCGGACGCCGGAGCGCGGCGTCCCTGCCTTTGAGTTGAGAGACGTGGGTATTCCCCGCATCAAAAAAATCCTCCTGTCCCAGATGACACAATTCCGCGCCGGTTTCGCGCGCGATTTCCAGGTGGTCGTTGATGACCAGGCCGACGTTCGCGCGGCGGGTGACGGGCAGAATCGCCTCGGCCATGCGGCGGATTTCGTCGGGCGACGACTTTTTGGCGCGGAGCTGGATCAGGTCCGCGCCGCCGTCGCAAAGTTGTTGCGCGAAGACCTCCGGCGCGCGGCCATGGAAGTAGGCCGTGTCAATAAAAGCGTAGAGCCGGCAGTCCGCGAGCGGTTTCATTCAGGATCGAATTTCATTTTTGTGCATCCCCTCGCGGAGCGAGGTTTTGATGGTAGCCGTGGGATTTTATCCCACGGATAGATCGGGTCAGAGAGCAGCGCGTCGCGGAGCGACGCTTGAAATTTCCGCGAACGCGCCCCATTTCAATTGTCGCTTCGCGACGGAGAGGGACTCGGGTTTCTAACCGTGGCTTGAAAGCCACGGCTACCCTCCCAAGGTCGCTCCGCGACCGGCTCAAAAATTGAAATGCGCCCTTCATTCTGCGAGTCTGGCAAACTCACCGCGTCTTTTCAAACGCCATCCGCCAGAACCAGTCGCTGTGCGCAGCGAACCTGACCAGCACATTTTGGAGCGACGGCGTCAGCACGAACCGTTGCAGCCATTTTGCCCAGGTGAGCCGCCGGGCAAACGCGGCGTCGCAATGGCGGGCGATTCGCGGTTGGGTTTCGGCCCAGGAAATTTCCCCGCGACTCCACGCGACCAGCGGTTCGATGGCGAGTTCCGCCGATTCGAAGGCTATGGACATGCCGTTGCCGGTGACGGGCGGAATCATGGTGATGGCGTCGCCGATGCAGCAATCCACGTGCGCGACCGCCCGGTATGGCCGCAACGAAAGGCCGGCGACGGCACAAAACGAGTTTTCATCAAATTCAGCCGAAGCCAGCCGCTGGTGCAAAGGCGAACCAGTTGGTCCGCGCAACAATTCGCGCCGGTTTTGCGGCCCGACACTTTCGCCGGCGCGCCGGTGGAACAATCCGCAGACGTTCACCCTGCCACCGTTGACACGGCATAAGCCGACGTAGCCCCGGGGTGAAATGTGCATTTCGAGGTCCGCCGTGAGCGGAACGTTGCTTGCGTGCGCTTTCAATCCAAACCAGCGCGTGCCGTTTTCTTTCGCCTGCCCGCGGCGCCCGGTGGCGCGCACGATGCCTTCGCCAAAATTTTCAGCGAAGCGCCGGCCTTCGGACAATTCCCCGCCCAGTTCGCTAAAATTCTTTGCGAGCGCAGCATCCAAAGTGAAGCGCGAAAGACAGAGTGCACTGGAAGGCAAAGCGCGCGTCGGCGTTGATTTTGTTTCGGAAAAGAAGGCCGCCGTGTCCGCGCCCACCGCGCCCGCGCGTTTGAGCAAATCGCGCAAACCCAGCCGCGCCAGCGTTTCCTGGCCGCGGCCGCTGATGAATTCGCCGCAGACGCGATGGCGCGGATAATGCCCGGCCTCCCACAAGGCCGCCGGCACACCGCGTTGACGCAGCCCGATGCCGAGCGTCAACCCCGCGAGTCCGCCACCGACAATCGTAATGGATTTCATGACCGCCATGTTCTATCCCGTCCGCCGCGCGATGAACAAATGGCTGAACCAACTGGCGCGCTGCTCGGTCAGTTGCCAATTTCTTTTGTCAGGCCAGAGCGCGGAAAGTTCTTCACGGACAAAACCCGCTCGCACGCTCACCGTCGCGTCGTGTCGCGTGACAGAATTGCAGCCAATCGCCCAAAGCAGCCGGCTGCAAAACAACGGCCAGGATGCGCGGCGCGGCTCGATGGCGATGAACAAGCGCGTGCGACCGGCAATCACGCGAAACAACCCGGCCAGACGCGCGTCGTCGAAATGGTGCAGAATTTCATTTGCAACAACGATTTCCGCCGGGGCCGAAGTTTGCGGCCAGTCAAAAACGTCCGCGACGACCGCTTCCGCGCGCCAGCCGAGCGATGCGAAAGCTGCCAGCGTTTGCGGCGTCACGACTTTTTGGCGGTCGAGCAGCGTCACGTTCACTTCATTCCACGGGCCCGTTGCCCGGAGTCCCGCCCCGCCCACTGCGGGACGGTTCGGGCCGTCCGGCGAAGTGCGGGACGGGACTCCAAACGATGAGAGCCGCCGCGCCACGCGCAGCAGGAAATCGCCGTCGCCCGCGCCGAGTTCGGTGATTTGTTTTGGCGTTTGGCCGTTCACGGCGGTTTGCAACGCGCGAACCATGATGGCGTGGTTGCGCATCCAGGTGTTGAGCCGGCGCAAATCGCGGCGCGAGCCGGCGGCGCGCGGGTCGCCAGGCGGTAATCCATCGAGTAATTCCGGTTCGATGATGCGTTTCACTTTGCTCTTTGTATTTCTGGTGGGGCGAGGCTGCTGATCCCGCAATGCGGGACGAGGACGCTCGCCCCACCGGTTTAACCAAGTAAATCAAGTTTCTTTCACTTCCAGCAATGCACCGTGGCAACTGAATCTCGCGCCGAACGCCGACATCCACCAGAGGCTGTCGGGCACGATGTCATGCAACGCACGTACGAGCACGAAAAAACGGTCGGGCTGCTCAGGATGCCGTTGTCGCCGCAGAGCACTTTTTGGAGAATGGCGCGCGACCGCGGCGCGAGCCGGGCGAATGGCGCGGATTTTTGCAGCGCGTCCCAGCATTCGCGCTGGGTGTAGCGTTGGGGCGGGGCGGCGACTCCGAGTCCGGCAATAAACATATTCCAGCTTAACGCGCCTTTTGTTGGCGCGTCATTTCCATGGTAGGATGCCGAAAAAAATGACTTGTTCCAAGTTGATTTAACAAAACAAAAACGGCGGCGGGAAAATCTTCCCGCCGCCGGGTGCGTTCGTAAAACCTTACTTCACGCCGACGAGATAACCGAAGCGTTCGCGGAACTGACCGGGTGTCATGGAAACGACGGCGGCGAGCCGGGAGAGCTGTTTCGCGTCCTCAAAATCGTCGCGTTCCAGCCGGATCATGTAGGCGCAAGCACATTCGTAAGCTTCGCCGTCCACGTTGACCTGGCGCGTTTGCATGCGGCCGGTCTGTGGATTGAGCATTTTGTCGAACGGCAGCGGAATCATTTTGCCGTCCACGAAGCTGATGATGGCGCCGTATTTTTCGGCTTCGGGCGAGAGCAGAAATTTCACCGCGGCATAACCGAGGTCGCGCGTGTATTCGGCGTCGAACGGAATCGGGTCGGCGCAGCGGAGTTCGTAGCCGAGGTCCTTGTCAATGAAGCCCATTTTAATGCCGAGCTTTTCGAGACGCGCGGTCAGCAGCTCTTTCATCAGGCGGCCAAATTCAATTTCACCGAGACGCAAATGGCCGTGCTCGTCGCGAACGACTTTGCCGAAACGTTCCAAATGTCCGTCGGGCAGCGCCTTGACCAGTCCCTGCTCGCCCATCGCTTCGATGAGGCCTTCGGCGAGGATGGCAATGCCGTATTGCGAACCATCGGCGCGGCGCTTGATGATGGAGCCGATGATGATGTCGCACACCTCATCAATCGTGACCTGCCGTCCGCGAAATTCCTCCGGAATGATGGCGAGCGTGGCCGCGGCGGCCTTGGCGATGCCGAGCGCGAGATGTCCCGCCGCGCGTCCCATGCTGATGATGATATACCAGCGCGAAGTGGTGCGCGCGTCCTCGGCGAGATTGCGGACAATGTGAACGCCGTAGTGCCGTGCCGTTTCAAATCCAAATGTCGGCGTCGAACCGGGCAGGGGCAGATCGTTGTCAATCGTCTTCGGCACGTGAGCGACGCGGATTTTGCCTTTGCTTTGTTTGGCCACGACGCTGGCGGAAAACGCCGTGTCGTCGCCGCCAATCGTGACCAGCGCGGTGATGCCCAGCTTTTCAAAAACGCTGAAGACATTTTTCATCTGCGTTTCCGACTTCGTGGGATTCGTGCGGGCGGTTCCCAGGATGGAGCCGCCGCGCAGATGAATTTCCCTCACGTCACGAATCGCCAGCGGCCGGCAATACTGCACCTCGCCCTGCGCGAGCCACTTGAAGCCGTCCCGGAAGCCGATGACTTCGTAGCCCTGGTTGATGCCTTCGATGGTGGCCGCCGCGATGACGCCGTTGCTGCCCGGCGCCGGGCCGCCACCGACCAAAATTCCCAATCTGCCTTTGCTCATTAAATTGGTTCGTTAATTGTTAAAATCGAAACTGGTTGAGGATGCGCAAGCGCCGGAAAGAATTCAATTCCATTCTTGCCATAATCAAACCACTATTTGCCAAAATGAACCGGGCTGTTTTTCTCGACCGCGATGGGGTGTTGATTGCGGAAAGGAATTATCTGCACCGCGTCGAGGACGTGGTCTTCCTACCCGGGGTGGCGGCGGCGCTGAAGCGTCTCTCGGATGCCGGGTTCAAACTGTTCATCGTCTCAAACCAGTCCGGCGTCGGGCGCGGTTACTTCACGCTTGCGGACGTGGAGCGCGTGAACGAGCATCTTTGCTGCGAACTGGCCCGGGCCGGCGTGCGCTTTGAAAAAATTTACATTGCGCCCGAAGCGCCCGGCCAGCCCAGCCGCGACCGCAAGCCGTCGCCGCAGTTTTTGTTCGACGCGCGCGATGAATTCGGCGTAGATCTGGCGCAAAGTTTCATGATCGGCGACAAGCTGATTGACTTGGAATGCGGCTGGAACGCCGGAGTCAAAACGAGTATTCTGGTCCGCACCGGCTACGGCGCAAAACTTGAACGGAAATCGCCGGAACCACTCAAACTTGCGGTGATGGTGGACGATTTGAACGGCGCGGCGGATTGGATTTTGAACTGTAGCGGCGGTCTATGACCGTCGCGAAATAAACCGGCGCTCACAGAGCGCCGCTACAAATTCATGTGCGGCATCATCGGATACGTTGGTAAAAAAGCGGCCACGCCCATCATCCTCGAAGGATTGCGGCGGCTGGAATATCGCGGCTACGACAGCGCAGGCATCGCCGTGTTGCACAACGGCAGGTTACTGGTTCGCAAGAAAAAGGGGAAAATCGGCGAAGGCCTCGCCCGCCTGCTGAAATCCGAACCGGTCGCGGGGAATCTCGGCATCGGCCACACGCGCTGGGCCACGCACGGGCCGCCGTCGGATATCAATTCCCATCCGCACCTCGACCAATCCGGCCGGATCGCCGTCGTCCATAACGGCGTCATCGAAAATTACGACGCGCTCAAGCAAAAGCTGCTCGCCACCGGCCATAAATTCAAATCCGGCACCGACACCGAGGTGCTCGCGCATTTGATCGGCGATTATTACGAAAAACGGCGTAGCCGCCGATGTGAATCGGCGGATGGTCCGCGCTTTGACAAGCGCGGCTACAAGATTAACGGGAACGACCTTATCCAGGCCGTCTGCGATGCGCTGCGCGAAGTCATCGGCACCTACGGCATTGCGGTGATTTGCGCCGACGAGCCTGACACCATTGTCGGTGCGCGGCGCGGTTCGCCACTCATCATCGGCATCGGCACGGATGAAAATTTCCTGGCCAGTGATGCCAATGCCATCGTCGCCCACACAAAAAAAGTCGTTTATCTCAACGACTACGACGTTGCGACGATTAAGTCCGAACGCTTCGACGTTCTGAACCTCGGCGCGGACACCGCCAACGTCCAGATCAGCAATCTCGAATTCAGCCAAGAGGACGCCGCGCGCGGGGATTTCGAGCACTTCATGCTCAAGGAAATTTTCGAGCAGCCGCGCACGGTGGAAAACGCCTTGCGCGGTCGCGTGGACACCGAAGGTGCGACCGCCAAGTTTGGCGGCTTAAACATGACGCCCGCGCAACTGTGCTCAATCAAACGCATCATCATCGCTGCCAGCGGCACGAGCTGGCACGCGGCGCTCGTGGGCGAGTATTTGATTGAGGAACTCGCGCAAATTCCGGTCGAGGTTGAGTTCGCGCACGAATTTTGTTACCGCAACGCGCCGCTCGAACGCGACACCGTGCTGCTCGTTCTCTCGCAATCAGGCGAGACGGCGGACACGCTCGCCGCGTTGCGTGAGGCCAAGCGCCGCGGCCACCGCGCGCTCGCCATCGTCAACGTCGTCGGCAGCACCATCGCGCGCGAATCCGACGGCGGCATTTACATGCACGCCGGACCGGAAATCGGCGTGGCGTCCACCAAGGCCTTTGTCTCCACGCTCACGATCCTGGCGCTGCTGGCTGTGCATCTGGGCCGGATGCGGACGTTGTCCGCCCGCCGGGCCCTGGAAATTCTACACGCGTTGGAGGCTGTGCCCAAACAGCTCGAATCCATCCTCGCGCAAAACAACGCGCTCAAAAAGATAGCGAAGAAATATGCGAAGGCCGACGACTTCTTTTTCCTTGGTCGCGGTTACACGTTCCCCATTGCGCTCGAAGGCGCGCTCAAGCTGAAGGAAATTTCCTACATCCACGCCGAGGGCTATTCGGCGGCGGAAATGAAGCACGGCCCGATTGCGTTGATTGACCCGAAGACGCCGACGGTTTTCCTGGTGCCGCAGGATTCAATGTATGACAAGACGATGGCTAACCTGGCAATGATTCGTGCGCGCAAAGGCCCCATCATCGCGCTGGCCACCGAAGGCGACAAACAAATCGGGAAGGTGGCCAACGACGTGATTTACCTGCCGAAGGCGTTGGAACTGATTAATCCGATTCTGGCCACCGTGCCGCTGCAGTTGTTCGCCTATCACATCGCCGTCGTGCGCGGCTGCGACGTGGACAAGCCGAGGAATCTGGCCAAGAGCGTGACGGTGGAATAAAAGAGTAACAATCGGGCATACAGGTGTAAGAACAATAAAGTCGGAAACTGGACCGAACTTGTCCGGCTGCAATTTCTCAACGGTTCTGAGCATCTTAGCGCGAGTTTTTTGTGCTGCGGATACATTTCCCACAACTGTAGATTCGCTATTCCGCAACTACATATGGGGCCTTTTATGGCTCTTGCACCAATTTGTTGCGTGAACCTGGCCCGCCCGTGATAAGGTCGACCCAGCGAAGAGAAGTGGGCTGATTCATCCAGGTTGGACAGCGGATGAAGCTTCATTTCGGGTATGTTTCCAAACGGCAGAATGAATTGTAATTGAACGCCGCCGACGAATAAGATAATATCGCCCATGAAATGAAAGAGATAGGAGTCAAGCGAGTCCAAAAGACGGATGCATTCGCAATAAACTATCACTTCTGCCGTCGCGTTTCCGGCGGTGTGTTCATCGCGCTGGTGTTGGCGATCTTCAGCGCCGCTCCGGCGCAGGCCACCTCTGTGCTGGGCACAACCGCGCTTTTGGAAGGGCCGACGGCAGGCAGCGATAGCGTCGTTCTGGCTGTAGATCCTCCAGCCGCCTGGACGGCCACGGCCAATGACACCTGGCTGCACCTGAGTGTGGCCAACCAAAGCGGCACGGGCAGCACCAACGTGGTGTTCAGTTGCGACGCCAACCCGGGCGCCACGCGCGCGGGCACCCTCACCATCGCCGGCCACACGCTCACCGTAACCCAGGCTGCCCCGGGTTACGCCCCTGCGCCTTTAACGCCGACCGCGCTGGTGTCTTCAGGGCTGCACTATCCCGTTGGCGTTGTTGCGGACGGCGCGGGCAACGTTTACATCGCTGATACTATAAACAACGCCCTCAAACAATGGACGCCCGCAAGCAATACCGTCACCGCGCTGGTTGCCTCCGGATTATCCTCTCCGTCGGGCATGGCCGTGGATGGCGCGGGCAATGTTTACGTCGCCGATCCCGGCAACAATGCGATTAAGGAATGGGTGGCGGCGAGCAACACTCTGAATACGTTGGTGGCCTCGGGATTGTCCTCCCCGTCCGGCGTCGCCATCGACGGCGCGGGGAATCTTTACATTACCGAGACTGGCGGCAGCGCCGTAAAGAAATGGACGGCGACCAACAGCACCGTGAGCGTGCTGACGATATCGGGTTACGATGGCGGTCCAGCGGCGGTGGATTTGGTGGGCAATGTTTACTTTATCAATAACAACTTTGTCAATAACACTGCGCTCCAGAAGTGGACGGCCGCCAACGGCACGGTATTAACATTGGCTGTCTCGGGACCAATATATTCTCCGATTGGGATGGCCGTTGACGTATCCGGCAACGTTTACGTAGACGACCGGGACGCCATGATGATCAAGAAGTGGACGGCGGCCAGCAACACCTTGAGCACGCTGGTACAGTTCAGCCTGAACGCCATGTATGGTGGCGTGGCGGTCGATGGCGCGGGCAATATCTACTTCCCCTACTTCTCGGGCATCGATTACGCCATCTTGGAATTGCCGCATGCCTTCGTGGATGTAACGCCCAAATCGGAGACTGCCGACGCTGGCAGCGATGTCTTGTCCCAAGTGCTGCCCGCCACGGCCAATTTGCTTTCCCCGTTCGCGCCGACCAGCGATCGGTCCTGGCTGACCATCACGGGTACCACCAACGGTGTGGTGAGTTTTGCCTTTACCGCCACCATTTCCAATCGCACGGCTCATATCAATTTGCTGGGCCAAAACATTTCAATCAACCAGGGTCCCGTGTGTTCGCTGAGCCCAACTGCCCTCTCGGAAGGGCCAACTGCAGGAAGTGATAGTGTCGCTTTGACTGTGGTCCCTGAAACCGGTCTCTGGACGGCCACGGCCAATGCCAACTGGTTGCATCTCAGCGCGACAAACCAAAGTGGCACCGGTAGCACCACGGTTGTCTTCAGTTACGATGCCAATCCCGGGGCCGCGCGCGTTGGCACCCTCACCATCGGCGGCCAGACGCTCACCGTGACGCAACAGGCCGCTCCAGCTTACCTGATTCCAACCGCGCTTTTGGAAGGGCCAACCGCGGGCAGTGATAGTGTCCTTCTCACCGTGACTCCGGAAACCACTACGTGGACGGCTTCCGCCAATGATTCCTGGTTGCATCTCAGCGTGACGAACCAAAGCGGCACGGGTAGCACCACGATTGTCTTCAGTTACGATTCCAATCCCGGGGATACGCGCGTCGGCACCCTGACCATCGCCGGCCAGACGCTCACGGTGACACAACAAGGCCCTCCCTATGTCCTGGGCACAATTGCGCCTTTGGAAGGGCCGGCGGCGGGCACGGATAGTGTCGTTCTGGCCATCAGCCCTGAAAGCGACACCTGGACGGCTACGGCCAATGAGGCCTGGCTGCATTTGAGTGCGGCGAACCAAAGCGGCACGGGCAGCACCAACGTGGTGTTCAGTTACGACTCCAACCCGGGCGCCACGCGCGTGGGCACCCTCACCGTCGCCGGTAAGACGCTCACCGTGACCCAAGCCGGCCCGACTTATGACGCCGTACCCCCATCATTGACCACGCTCGTTTCGACGGGTTTGTCCATGCCTTATGGCGTGGCGGTTGATAGCGCGGGGAATGTTTATATCGCTGACAGCTACCATAGCGCGATCAAGAAGTGGACGGCAGCCAGCAACACCGTGACCACGCTGGTTTCCTCCGGATTGTCTTCTCCCCGAGGCGTGGCGATGGATAGCGTCGGCAATGTTTACATTGCTGATGCTTCTCTCAATGCGATCAGAAAGTGGACGGCGGCCAGCAACACGGTAACCACGTTGGTCTCCTCGGGATTGTCCGCTCCCCAAGGAGTGGCGGTGGACGGCGGCGGCAATGTTTACATCGCCGACACCTCGCACAACCTGATCAAAGAGTGGTCGGTGGCCAATAATAAAACGACTACACTGGTATCGTCGGGACTCAACGATCCCGAAGGCGTGGCAGTGGATGGCTCTGGCAATGTTTACATCGCCGATACCTACAACAACACGATCAAGAAGTGGACGGCGGCAAACAGCAACGTGACCACACTAGTCTCCTCGGGATTATACTATCCTTCTGGCATCGCGGTCGATGGAGCGGGCAGTGTTTACATCGCTGACACCTATCACAGCATGATTAAGAAGTGGACGGCAGCCAGCAGCACCGTAACCACGTTGGTCTCCTCGGGAGTCAGCTATCCGTGGGGTGTGGCGGTCGATGGCGCAGGCAACGTTTACATCGTCGACAACTACAGTAACTCGGTCAAAGAGCTGCCGCATGCCTTCGTGGACGCGACAACAAAATTCGAAGGTCCCGCCGCTGGGAGCGATGTATTGCCGGTGGTGCTGCCCGCCACGGCCAATTTGCTTCCGCCGTTCAGCCCGACCAATGACCAGGCATGGCTGACCATCAATGGAGTTACCAACGGCGTGCTGAGTTTCAGCTTCAGCGCCTCCGCCGCAACCAATCGCACCGCCCACCTGACTCTGCTGGGCCAATCCGTCCCGATTGTACAGCAGGGATCCAATTTCCTCGGCGCAACCGCGCTGCTGGAAGGGCCAGCGGCAGGCGCGGATAGCGTCGTTTTGCGCGTGATCCCGGAAACCTCTCCCTGGACGGCCAAAGCTAATGCCTCCTGGCTGCATCTGAGTGCGGCGAACCAAAGCGGTACGGGCAGCACCAACGTGGTCTTCAGCTTCGATGCCAACCCGGACGTCACGCGCACGGGCACTCTCACTATCGCCGGCTGGACGCTGACCATTACCCAGGCCGGTTCAAGCTATATCGCGGCGCCTCAGCCACTGACAACGCTGGCCTCGGGGTTGAACCACCCGAATAGCGTGGCGATGGACGGCGCCGGGAATGTTTACATCGCTGACACAGCCAATAACGCGATCAAAAAGTGGACGATGACGAGCAACGCGGTGACGACGCTGGTTGCCTCCGGGTTGAATGGTCCCGCCGGCGTGGCGGTTGATGGCGCGGGCAATGTTTACATTGCCGACCGCGGCAATAATGCGATCAAAAAGTGGATAGCGGCGAATAACGTCGTGGCCACGCTGGTCGCCTCGGAGCTGAACGCTCCCTCGGGTGTGGCGGTTGATGGCGTGGGCAATGTTTACGTTGCTGATACCGGCAATAACGCGGTCAGGAAATGGACGACGTCCAGCAACACGGTGACGACGCTGGTTGTCTCGGGGCTGAACGGTCCCGTCGGCGTGGCGGTGGACGGCGCGGGCAATGTTTACATTGCCGACACTGGCAATAACACGATCAAAAAGTGGACGGCGGCGAATAACTCCGTGACCACACTGATTGATTCGGCCTTGAATGGTCCCCAAGGGGTTGCGGTAGATGGCTCGGGCAATGTTTACATCGCTGACAGTGGCAATAACACGATCAAAAAGTGGACGGCGACTGACAACACTGTAACTACACTGGCTGCCTCGGGGTTGAACGGCGCCGCTGGCGTAGCGGTGGACGGCGCCCGCAATATTTACATTGCCGACACCGGCAACAACGCTGTTAAGGAACTGGTTTATGCCTTCGTCAACCCGATGCCCCGATATGAAGGGGCTGATGCCGGCAGCGATGTGCCGATGGTGTTGCCGCTTACGGCAAATTTGCTCGCCCCGTTCACTCCGACCAGTGACCAGTCGTGGCTAACCGTCAACATCAGCACCAATGGCACGGTCAGTTTTACCTTCACCACCAACGTCGGCGACGTCCGCATAGCCCATGTCACTCTGCTCGGTCAAACCATCCTGTTCGTGCAGTCAGGTCTCTCATATGCCTTGGGCACAAGTTCCATTTTGGATGGTGCCACGGCCGGCACGGATAGCGTTGTTGTGGCCGTGAGTCCATCAATCGTTTCATGGACGGCCACGGCCAATGCCGGCTGGTTACACCTATCCACTGCAAGCCAAAGCGGAACGGGCAGCACCAACCTGGTGTTCAGCTACGATGCCAACCCGGGCACCACCCGCACCGGCACCCTCACCATTGCCGGCCAGACGCTTGCTGTTGCTCAAGCTGGCTCAACCTATCTTGCGGCGCCAGCACCCGTTACAACTCTGGTTTCTACGGGTTTGAACCAGCCTCTTAGCTTGGCAGTGGACGGCGCGGGCAATGTTTACATCGCTGATCGGGGCAATAACGCAATCAAGGAGTGGGTAGTGGCGAGCAATACCGTAACCACGCTTGTGGCTTCAGGATTGTCGTCGCCTTTTGGCGTAGCCGTGGATGGTGAGGGAAACGTTTACATCGCTGACACTGGCAATAATGCGATCAAAAAGTGGGTGGCGGCGAGCAACAGCGTTATAATGCTGGTGGCCTCGGGTTTATCGTCCCCTTTTGAGTTGGCGGTGGATGGCGCGGGCAACGTTTATATTGCAGATACTGGCGGGATCAAAAAATGGTCAGCCTTGAATAATACCGTGACCACGCAAGTGTCCATCTTCCAGCCCGCCGGGGTCGCGGTGGATGCAGCGGGTAACGTTTATATTGCTGACGACTATAGTGCGATCAAGAAATGGACGGCGGCTAAGAACATGCTGACCACGTTGGTTTCTGGGCTGAACGCGCCTGCCGGCGTCGCAGTGGATGGTGCCGGTAACGTTTACATCGCCGACACCTTCAATGGTGCAATCAAGAAATGGACAGCGGCGAACAACACTGTGACCACTTTGGTCTTCACGGGATTAAATCGTCCGGAAAGCGTTGCGGTTGATAGCTCGGGCAATGTTTATATCGCTGATTCCAACAACAACGCCGTCAAGGAACTGCCGCGCGCCTTCGTAGATCCGACTGGGAAGTTGGAAGCACCTGCGGCAGGCAACGATGTTTTGCCCGTAGTGCTGCCAGCCACGGTAAATTTGCTTCCCCCGTTCTCGCCGACGAGTGACCAACCATGGCTGGCCATCACCGGTTTCACCGATGGCGTCGTGAGCTTTACCTTTGGCGCCACCGTTTCCAACCGCAGCGCCAACATCACCTTGCTCGGCCAAACCATTTCCGTCACTCAAGCCGCTCCCCCGATCCTGGTTGACGCCCGGATGCTGACCAACGGCATGTTTCAGTTTGCCTTCGCCTACGGCGACTCCAACGCCTCCTTTACCGTGCTGACGTCCACCAATCTTTCATTGCCGTTGGCCAACTGGATCGTGCTCGGCGTGGCCACCAATACCGCTCCCGGCCTGTTCCAGTTCGCCACTCCAGCCGCCACGAATGATCGGCAACGCTTCTACCGTGTCGCGTTGCCCTAGCGGAGATTCCCTCGGGGCGTACCCTGATTTGATGGGTTCGGTCTTCGATGCCCGCTCGCTACGCCAGTCGATGTTGAAGTTTTCTCCTGCCCCCGTCGGGTTGTAGTAACGCGTTACACTTCCAGCGGAAGGTCTTGGGGAACGTGGCAGCCAGTTCCCAACTTCATTACCTGCGGTTCCGTCGAAAGCACGTGAAAACAGGCATCAGTTCCGAACTCTATTCCCCACCAATTGGATATTTCCCCGCTGGAAATCAACAGCTTGACGCGGTTCCCAGTTCCCATCTTAATTCCCGGAGTACATGCCGACGCCAATGTAATGGTCTTACGGTCTTTCCATATTGAAGATTTCGACGCGGTCATCGCCTTGTGGCGGCGCACTGAGGGCGTAGGATTGAACGAGTCCGACACGCGTCGCGCCATCGCCGCGTATCTGCGACGCAATCCGAATCTCAGTTTTGTTGCGGAAAAGGACGGTCGAATCATCGGCGCCGTGCTGTGCGGCCACGATGGCCGGCGCGGTTACCTGCATCACCTGGCCGTGTCAAAACGCCACCGGCGTTGCGGCATAGGCCGGCAACTCGTGAGTGCCTGTCTGGCAAAACTCCGCAAGGCGGGTATCCCAAAATGTAACATCTTTATCTTTGCTGACAACAGGGCAGGGATGAAGTTCTGGGCGCACACCGGCTGGAGTCTGCGAACAGAACTACGGCTAATGCAAATCCGCCTGGATGACGGAGGTGGAGCAAGAGGAGACTGCCAGTGCTGAACGGTTCTGGCTGCTGTCCGGCACGAAGGCCCCTGCGTCAGTTCAAAAACCTTTTTCAACTTTGGTTGTCATTGACACGGCCCGGCTAAAGCAGGAAATTTGAACTGTTAGTGATTACAGATTAAAATCATGAAAGCCGTTGCCCTAAATGGAAGCCCGCGCAAGGGCGGGAACACTGAAATTCTTCTAAAAAAGGTGCTTGCGCCGCTGGCCGTATCTGGCTGGGAAACCGAGTTCATCCAACTCGGCGGAACACCCATCCGCGGATGCCAGGCCTGTTACCAGTGTTTCAAGAAGAAAAATTCCCGGTGCAGCCAGAAGGGTGATGTTTTCAACCAGTGCATGGAGAAAATGGTCGCGGCCGACGCGATCATCCTCGGATCGCCGACGTACTTCACCGACGTGAGCGCTGAAATGAAGGCACTGTTGGATCGCGCCGGGCTGGTGGCGCTGGCCAACGGCGGATTGTTCCGCGGAAAAATCGGGGCCGCCGTGGTGGCGGTCAGACGCGGCGGCGGCACGCATGCCTTTGACACGATGAACCACATGTTCCTCATGTCCGGCGCCATTGTGCCGGGATCCACGTATTGGAACCTCGGATTTGGCTTGGACAAGGGCGAGGTGGCCAAGGACGACGAGGCTTCGCGCAACATGAATGATCTGGGCCAAACCATCGCCTGGTTGGGCGCAGCGATCCATCAACACGCCGGGAGCCGCCCGCCCGCCGTGGTTCGCGAATGAATTTCCTCGAACCCGTTGCCATGCAATTTCGCAAATTCGGCAAACTGGATTGGAACGCTTCGGTCCTGGGCTTTGGTTGCATGCGCCTGCCTACCGTGGAGGGAAATTCCCACGGCCCCAATATCAACGAAGCGGAATCTGTGCGCATGATCCGCCACGCCCTGGATCGGGGCGTGAACTATTTCGACACCGCTTACATCTATCACGACGGCAACAGCGAGACCGTTCTCGGCAAGGCGTTGCGCGGCCATAGAGACCAGGTGAAAATAGCCACAAAGTCCCCGGTATGGTTGATCCAAAAGGAAGCCGATTTTGACCGGATGTTGAACGAGCAACTGCGCAAGCTCCAGACCGATTGCATTGATTTTTATCTGCTCCACGCCCTGGATAAAAAGCGCTGGAACGAAATCGTCCCGAAATACAAACTCCTGGAACACGCCGACGCTGCGATTCGCGACGGACGCATCCGCCACCTGGGTTTTTCGTTCCACGACAATTACGAGAGCTTCCCTGACATCATCAACGGTTACGATCGCTGGACGTTCTGCCAGATTCAATACAACTACATGGACACGGAGAACCAGGCGGGCACTCAGGGATTGAAGCTCGCCGCCGCCAAGGGCCTGGCCGTTGTGATCATGGAACCACTTCTCGGCGGCAGGCTGGCCCATCCGCCGTCGTCCATTCGCCAGGTGATCGAGCGCTCCAGCGTGAAGCGCTCTGCGGCGGACTGGGCGTTGCAATGGCTTTGGAACCAGCCCGAAGTGTCGGTTGTGTTAAGCGGGATGAGCAACATGGACCAGGTGAAAGCCAACCTGGATTCGGCGGGTCACGCTCGCAGCCATTCGTTTCAGGCGGCGGAACTGAAACTGATCGCAGAATTGCAGCAAAAGTACCGGGAACGAACCGCCATTCCTTGCACCAAGTGCAACTATTGCATGCCCTGTCCAAACGGAGTGAACATCCCGGCCAATTTTGAAATCTACAACGAAGCGTTTCTCCACGAAGACATTCCCGGCGCGCGCTTCAAGTATCAGATTTTTATCACGGAAGCAGCGCGGGCCGGTGTTTGCGTTGCCTGCCACGACTGTGAAGACCATTGTCCTCAGAAAATCCCGATCAGCGAATGGATGCCCAAGGTTCACGCGCTGCTCGGCGTGGCGTGATTCATCGCAGCGGCGGAGATTACACCGCAAGCCCCGTTGGGCGAACAGCTCCTGGGCCGGAAGCAGGGCGATGTCCTGAAATTAAAACTCGCCGATGCGCAAAACCAATACCGGGTGACGGCAGTTGTCTGAGCAAAGGGCGCCGGTATCCACGGGAAAGCCCGGCTGAAGCTCCTCGGAGCGAAAGATAATAGCCCAGGGCAAACGACCCACCGCGTCGAAGTGAAACGAAGACGGGAGTACAATCAGTGAATCGTTCTCCCTCAACCATCGGTCCAAGGGCTATTTCACGGGGGGTTCAGGCGTCTCAGTTCCAGAGGACTGCGGTGGGGAATTAGTGGACGTACCGGGCTTCACTGCCGGCACGGTGTCGGCTCCGGCGAGTTCATCCGGCAGAATGGTGATGGCAATGCGGCGGTTCCTGGCTCTTCCCTCGGCGGTCGCATTGTCGGCGAGGGGGCGATATTCACCGTAACCGATGGCCCCGACGCGGTGCGGGTCCACACCCGCCTTTTCGGTGAGAAAATGCACGGCCGCAAGGGCGCGGGCGGTGGAAAGTTCCCAGTTGCTGGCGAACCGATTGCGGGCTTCGGGCCGGATGGGCACGTTGTCCGTGTGACCAATGACGTGAATCTTCAGTCGAGGATGTCCGGCGAGAATGGCTGCAATCTTGCGCATCACGGATTCTCCGGCCGGTTTCAAGATCGCCTCGCCGGAATCAAACATGACGCGGTCGAGGATGTTCACGGTGAGCTTGCCTTGCAGATTGGAGATGGTGACATCCTTGGATTCGAGGTCTGCGCGCATCTCATTTTCGAGGCCTTTTGCCATCTGGGCGGCGGTGTCCTTTTCCTGTTCCAGATCGGCAACCTTGGATTGCAGGGCCGCAATCTGGTCTTTGTCCTTCTGGTTTTCGCCTTGTGCGCTGGCGAGACTGGCATTGGCATCATCCAGCCTGGTCCGGAGCGATTCCAGTCCACGCAGTTTACCCATGGCCGAGGCCCAGAGCAGCAATGACACAATCAACAGCACGGCAAGGATGCCGGCGGCAATCCAGCCCCACCGGGAGGCATCCGGGCCGCGCCTGGCCTTGGTCACATATTCAGTAAATGGTTGTTTGCCTTCGCTCATGTTGTGTCGGGTGGATTTAATCAGACCGCTCAGGACCGTCCAAGCGAAGAATCTTCCTTTCCGATTCTTGCCTTTCAACTCACACCTAACAGCCCGTTCAAGACGTAACAGCCGACGCCTGCCGGGTCGTAGCACTGGTGAGGAGCCTCTGACTTTTCATAACTCTCAACCCTCAACCCTCAACCCGATCAGAGCCTCGTCACCTCGTCTCCTACCGTGATTCAATTGATGGCGCTGCGAAGGACGTCGAACATTTTTTTGCCGGCGGCCGGATTCACCGGCTGTTTGTCCCTGACATCGGCGTCCTCCACCAGTTCGGGCGGCAGTTCCTTCAGAAATCGCGATGGATGACAGGGCATCAACTGGCCGTAGCGCATCCGGCCTGCGCAATGGCTGAGGGTGAGCGACTGCATCGCACGCGTCACCGCCACGTAAAACAGCCGCCGTTCCTCATCGAGCGTGCCTTCCGCCGCCGAACGTGCGTGCGGCAACAGGCCATCCTCCAATCCCACGATATAGACGCGCGGAAATTCCAGCCCCTTGCAACTGTGCATGGTGATGAGCGTCACGGCATCGCCAGTCTCCGTTTCCTCCTCGCGTTCGCTGTCGAGGGTGATGTCCTCCAAAAAGGATTGCAGCCGGTCGGCCAACGGGTCGGCGGGCCGGCCAAAATTGTCGAGCGTGGCGGTCAATTCGCGCAAGTTGCAAATGCGGGCCTCGGCGTTTTCGGGATTTTTTTCCAACCGCTGGAGTTCTTTGAAATAGCCGGTTTCCTCCAGAAAATGTTCGCTCCAGGATTGCAACGGCCGCGGTGACGAGGCGGCGTGATGCAGTTGCACGCGGGTCTTTTCGATGAAGGCAACAAACGCCTCGATGCTGCCGCGCGCCTTGGTTTGGAAATCCGCCTGCACCACCGGATTTTTCATCGCGGCGAACACGGAACCCTTCCGTTCGTGGCTCGCGCCGAGCAGACGTTCCATGGTCACATCGCTCAACCCCCGCGCCGGCACGTTGGCAATACGCAGCAGGCTGATGTCGTCGTGCGGATTGATGAAGACCTTCAGATAGGCGAGAAAATCGCGGATTTCCGACCGGTCGAAAAAACTCTGGCCGCCGATGAGATGATAACGGACGCCGGCCGAGCGGAACGCGGTTTCGAGCGGCCGCGACTGCATGTTCGTGCGGAACAAAACGGCGTGGTGCAACCAGGGGACCCCGTGTGCGCGCCGGGCAAATTCAATCTGTTCGACCAGGTTGCGCGCTTCATCGTCATCATTCGTGTAGGCGCGCAGGACGATCTTGTCGCCCCGGCCTTTGCCCGACCAGAGCTGTTTGGGGCGGCGGCGCACGTTGTTTTTTATGATGGCATTGGCGGCGTCAAGAATCGTGTTCGTCGAGCGGTAATTCTGTTCGAGCTTGATGATTTTCACCTCCGGAAAATGTTTTTCCAGGTCGAGCAGGTTGCCGATTTCGGCGCCACGCCAGCCGTAAATGCTCTGGTCGTCGTCGCCCACGACGCAGAAATTCCGATGTTTCACGGTCAGGGCGTGGACGAGCTGGAACTGTGTGGCGTTGGTATCCTGATATTCGTCCGCCATGACGTAACGATATCTGGCGCGGCACGCTTCGAGCACGTCCGAATGTTCCTTGAACAGCCGCAGCGTGAGCAGAATCAAGTCGTCGAAATCCACGGCGTTGCAGGCGCGCAGGGCGGTTTCGTAGCGCGACCGGATGTGCTGGGCCAGCGCGCGGACGCTTTCATCGGCAAAGACGGCGGCGCGTTCGCCCCCGTTTTTGAACCGGCTCAACAGCGCCAGAACCGCCGCCGGGTCCGTTTTTTCGCTCCCGCCGCGCGGGACGGAAATTTGCGCGAGGATTTTTTTAACGGCGCCGAGCTGTTCCGATTCGTTGTAGATGACGAAATTCCGTTTGTAACCGAGCCGTTCGATGTGCTGGCGCAAAATCCGGACGCAAAGGGAATGGAACGTGCAGATGGTCGGGCGATTCAATTTATCGCCGGCTTTGGCGGTCTGGCGCGGAATCAATTTTGCCACGCGCTCCTGCATTTCGCGCGCTGCCTTGTTGGTGAAGGTGACGGCGAGGATATTGGCGGGTGGCACGCCCTTGGCGATGAGGTGGGCGATGCGGAACGTGATGACGCGGGTCTTGCCGGTGCCGGCCCCGGCCAGGATCAGCAGCGGCCCCTTGAGGGTTTCGACCGCCTGGCGCTGCTGAGGATTGAGCGAATTCAGATTCAACACGCGCGCGGAGTTTAATTTCCGTTCCGCTCAATGCAATGTTGTTGAGGTATTTTTTGCGCCGGTGAAATCGAAACGTCACGGCTGCGACGTGGACAAGCCCTGCAACCTGGCCAAGGGCGTGACGGAGCAGTGATTTACTGTTTCCGAAATTTCTCCAACTCGGCGATAAATGCTTGTGGGCCGCCGGACAAATAGCCGACTTGGCGGCCAATTTCTTTTCCGTCCGCGTTTAATGCAACATAAGTTGGAAAACCATTCACTTTGAATTTTGTCTGAAGTTCTTCATTGTTTTTCTTGAGCGCATCGCTTTGATTTTTAGTATTTGGAAAATCCACCAGCACCAGTTCCAGGTTTGTCCTGGCGTAGGCGGCAAATTCAGGCTTGGACAAAATATCATCATCAAACTTCATGCACCACACGCACCAATCAGAGCCGGTGAAATCAAGCAGCACGATTTTGTTTGCGGCCCTGGCTTGCGCCAATGCTTTCGGCAAGTCGGTCGCCCAAGGCAATTCTGACACACGTTTTTCAGAAAGCACCGCAGCCTGGCTCTTGCGAGTTTTGGCAAGCTTTGCCGCCCCTAATTCAGCCAAAATTTTCTGAAGCTCTTCGGAGGATTTGGCGATTTGTATGTCTCCTTTTGGCAGGGAAAATTCCTGGTCGGGTATTGGCTGGTTGATTTCTACTTTGTTATAAACCCAGTCCTCCAATTGTTCGCCAAGATGATTTCGTTCCGTATGACCGATAATTACTGCGTCGCTTTTTCGCACGTAATAATCAGTTTCAGAACGAATGAATTTTCTAAAATCTCCGCCGAACGCTGCCTCTTCTTCTTTCGTACGGTCTTTGTAATAAACGGCTTTTATCGCGTCCAGGAACTTTGGCGTCATGCAACGGGCGATAACAATGCAGTCGTTTGTGCCAACCATCTCCGACTTGAGCACCTTGAATTCGTAAGGATGGTCGAATTTTGCAGCAATCGTTTTTTCCAAATCCTCTCCCGCTTCGTATTCCGTTTTGATTATCTGTCCATACGTGAAAGCGTAACCGCCACTTTTAAGTTTGTAACTCGTCCACTGAAAATTTCCATCCCGAATCGCTCTTTTGGTCTCCACAGATCCATCGGCGTTCCTTCTTTGAAAAAATTCTACGCGAGCGTCGTCATTGGTCTTGGCGAAAGGGTCTGTGATTTTTGAAGATGTGGAACCTGATTTTTCACCATGAAAAAAGGCCAGGCACTGATTTGTTGATTGCGCCTTCTCCAAAACTTTTTCAGGCGAATCTTGCCGCCACCAGTTGTCCGCCAATGGTTGCGCTGCCAATCCGGCAACCGGCAAAAGCCAGGCCAAAAAAGCCGGCCAAAAAAGTTTTCTCATGGGCAACGTCTAGCATTTGTAAGGCTCGCGTGCAAAAAATCAATTTGATTAAAATGTGTATCCCATCCGTGTTCAATCTGTGATGTATTGCCCCGCGTTTTGTCGCAAGCTGCTGATGGCTTCAAGTCATCCAAACGTGTCGCCGTTCCAGCCCCAATTGCCGGCGGGGACGTCGGTGAAGTTCAGGTAAATCCGGTCCGGCGGCACGCCGAGGGATTCTTTCAACAAACTGCCAACCTTTTGCGAGAGCTGACGGTTCACGTCTCCACCCAGGCCACCGATGCTGCGGATGTCCACAAACGCGGCCTCACCCGGTTTGCCGGACATGAGGATGGCCGCGGGGCTGACGACGACCATGACGTATTGTTCCGGTTTGCCGATTGTCCCGGCCACGATTTTGGAGAGGGACGCGAGCAACGCCTGCTTCTTGTCATCCGAGAGCGCGACGGTGGTTTCAAGTTTCAACAATGGCATAATGGTTTTTGGTTCAGGTTCGGTGTTGTAATCCGGTGTTCAGTCTAACCCCACTCCAGGTGCTTTTTCAATCCGCAGTTGCATCTCACCTGTTTTCCCGGCCAGCCGCTCGCGCTCATCGCAGGGCGGTCTTTGTTTTCACAGCTTGCGAGCACAGGCTTTTGGGGATAGAAGTAATTCCATGAGCGCAATTACTTTCAAAGCTCACTATGACGGCAAACGGATTTGCCTGGACGAGCCTTACAAGCTTCAGCGCGACTCGAAGCTCATCGTAACGGTTGTGTCTGGCGACTCGTTGGAAGATGAGCGGCAGGCGTGGCTGGCTGCGTCTCAAGCCGGTCTCGCCCGCGCCTACGGTGAAGATGAGCCGGATTATTTCCACGCCGCGCTCCGCGAAACGCCGCCAAACAAATGAAAGAGGGGGACGTAATTCTCGTCCCGCTGCCACAAGCGGATGGCCGACAAAGCCGTCCAAACCGGGCATCGGCGTGGAACTGGACTGGGACGCGATTGACCGTGCCTGTATGGAACATAAAATCACAAAAGTTTCTTAAGACAAATGAACAAACAAACCTTCAATCCGGCTTTCAATCTCGCCGGACAAATCGCGCTCATCACCGGCGGGGGAACCGGACTCGGTTTGGGCATGGCGCGCTGCTTTGTCGCGGCGGGCGCAAAGGTCGTTCTGGTCGGCCGCCGCAAGGAAGAATTGGAAAAAGCCTGTGTGGCGCTGGGCAAAAACGCGTTTGCGCTCGCCGGCGACGTGACCAGGCTCGAATCCGCGCCGGCCTTGGTTGACCAGGCCGAAAAACTGGCCGGGCCGTTGACCATTCTCGTCAACAATGCCGGTGTGCATCTCAAAAAGTTCGCGACGGACACCAACGACGCGGAATTTGCGAACGTCATTCAAACGCATTTGTTCGGGGCGTTCGCGCTTTCCCGCGAGGCCGGACGCCGGATGATTGAACGGCGCAACGGCTCGGTTCTTTTCATCGCTTCGATGGCCTCGTTCCTGGGGGTTCCCCAGGTGGTGGCTTATTCCGCGGCCAAGTCGGCTTACCTCGGCCTGGTGCGGACGCTCGCCACGGAATGGGGGCCGCACGGCGTGCGTGTCAATGCCATCGCGCCCGGATGGATTGCGTCGGACATGCTGGACAAGGCCATGAGCGGCGACCCGGTGCGAAAGGCAAAAGTCCTTGGCCGCACGCCCATGGCGCGCTTCGGCGACCCGGACGACATCGGCTGGGCGGCGGTATATCTCGCATCACCCGCGGCGAAATTTATCACCGGCGTGGTATTGCCGGTGGACGGTGGAGCGGCGATTGGTTTCTAGCAGGTTAACCAAGTTGAAGGTTGATTGCCAATTTGGATGTGGGAAAGTACGGTGAATCATGCCTGCTCCAAAATCTTTTCCCCGGCAATGGCTCTGCGCGGGACAGGAAATTTTCCCGGCCATGTTGAAGGCCATAGCAGCGGCGCAGAAATCCATCCGGCTGGAAACTTATATTTATTCCGACGGGAAGCTGGGGCGGCAATTTTTGGTAGCATTGCTGGCGGCGGCGCAGCGCGGCGTGCAGGTCCAAATCCTGGTGGATGCGCTCGGTTCGTGGCTGTTGTTGGATGATTTTTTTGAGCCGCTTGTTGCCGGCGGTGCGGAAGTGCGCCGCTTCAATCCCCTCCATCTCTGGCGGTTCGGGGTGCGCAATCATCGCAAGCTGTTGATTTGCGATGACGCCACGATGTTCATTGGCGGATTCAATGTGGCCGATGAATACGATGGCGACGGCGTGACGCGCGGCTGGTGCGATGTCGGCGTCCGGATTGAAAATCCCACCCTGGCCGTGGAGCTGGCGGCATCCTTCGATGAATTGTTCGCGCTGTCGGATTTTCGCCGCAACCCGCTGATGCGATTGCGCGCATTCAAACGCAGACGCAAACCTCTCAAAAAACCGGCGGGGGAATTATTGCTGAGCCATCCCGGTCGTGGTGCGGGCCCTTTTCAAACCGCGTTGTATCAGGATTTGGCCAAAGCCCGCGAGGTGCGGATCGTGAGCGCGTATTTTCTGCCGACCCGGCGGGTGCGGCGGGATTTGATGCGCGTGGCGCGGCGCGGCGGACGCGTGCAACTGATTCTGGCCGGCCAATCCGACATCCTGGTTTCGCAACTGGCGGCCAGAAGTTTGTATCATCGCCTGTTGAAAGCCGGCGTGGAGATTTACGAGTATCAACCGCAGGTTCTGCATGCCAAACTGATTCTCAGCGACGGGGTGGTTTACGTCGGCTCTTCCAATCTCGACATTCGCAGCCTCAATCTGAATTACGAACTGATGCTGCGTCTCGACGACAAGACGGTTACCGTTGAAGCGCGGGAAATTTTTGAGCGCCTGCTAAAACACTCTCAAAGAATCGAGCCCCGCCAATGGCGGAAATCACAGACCTTCTGGCAGCGTTGGAAAAATCACTGGGCGCATTTTTTACTGACCCGAATCGATCCCTTCGTCGCCTTGCGCCAGTTTCGCACGATGAAAGGATAAATCGCTTTCAATGATATCAAAGCCTTCAAATCCAGGCGTTGAATTTGGAGGCGCGGGTTGGAATTGAACGCACCCACCTTCCAAAAGTCACGACGGTCGCGGGGTGCGTCCAAATTGTGGCTGATTATCATCCGTTGTGTGGTTGATTATACTCCGTTTTGAGTGGCGCTGACGCTCCTAGTTTGCATCGGATTCGTTCGCGCTTGCGGCTGTGCAACACCAATCCAAGGCTGCCAGCTTTGATTCAGTTAAGTCGGATGCACCCATGGTTGAGTTCGCCCGTCGGCGTCACGGACTCAGCCTGTTGAAGAATTGCTCAATCACGGTGAAATGTTTCTCCATGTCCGGTTCGAGGCCGCATTCCGCCGCCATCTCCGCGAATAGCGTGGACCACGAGGCCTGGCCTCATCGTTTGCTCACCACGAGCAGTTCGTCAAACCACTTCGGAAATTGTCCCCGGCGGCGTAGTTCCGATATTACTCGAACGGTTACCCTCCTTAACTCGTTTGGTGTCCGTTTTGGTGTCCGCTCCGACCCAGGCACATTGCGCCTCGGTCTTGGCTCCAGCGAGAGCCCGTGTGGAAAGTGCTGACATGAAATTCGGTAACGATCAAATTTTTGGTGCGAGGCATTTTGCCGAAACGAACCGATGGATTGCGACAAGACGCGCAATCTTGCCTCTGTCATGTTTCGAACAATACGCAACATAATCCATGCAAACTTTGAGCTTTTCGCTTTTATTTGGGCAAAAAAAACAGAGTTGAATAGTGATAACGATGAAAATACATTGTTCTGCTATTATGAAGCTGCAAATGAAAGATAGAATCTAAAACGTGATCCAGAACGAAATTTATGACAACCAATTCTCCCAATTCAATTATGAAAAAATTGCACCTCTTCATCCTAGCCTTGTGTGTTGTGGCCTTGTTCCAAGGCTGCGACAACAAAAGCAGCGGGACAGCCAATGGCGCATCGCAAAAAAAATTGCGGCTGGCTTTTGTCGCCAACACTGCGGACGAATACTGGGCAATCGTGCACCTGGGTTGCGACTACGCAACGCGGTTACTCGGTGACGTGGATTTGGATTTCCGCTTTCCCGCCGAACACACGGCGAAGGCGCAGCAGGAAATATTGAGCGACCTCGTCGCGGGCGGCGTGGACGGCATCGCCATCAGTCCGATTGACGCCGAAAACCAGACGGATTTCCTGAACCACATCGCCGCCAAAACGCTTTTGGTCTGCGCGGACAGCGACGCGGAAAAAAGCAAGCGCACTTGTTACATCGGCACGGACAATGTTGCCGCCGGAACGCAGGCGGCGGAATTGCTCAAAGCCGCGCTG
>PMOA01000096.1 GCA_003161635.1 Limisphaerales bacterium
GGGGTGTAACCCTACCGTGGATCATTCAGGGCAACTCGTCTGAAAACTGATTCGCGCGCCAGCCTGGATCACCATTTTTGCGCGAGAATGATTCATTTGGACCCACTGATAAAATATTGTTGGCTCATCGGGAGAGAAGTTCGCTGACGGGCGACATCGCTGGGACGCGGTCGCAGACGACTTTGATCGAAACCAGGATTGGCACCGACAATAACGCGCCGGGCACACCCCAGAGCCACGTCCAGAAGATCAACGAAACAAAAATGACCACTGGATTGAGAGTGAATCGGCGCCCGAGCAACACCGGCGTAATGAGGTTCGCTTCCAACAGATGGAGCACCAAGTACCAGGCGGGCGGCAGGAGTCCCTGCCACAGCGTGTCGAAAGTAAGCAGACCGACGGTGGCCAGCAGGATCACGCCGGCGACGGGGCCAAAGTAGGGAACAAAATTCAGCACCGCCGCGAGCATGCCCCACATCGCGGCGTTGGGCACGCCCATGAAGTAGAGCCCCCCACTCACGACAATACCGAGGCCAATGTTAATCAGCGAAACCGAAAACAGGTAATTGGAAATGTTTTGCTGAATCTCATGGCTGACCTCGACCACGCGCTTCTTGTCGCTCAAGGTCGGCATCACATGGACGAGTTTATGCAGGAACAGGTCGCCGGAGGCCAGCAACAGGTAAACCAACACCAACGTCTCGCCTATGCCCACCAGGAGGGTTCCGGTCCAGTTAAGGATTGAACTGGTGCCACGGCGGTCTTTGATCTCCACCGTAGGCGTTTTCTTTTGTTCTTCTTTTTTTTCCTCCTCGGTTGCGCCGAGATTATTCACCGCCGCCGCCGCTTGACTGATCCGCGCGATGCGCGGGAATATTTTTTGAACCCGTTGCCTCAACGCGGTCATGTGTTGCGGCGCTTCGTTCATCCACGTCAACGCCGGGCGGCCCAATTGGAAGAAACCAATCCCGATGGCGGCCACCAGGAGGCAAAGCACGACTGCGGCGGAGAGCGCCAGCGGAATGTGGCAGTAAGACAACCAGCGGATGAGCGGTTTCAGGGTCATCCCCGCCACACAAGCCAGGAAGACCGGCAAGACCACGGGACGGGCGAAGTAAAGAAAGGCAATGACGCCGAGCACAATTATGACGATTTGCACGGGTGTCATTTTAGTCGCCGCTGCGGCGCTCGATGGAACGGGCCGTGGTTCGCTGCCGGGCGCATCTGCACGCGATGCCGCTGCGACCGTCGAGTCATCCTTGGCCGTTATGGGCTGAATTATCGTGGCGGCGTCCATATTCAATGCATCTGTCAGCCAATCATCGTGATCGCGCGCGGAATGCCAGCCAGATGGAGCCGGCCACTGGCGCGCCTTTGAGAATCGTTTGCCACCAGGAAGGTTTTCACGTCGGCGCTCCCGGACTTGCCGCGCCGGAAGGCCGCCAGGCCCGCCACCAGCAACGCCGCCGCATGCCGTACTTCATCCCACTGCGCCCAAACCACCTCCCCAACCCGCCAATTATACGCCTGATGGGATTCCAGGATGCACCCGCCGCTTCGGTTAATTCTACAAACACAGCGCGCTTCTCAGTTCATAATTTACCGCGCCGTCACTGCGGATTTGTTGGTGTTATGATTCAATTCGCAGACGGATCATTCACTTCAGCAGCATGATTTTCGTTCCATTGGTTCTTCGGATCCTCCAAAACCTTGAGTTGATCCGGCGTCAGCAGAGGCTTGATTTGCTTGACGGCTGCCTCTCTGTATGGCCGGAGACCGGCCCAGACCTGTTGCAACTGTTTGCGCGCTGCCTCAATTTTTGCCGTGTCCTTCGATGCGCGCGCTTGCCGGTTCGCCTCCTCGGCGGCGTCAATCCGGGGTTGGTTGGCTGTCTGGTATTGCTGGCAGGTGTTGGCAAAGTCATCCTCGATTGGCTTCAGTTCGCCTCTCTGCTCGTCGGTGAGCTTCATCTTCTCCTTGAGACCGGGTGGAAGGAGAGATCGTTCGCCCAAAGACCGGTCATTTTCCAACGCTTTTTGGTATTTCACGGTTTGGGTGAGGGGGAGGGTATTGGTGTTGGTGTTGGTATCTTGCGCCAGCAATGCTGGCGCGGCCAGCACCAGTGAACTGCTGATGGCGAGCAGGGTGAGTTTGGATTTCATGTGTTTCCTTTATATTAGGCAGGCGTGTTTGTGATCGGCTGACAATAATTCAAGAAGCTACGCGTACGCTATGGGGTGTTACCCTACCGAAACCATCTTGATTCAGACGCGCCATTCGCGCCGCTTGGTTTCCGCCAGCCGGATCCGTCCGAAAAGCACCGTGATCTTCGCCGCGAGATCACGAAAGCATTTTTTTCCAACTCGCAATTGAGTAACTGGCGAACCTCTTCGGGCAGTTCATTCGGGTTGCGTTTCTACTCGCTGTCAACGTGCCGACAGTGGGGATTCCACTGTCGGCACGTTGCGAGTGCACCTTTCTCAATTCGATCACTCTTTGACGGTGATGTTGTTTTCGACATCGTTCACGCCCCTGACTTTCCTGGCGAGATCTCCGGCCCGGTTTTTCTGGTCCTTCATGTTGACAAAGCCGCTCAACTGAACCGTGCCCTTGAACGTTTCCACGTTTACTTCGTCGTACTTATATTGCGAGTCGTTTGCCAGCGCTGCCCTGACGCGGGAAGAAGTGCCATGGTCGTCAATTCGTTCGCCCGAGCTTTGCTCGTAGCGGCTGCCGGTGGTGGTGCAGCCGGTCACGCCCAGGAGCAATGGCAGCGCGCCGAGGCCGATGACCAACCCCAACACTTTCAAGGTTTTACCCGTGTTTACAGATGTTTTTTTCATATCGTTTCTTTCATTTTTGATGTTTATTTGTTTACTGTAGGAGGCCGATTACCAACCTCCATGCAACTATTCTTTGACTTTGTCCCCGTGGTCTTTGTCCGCCGGGTTCGGTCCGTTTTGTTCGTTTGCGGCCGGCTTTTCATTGGCCGGCTGCGGCTCTTTCTTGTCCGACGGCTGGGCAGACTTTTCCTGTTTTACAGGTTGTTTGGCGGCATTCTGCCCGGTTGGTTCTTTAATCGTGGGGGGATGATTATTACCTTCAAGCTTGGCCTCAGGTTTGAATTCCGGAGTTGCGGGAACGGGGTTGTGTTTCTCAACCTGCGGTGGCTCGTGCACCGCAACTGCTTTCTTTTCGGCGGGTTGAGCCTCGCTGGGAACCGGCGGCTGGACCGTTTTCTCACTAGTCGAGGTCGGTATCCGTTGCCTGGCGACGACCGGTGCTTCCGCCTTGTGGCGCAGTTCCTGAACCGCGACCGCCTGGACCTTTCGCCCGCTTGCCTTTTCGATGGCCGCAGTGGCCGGAGCTTCGTTGATCACGGTCTGGTTGATGATAGTGGTGCTATTGACGACCACTGTGGAACGGCTAACGGGCTCCATGAAATGCCGTTCTTCGACAAAGACATACGCTCGCGGCGAGATGACTACCACGTCGGACGGGTACAACGGCGCCCAGCCAATATATCCACCACCGCTGTGCCAGGAGACCCACGCTGGGGCCCATTGCGTCTGCGGCACCCAATACCAGCCAAATTGGGCGCTCAAATTCCAGCGACCATAGTGGTACGTGGCCCAAGCCCACGGCTCATCGCTGACCCAATACCAGCCGGCGTCGGTGCGCTGCCAATAACCTTCGGAATAAGGGCGCCAATCGGCCTCAACTCCGCCCGGAATCCAGCAGCGGCCGTAGGCTCCGACAACCTCCCATCGCCCGTACGGGGTGAGCGGCTCATAAAAGTCGCTTTCGGCGCGAATCTCCACTGAGGGGAGCACCACCTGCACCGATGGCAGCGGCACACTCACCCCGACCGATACCGACGGTTGCCCGTAGGTTGTGCATCCCAGCAGCGCACTGCACAGCACGATTCCGAGTTTGCCGCCTAGGCGTTTGGTTCTATTCGTAAAATTTTCCTCCACGCCTCAGGGCGCGATTTTGTCGCTCACCCACTGGCGTGCCTGGTTGAACCCGTCCTTCGTCGCTCCGTAGGCCTTCTGGAAGCCGGCTTTGACGCTGTCCCAGGTGGACTCGGTGGCGTTTCTGGCGTCATCCAGTTGTTTGTTCAACTGGGCCGCCTGGTCGCGCAACGCCTGGAGTTTGGGTTTGGCTTCGGCCTTGACCGCGTCGCTGGAGCTTTCGATTTTGGCGGCGAGCTGGTCCAAATCCTTATTGAGATTGTCCAATTGGATCTGCATTTGTTTAACGAATTCAGCCTTTTGCGCGAAGGTATAATCCTTCATATCCTGCGCGGCTTCTTTCGTTTCGGTTTTGACATTCTCGAGTTGTTGAGAGGTGGTTTGCTCCTTGTTGCATCCCACTGCAAAAGCGGCGATGGAAAGGATGGTGATGGCTAATGTTTTATTTTTCATAATGGTGATTTTCGTTGTGTGTTTGGTTTGCTGTTGCGCCTGCTAATTTGGCGAAACTACGTTGCCGGGTGGTTTTTCGCTATGGGGTGTAACCCTACCGTGCGTTATTGATTGCGCTCCCCGAAAAACTGATCCGGCTGGCGGTAAATTGCGGAAAGAAAAAGCGCCGGCGGACTTCCCGCCGGCGCAGCAGTGAATACACCACTTAAAAGGCGAAGCGCATGCCGACCCGGCCGACGCCATAATATTTTGTTTCGTTCGGCACCACCGCGCGGGCGTCAATGAATATTCCCACATGCGGGGTGAAGCGAAATTCCATGCCGCCGCCAAACTGACCAAACCACAATTGGGCCATATCGAACTGGTGACCGCCACCGCCAAAGACGTAGGGAGCGAATATACTTTGGCCCAGCGGGAGACGCAGAGTCAAATTGGCCGAAGCGCTGTCTATAAAGGCTCCGGTGGTGTTTTCAGAATAAGCATCGCCGCCAATACCGATATTCCGGGTGATGAAGTAATTGATCCCCGCTCCGACACCGAATCGGACATTTTGCCGGACGCTCGGACCAGACAAATGTTGAATGGTGTATTCCCCGAGAGAACCAGTCCCGAACGCGTCCACGGACAGTTCGCCGGATCGGTAATAGTCACCCTGGTTGTTACTCGCGGTTTCCGCTCCCAAGACTGACGTTGCAGCCAGCATCAGCATGGTTCCTCCGACAAGCATTTTGTTTTTCATAAGTTTGTTTTGCGTTTTTGGTTTTAACATTGGCGGGACGCTACAACATGCGCCGGCCCTTCGCTATGGGGTAAAACCCTACCGTAGTTCGAGGCCCGGTTCAGCCGGGACTGATCAAACTGGCAGGAGTCAAGGAACGGACGGGCCGCCAACCTCTGGTTGAACTGGTTTGATTCAGTTTGATCCGGTTTGACCGGGTTCGACTCCGGCCGGTCAGTCGCCGCTTCATCCGGCGTTTTTGGTGCTCGTCCGAAGATTTCACGCAACCGGCGTTCACGCTCCTCTGGACCCACCCAATTCTGGCAAATCCAGTCGCGCACCTGCGGGTTTTTCACCCAACACTTGAAATGTTCCACCACTTCTTCCTCCGTTTTTTCCTGTTCCCGTTCCAGTCGTTCCTGCTCCAGGTTCAGGCGGGCGCCGCCGTGGTCGCCCCGGCGCAATTCGACAATGTCCCGGCACAGGCCGCGCAATACGCGCAGCTTGCGGCGGAATTCCTCGGTCACTTCACCATCCCAGACCGTCAGCGCAACGGCGTAGCGGGCGGCCATCCTGCACCGGAACGTCGGTGCATGATTTGTGGAGTGGCAGTGAGTCAATGCTGCTGCTGAGTGAATGGATACAACTGAAATCAAAATATGACTGACGATGTAATGCAAGCGACGTTGGCAACCTGGGCGGCCAAAGATTTACCGGCACGCCTTGATGTGGTGGCGATGGCGAAACTGCTCGGCTTCGCGGAGCATGACATTTAGATTTTGATGGCCGAGGGCAAGTTGACGCCCCTGGGCGATCCCGCTCCGAATGCGCCCAAGTGGTTTGCAGCGGTCGAGATGATCCGTTTGGCCGCTGACAAAGATTGGCTGCACAAGGCCACGAAGGAGATTTCCAAATATTGGTGGCACAAACGCGAGCGGCGCTTGAATCTCCCATCGTATGCGTCTGACGGGCCACGTCTGGTTTCAGGTATAAGATAAAGCATCAGGTCTTGCAGCTTCGTCAGAATGTTGTCGCTTTCAGCCATGCCATTGTTTCAGAAAAAGTTTGCCGCTGGGGGGCACAGCCCCCGCTTCTTTCCACTGTCGGATCTGTCTGTTTCATTACCGCTCATGCAAAACGTTCAGAGGGTAAAAGAGCAAAAACTAAAGC
>PMOA01000131.1 GCA_003161635.1 Limisphaerales bacterium
AGTCGTTTCGCCGGTGACCACTTCCTGACCTTCCTGCAGATCACCGGCGACCACCGAGGTGTTCGAGCCGTCGGAAGTGCCGATCTTCACCTCCACCGGACGGACAAAATCACCTTCCTTCAACCAGACAATACCCTGGCGTTCCCGGGAACCTTTGCCCGGCTTTGAAGCATTGGTGCTGCCGGGAGAATTACCGGCGGGTGGATCCACGGGATTCCGCGAACGGGCGTCGGGTGCGATTTGTGCCGGCGAGGAGGGAGACCAGCGCAGCGCCGCGTTGGGGACCAGCAGGACGTCGGATTCTTTTCGCACCATGAAATGCACATTGGCCGTCAGGTAGGGCAGCAGGGTGTTGTCCGGGTTTTCCGTGTTCACTTCAACGGTGTACATGACGACGTTTTGCGTCATGGTCGCGTTGAGGCGNNACCGCCACCCAGATTTGCATTTTGGTCAGGTCCTTGGCGATCAGGAAGAGGCTGGGCGCGTTGAAACTGGACACCACGGTCTGGCCGATGTTCACGCGGCGGTCAATGATGACGCCTTTGACCGGCGACTTGATGATGCAGAAATCCAGATTTCGCTGCGCCTTGTCGAGACCAGCCTGGGCCTGCACCGTGGCCGCCCGGGCTTCGGCGAGGGCCGCGTCCGCCACCGCCACGTTGGCCCTGGCGACCTCGTAGGCGGCCTTGAAGGAATCTGAATCTGAAACCGCCAGCAGTTTGGAGCGGCCCAATTCCTGCGCCCGGTTCCAATCCGCTTCGGCCTGGGTGAGCTTGGCCCGGGCTTGTTCGAGATTGGCGGCCGCGCTCAATTCACCGGCCTTGTCCTGTTCCATTTGCGCCTTGGCCACGGCAAGGTCGGCGGCATAAACCGACTCGTCAATTTTTGCCAGCATGGCCCCTTCCTCGACCACCGAGCCATAGTCAATCGTTTTGCCGGCTGCGTCCGTGCCAAAAGCCTTGATGAGACCGGCCACCTGCGCGCCGACGTCCACGACCTCGATGGGTTCAATGGTTCCCGTGGCGCTGATGGTGGCGGCAACGTCGCCGTGCTTCACGACGGCCGTGCGGAAAGACAGTTTGTGGTCGTTTCGTACCCACCACCACCCAACTCCGGCTCCACCAACCAAAATGATGATGACGATCGCGAGGAACGGTTTGGTTAGAAAACGTTGCATTGAGTCGGTGTTTGTCGGCGGGGTTTCGATTACGACATATTCGCTCTTTATTCAAAAATCAATCAATGACTTTCTCAATTATGAGAAAAAATTAATCTTGGCGGTGTTGAAAGAGTCATACCCTTTCCCGATAATAATCGGCACCTATTCCAGACGGTAGGGCCGCGNNAGCGCCGCCCTACCCATTGCACCGATCGTCTCTGGGAATTGGTATCACACGTAGCGGGAAAACATCGCCTGCCCTCCATAGCGCGCAGCGCGCCGGGTCAGATTTCTTTGTGTCCTTTGTTCCTTGGTTGTTAAAAATTCGCGCTCAACGTTTTCGAGGGACGAGAACGAGGACGACAAAACTTTGTCCCACGTGGGACAAAGTTTTGTAAACGTCTTGTGACTAAAAAACTTGTTGTGAGAAGGATGAAGTCAGAATTTTGAGGCAAACAAGGAAACATCGAACTTTGAACCTTGACTCGGTTCGAGGACGAAGCCGCGCACGTCAAGCCTGGGCAGAAGCGCGGGGTTGAAAGCTGCGCCAGAGTTTTTGCGGCAGCAGACCGAGGAGGATGATGACCACCTGGCTGCCGATGAAGAGGATCAGCCATTTGAACGCTGCGTCCGTGAATCCGTAGCTGTGCAGGCCGATGCCGAGCATGTTCACGCCGAACCACGAGAAGCTGGTGACAATGTTGCCGAACACGGCGAGGTTCATGAGGCCGCGTTCGCGCACGAGGCCGCCCCAACGCGCATGCAGGATGGTCGCGTTCCAGAGCACGATGAGCAGCGCGCCGTTTTCCTTCGGATCCCAGCCCCAGAACCGGCCCCACGACTGATCGGCCCAGATGCCGCCCAGGACGGTGCCGACAAAACTGAACAACGTGGCGAAACAGACGATGCCATAAACCATCCGCGCCAGTGACTTGGCGGTTGGTTCCGAAAGGGTGGTGGTGAACACGCCGCGCAGGATGTAAATGATGGCGAGGAATCCGGCCACAAACGTCGAGGCATAGCCGAGGGTGACGGTCACGACGTGGGTGGCGAGCCAGAAATTGGTGTCGAGCACGGCGCGCATCATTTCCATGGTGTCGCCGCTGAGCGCGAGGTTGTGCGCGATGATCAGCGTGACGAAGCCGGTGAATGACGCGACGACGCAGCCGATGCCGTCGCGATAAATTTTTTCCAGGACCATTCCGAGAATCACCGCGGCCCAGCCGATGAAGATGGCGGAGGAATAAAGATTGGTCACCGGCGGCCGGCCTTCGAGATACATGCGGAACACGAGGCCGGTGGTGTGAATCACCCACGCCAGGCCGATGAGATAAAACGCCGAGCGCCGCAGCCAGTCGGACAGGTTGAACCACGACAGCAACGCCAGCACGAGGGCCAGCACGTAAATGACGGAGGCCTTGTAGAACGGCTCCATCGTGCTGAAGAGAAATTCCTGGTCCGCCTTTTGCACTTGGGGCGCAAACCGGCCTGCCAGCCACACACGATATTCCCCAACCACGCGGTTGAAATCATCGGGTTGTCCGGCGCGGCAGGCGGTGACCATTTCCGCATAAAATTTTGTGGCGGGATTCATTTCGCCGGTGCGGGCGGTTTGCATGAGGTTGGTGCCGATGTTTTGCCACGCGTTGCGCGGGACGTTGATGTCCACGGGCGGGATCACGAGGGGCAGGGCGAAGCGCGCGACGGTGTCATAACCGCCCATGAAACCGAGGAGGGTGTTGAACGCTTCCAGGTCGAATTTCTGGCCGGCTTCGCGCGCCTGCACGGCGGCCATGCCGGGCCCGATGCTCTTCTGAAACGCTTCAAGTTCCGCCGCGAAATCGTCGCTGGCCGGCGGTTTGAGGCTGATTTCGAGCCGTTGATAAAGGTTCAGGGTCTCATATAGCTTCATCAACTGCGACTCGAAGACGGTGCGGTTGGCGGACTCGATTTTTTCGATGCGATCGGCCTGCTTTTCGAGTTCGTCCACCTGGGGCCGGATCTGGTTGAGGGAATAATATTTCTGGTTGTCCGGCAGCTTGAGCAGCGCGAGGACTTCGTTGTTATCAATGCGGAAAATTTTCAAGTCGTTGGCCGACTCGGGTTTCATCATCGTTTCGAGCAGCCATTCCATGGCGGTCAGGGTTTGCGTTTTGCCGTTCTCCTCCTGCACGACGCTTTGTTTGGTGCGGATTTGGAGCAGGGAATTGCGGGCGACGGAATCGAACGGCTGGAACCGGCCGTTCATCAGGACGGGCAGTTTGCCGAATTCGCGCGCGTGAAAGCCGGTCTCCGGTTTCTGGTGCAGCGCGGACAAAACCCACCCCGCCATCACGATGACCAAAATGAGGGGAATCCATTTTTTCATAATCACTTTTTCTCCCTCCCGGGAGCGCCGGCGTCCACCCTCCGCAGTGCTGTTACGGAGGACGGGTCCCGCCGGCCCGCCGCACTGCCACGGACAGCACCATCTGCCGACGAGACGTCGGCGCTCCCAGGAGCTGCCAGCCTTCGTTTTAAAAAAGGAATCAGGTGGCTGAGAAATTGGATGAGCAATCCGGTTGCGACCAGCACGCACGAAAAATATGGCGTCAGCCAGGTGGGATTGTGGACCACCTGCAGCACGCTGCCGTGGTCGTCGGCGTCGAAGCTCGCCTGATAGAAGGTTTCGCCCGCGTAACGAAGCGGGTTGTTCATGTAAATCAGCACTTCGCGGTCTTCGTGGTTTCCCACATTTTGGAGCCGGACGCGGCTGGAGAAATTCTTGGGGATGTCCGTGCCGGGATATTTGTCATGCCGGAAATCGATCAGGTGCAGGCTGAACGGCAGGTAAAACCGTTCCTGGCGCAGCAGCAATTCATAGGTGTGACCGTCGTAAATGAACTGCTGCGGGCGGTCCAGCCACCCGGACACGAGGAAGGTGCCGATGGAATTTTTTGGGGTGGTGATTTCGACCATGGCCGACGGCATGTCCATCCGGTTCATTTCCGTTTCGCGCGGGACGTCACGCCACCAGATGCCGGAGCCGGGACCGGCAATGGTTTTGACCGGGTCATAGCCCGGCTGGGGTTGCTGCGCGAGCGATGAATTGGCGTAAAAGGTCTTCACGCGCACGGTGAACGGCATTCCCGGGTCGCTCACTTCGCCCCGACGCACCAGAAGCGAGCAGGGGATGGCAACGACTTTGTCCGAGTCCTTGCCGGTGGTGTCCAGGACCGCCAGTTCAAAGGCGCGGTCGGCTTCGGAATAATTTCTCGTTTCACCGATGCGCAGATGCAGGTTGCTTTCCCGGGAGAGAAAGTCGGTGAGCATTTGTCCGGTCAGCAGCAGCACGACGCCGAGGTGAATCAGCACGATGCCGATTTTTCTTTTGCCCGGTTGATAGTAACGCACATGCGCCGTCAGCAGATTAATGAGCAGCACGGTGCCGATTAAATAGCCGCCCGGGAAGATGGGGATGTGGGATCCGGAACCGGCCGGCTGCCAGTAAACGAAAACGCTGCGGAAGAATTCGTTCTGGGCCTTGTAGAGTCCGAGATGCACCTGCGCCAGCGTGCCCCAAAACACCAAAATACAACCCAGCAGCAGACAGGTCACGGTCAGCTTGAGCGACGAAAATAACCGGATGAAAGGTTTGAGCATTTCAGTATTTCACACCTTGGACGAACTGGATGAACGCGGCTTTCTGGCTTTCGACGACTTTCGCATCACCCATGAGTTTGTAAAACCAGGTCTGGTCGGATTGCGGCACGACCGCGCCGACGAGCCGCGCAGGTTGACCGGTTTTGGAATCCGTGCCGGTGAAATCAACGACCGTCAAATGACCATCGCCGGGCAAATCCATTTCGGGGACAATATGCGCCAATTCCATGTCATTTTTCAGTGGCTCCAAAGCAAGCTGCCCGCGCCAGCGATTTACATTTGCCAACAGACCGCCGCCGTCGCCGGTGGAACTGCTGACGTTGACTGCCGCAGTGGCGCCATCGACGCCAGTGAGTGTGAATTTGGCGACGAGAAATTGTCCGCCGGAAACTTCCTGCCAGCCGGCGGGCGCCTGCCAGTTGGGTTTGCCTTCGCTGGAAACCGGCGCGGAAGCTGTTGGTGCGCCCATGCCCATGTCACCGATGGGCGGATGCGACGGAGGCAATTCCGTTTGTGCCTGGATGGTTGTGAATTCCACCGATTTGAGGAATGCAACAAACGCCGGCTTTTGTTGTTCAGCCAGATCAGCGTCACCGGTCATTTTGAAAAACCACACCGCGCCGGCGCGATGTTGAATGACACCCAGAATACGCGTGGCATCGCCGCTGCCCTGGTTTTGGCCGGCGATGTCGTAGAGCTGCGCCGGTTGGCCACCCGCCTCGACGCTTTCCGCGGATTTTTTCAGTTCATCCGGCGACACGGGTGACAGACCGACCTGACCGCGCCAGCGGTTGACGTTGGCTTCGTCGCTACCGGGCAAGCCGGGCAGGGGAATGACGCTCACATCCGCCTGCTTGCCGTTCTGGCCCTGGATTTTGAACGACGCCACGCGCATTTCGGCGGGCGGAACTTCCGTCCAGCCCTCCGGCGTTTTCCAGGTCAGTCGCGGCTGGGCGGATCCGGATGCCGCAAACCCGGGCGCCGCGGAGGCGGACGAAATTTCGGGATGTCCGGGCGGCAGGGTTGGGTTGGGTGAATCCGTTGACATGGCTGGCGCGGATTGCGGCTGAGGCTGGTCCTGATCCTTGGCGACGCGATAAGTTTTTACATCGTCGCGGTGACAACCGGCGACGAGCAGGAACAGCAACGGCGTCAAAACCGGCAGCCGCCGCCAGGCGCGTTTATTGAACCGGCGCCCGAGGGCGACCCCGGATTTTTCAATCGGATGACTTTTCACGATACAAAATTAGATGGCAGATTGATGAAGATTCAAGTTTATTCTTTTACCAAGCGTTGCTTGGGGACACAACTCGGCACTGTTTTTGAATAAGTGATTTGGGTTCGCAGGAACAGGCGACTGGAAAGTCGCCGTACCCGCAGGCTGGAAAGCCTGCGCTACGCTGGAAGGGTTTTGCAATTGGCTCACGTAGCGTGGACATTCCTGTCCGCGAGTTACGGGGACTTTCCAGTCCCCAGTCGGGAACAGGGTCGAGTGGCTGCGGAGATTCCATAAACTTCAATACGACGCGGCTTGGTCCGTCCTTGCCATGGCACGTGAGCGGGATGCCGGTTAAAAACGGTATTGCAGGCTGGAGTAAACCATCTGCGCATTGTAGTTGTTGTTTCCGCCCGAAGCCCGGTCATTGTAATGGGAGTATGCGTATTTCAGGCTGACGCGCAGATTCCGGGTGATTCTCCGGGTGAGGGTGGCCGTCACACTTTGCTCTTCCGCTCCGGCGCCGAGCGGCAGGCCGGCGCTGGAGTTGTTGCTGTAATCGTCCGCCTGATAATAGACAAAGCCGAGGTTGAGATCGGTCTTATCGTCCACAACCACCGAAGAATTAAAAGTCACCGTCCAATAGTTGTTCTGCGAATTGAGCACGGCCTGGGTGTAGTTTGTATCGGATGTCGGGGTCTTGGTTTGGCTGACGACGTAATTAAAACCGGCCTGCAGGCACAGCCGTGACCAGGGCGTCCAACTGACGTTCTGCGCGAAGATATGGCTCGTCATTTTCGACGACTCGACATCGCCCAGTCCGGAAACCGAGTCTGGCGCAGTGTTGATGGTGGAATACTGATATTCATAACGGCTGACCAGGACAACATTTTGAACGGGCCGGAGCGTCAGGCGCACGTTGCCGTCGTACGTTTCGAAGTTCTGCATGACCAGGTAAGCCGGGTAAGTATTGCCTTTGGACGGATCGTTGGTTGTGCTGTCATGGATGTTATTGTAGTCGTATTCGTTCCTTTTGTAATACCCTCCGGCGTCAATGGTGACGCGGCGGATGGGATACCATCGGGCACCGATGAAATATTTCTGGAACCAGCGCGTGTCATCGGTCAGGCGCAGGATAGGGGGAGGTCCGATGCCGTTGACCTGGCTGATCCCGTTCGTTTCGTACAGATTTCCATTGCCTTCCGTCCATTCGCCGCCGCCGTAATACACCCAGTTGGTCACGCCGGTGTAACGCACATCGAGACGTTCCCGCACGTCCAGCATCTCCCCGTCACTGGTGCTGGCAACGGGTTCGGGCGTGACGTCCGTCCCCTGCGTCCCGATGCCGCTGGAATTCGCATTCCAGTTGTCCTGCTGCACCCGCAGGGACGGTACGATGGTCAGGTTTTTGATGGGAGTTGCCATCAGGTTCACGTTCGCCACATGCTCCTGCTCGTGAGCACCGCCGTTGAGGCTGGTGTAGCCCAGGTCGTTCAAAGGATTGGGGCTGTAGGCCACGTCAAAGTCATTGCCGTAGATGCGGCTCCCGGAAAAGGTGTCGTCCAGATTGGCAAACATGTAGCCGGTGGAGAAGAGCAGGTCCTTTTTGATCCAAGTCTCGCTGAAGACATGCACGTTGAACATGTCATACGAGGTCCCTTGCTTGTCGGTGACCTCCCGCTGCACCGGTTGTTCGCCATGCCAGAACGTCTCCAGGCGCGTGTCGCTCAGGCTCGCGGTTTCGTAGCGCACGCCGGCGCCGAAGTCCGTGGTTTTGATGTGATGGGTCACATCCAGCGCAAAGCTGTCCACCTTCTCATCAATGCTGTAGATGGACGGATACACGCCCCGTACCGCCGTCGTCGCATTGGGATGCACCGGTCCCCAGATGGTGGAGCTCTTGTCCCCGTCGCGGTAGCTGTGCGTATATTTGAAAACGGCCTTCGGAAGATCCTTCAGGGTCAGGCCCGCCTCGACCGAGATTTCGCCGCGATCCAGGTACAGCTCATCATTCGGGAGTCGATATTGCATGCCGGCGTGAGCGGGAGGAAAATTTAAATATCCGCCGGCGCCGTTGTACCAGGTGCGAAAGTTACTGACGTTGAACCGGACGTACCCGAGTTCATCGCGTTGCAGGCCAAGAACCAGCTTGTAGTCGTGCTGGTCGAACAGCGAGTGTCCGTCCAGAGAAAAAGTGGTGCCTTTGGCGATATCCTGCTGCAGGTGAAGGTCGCTGATGCCGCCAAACGGTTCGTTGCTCAACTGGTACCGTTGCTGCGCTTGCGCGGTATTGCCATGGACCATCAGGCCGCCGACGGAAAGATCAACCCAGTTATTGTAAGTGTTCGTGCCGCCCTCAAACATCTGCCCCGGCGTCATCGCCGGGCGGTTCGTGTCGCCGGCCCGGACTGGCGCACCGCACGTCAGCAGCATCGCGCCAATCACACAACAGCAAGACCACGACCGCCGTGAAGCCCTGGCCGGCTGTTTTTTCGATTGGGATTTCGTTTTCATCGGCTTTCTAGTTGCGGCTTAGAATCTGAGCGACGAGTTCACGCGCGAGCCGTGAACCGCTTCGTGGCATCCCGCCGTCCAACAGGTGCCCTGTTGCAGGCGTATGGTGTGATCCGAACCACCGATGAGGATGCTTCCGCCCTTAACCTGCTGAAAGTGGCATTTGAGGCAAAGGTTGGAATTGCGCTCGGTGAGCATCCTGGCGTTGACGCTGCCATGGGCTGTATGGCAGGTGGTGCATCCCTCGCGCAACGCCTCATGTTCAAACACGTACGGACCGCGCTGGGCCGGATGACATTTCAGACAATTTTCTTCCTGGGAGAGCAGGGCGGTGCCGCCGCCGGCGCGCGCGCTTCCCTTGTGCAGTGAATGGCACTCCGTGCAACTCATCCTGTCCTCGGGCACGGGATGGTGGCTGGGCAGTTGAAACTGGCCGCGAACATCAGCGTGGCACTGGTAGCAAACGGTTTCCGTCGCGCGGGCCGGCGGCAAGCCGGGAAGCGCCTCCACACTGGCCGGCTCGGGGCGGCCGGCGGTGAAGCTGTAAGGCGGCTTGATTTCTCCGCCCGAGTCCGAGTGAAGGCTGGCAGGCCCGTGGCACGATTCACACCCGGCGTTGAGCGCATTGGGACCTTCGGCAATCAGGCGCGAGTGGTCGGCGGTCTGAAAGCCCCGGTAAATTTCTTCATGGCACTGTTCGCACTCCTTGGAACCGATGTACTTCGCTCCCGGCACATCCGGGAGCATCACCACCTGGTTGCTGACGGTGCTGCAGGAAATAACCGCCAGCAGCAGGACACACGCGCCGGCGACCAGGTCCACTCCGCGCTTCCGCCGGCACCGGCGCCAGAGCTGGTTGAGGAATGAAAAGAGTTTCATGCGATTTTGAGTTGCTGGTGCTTTGTCATCAGGAAAATGAACTTTGCCGCCATACTTTTATTGCAACGCCTGCTCCATCCAGATTTCCGCGGCGTTCAACAAACTGAGCGCCAGCGCGGGGTTGTGAACGCCAAAACTGCCGTCGTTCAAAACGAGATACAGGTTGAACCGGGCCTTCTTGATATTGTTCGGAATCAAGGCCTGGCCGGCGGCGTTCGGCCCGCTAAAATTCACCTGGTCCACCTGGGTCCAACTGGTCACGAACCCGAACGAGTTGGTCTGCCAGATCAATCCGCCGGGCGTCGTGTATTCCCAGATGACGGCCCCGTTGGTCCGCAACGCGACCGGCGCCTTGATGGCGGCCCAGCGGTTCAGGGCCGTGAGCAGCACGGCTACATTATTGGAAATAGCCGGCGTCAGGAAATATTGCTCCAGGAATTCGGGGTCGGTTACATGACAGTTAAAACACACGGTGTTGGTTGTCACCTCGAAGGAATGGTTGTGTCCTCCGCTGCTGTCGTTTTGCATATGGCAGGACACACACTGGTTGGTCAGGTAGAACCTGCCGGATATCGAATTAATGGCGGATGACGGCAGGCCGGCGTGCGTCCCCGGATTGAAGGTGGCTGAACCGCCCAGCAACTCGCCGATGGAGCCCAGCAGGAAATTGTATTGCAGCGAATGGTGCGGCGCGCTGGAAGTGTCCGTCCACGCGGCCCCGCGGGCATTGTGACACTGGCCGCAGAGGTTGATGTTGGTGTTCGCATTGTATTTGTTGGTGAACACGTCCGAGGTGGCCAGGGAAAAGTAGTTGGTCGAGTGGATGGGATTGCGGAGTTGTGCCGGATTGGAATTGGTCGAGTGCGGATCGTGGCAAACCGCGCAGGTGATGGCGACATCCAGGTCGTTCGTGAGCGCGATGGGATTTTGTCCGTTGATCAAGGCGAGCCGGACGGAGCCGGAATGGCAGCGACCGCAACTGCTGATGTTGTTGGCGGACGAACTCATGGCCAAGAGCGCATCCGGTACCACGGCGGCGTGACCGCTGGTATTCCATTCCTCGTAAGTGGGATGCATGGGGCCGGTGTGGCAGCCGCCGCAAACGGTGGCGGCAATTTCAACCCGCGGGATAACGGTGTGATCATTCGGGTTGGCCGCATGATAGGCGGCCGGGCCATGGCAGTTCTCGCATTGCACGCCGGCGAGCTGTGGCGTCGCAGCCTGACTGATGAATCCGCCCGGCAACAGGTAACCGACCGTGCGATTGGCGACCACGAATGTCGTGTTGGTAAACGCACGCGCGTGGCGGGTCTTCAACTCCGTGGTGAGAATATTGTCATGGCATCCGGCGCAGGCCTGGGCTCCGATGTATTGAGGCGACGGGCCTGAAACCCGGTAAAAGGCATTGCTGTAGAGCTTCGTGATGACGGCGTAGCGGACCAGATTGGTGGCCTTGCCCAGCGCCACCCAAGGGGCAGTCAAACGGTTGCTTTTCTGATAGACTTGATAATAACCGGATGGCCCATCCCAGGTGACCTGCACGCCATTGGTGACGCGCTTAATCCCCGTCATGACCGGCAACCCCGGCATGCCGCCCGGCTGGGTGATGGCCAGGTGTACGACTTGTTGGGCCATCAGGGACGCCGCCGTAAAAAAAATGGCCGCCACCGCCGGAACAAGCAATGGCGTCCGATTGGAAGATAAAGCTCTAGCGCAGTTCATAATATCGCAATTGAGCCATCTTCCATCCTTTGCCAGGCGACGCGGTCCACGTCGAACTGTTGGATGTATCTTTGCAACGCCGGAACAAAGAACAACAAATGAAACTTATGTTCAACATATTCTTCGCTTGAAGAATACTGCCGCCCTGCGCGCAAACTAACCCTCAATTGCTTCATTCTCGTCAAAAATTGCCTAATCTGGCTGATGGCATCATCTGCCGGGAACGACCTGCCCACCCGCCTCGGAATTTTCTGAAATTGACAGACTTCAATAATGCCCGATGATTAAAAAAATGAGAAACGCCGCATAATGAAACCTGCCTCCCCCAACACCGCACAGGCCGATCGGCAAACCGTCAAACCATCCGGCTGGCGCCCCCTGGTTCTGGTGCCGACCTTTTTCCTGTTGGGAGCCGTCCTGGCCGGCGTCTGGTTTAAATACGGCAAACACGCAGCGGGTTCCTTTCTGCCAGGACAGGAACTTTCCGGCCCGACCGTGGATCTTCTGCGTCATTTGAATTCGCCGGTGGAAATCCGATTTTATTCGGTGCTGCCTCCGGAGAGCGCACCGGAGCCGCTCCAGGATTTTTCCCGGCGGGTGGACCATTTGCTGTCCGAATTTCAAAGCGCCAATGACAGTAAAATCCGCGTGACCCGGAACGTCTCGACGTCGGGTTCCAACGCGGACGCCGCCGCGGCTGACGGCATCCATCCTTTCAACCTCGACAAGGGCGATGCTTGTTTTCTGGGACTCACCGTTGCCTGCGGGGAGCGGAAAGAATCCCTGCCACAAATCCAGCCCGAATGGGAGCCGGCGCTGGAGTTTGACCTGGCCCGCGCGATTCTTCATGTGACCCCCACCCAATCACCGGCAACCGTCGCGCAAAACACCCAGGCTTCTCCCGAAATCACCAATGAAGTCGTCCGCCTGATTCCCGATCTCAAGGGCACGTCGCTGGAGGACGGGACCCGCATCCTGCGGGCGGCGGCCCTGCAGGAATTCACCGCTACCGGGACCGAGATGGAAAACAAGCTCCAGGCCGCACAGCAACAACTCAGCGATGCGCAAAACGGCCAGTCCGAGGCGGAGCAGCAAGCCGCGATGAAACATCTCCAGGAGGTCCAGTTGGAACAGGGGAATAAATACAAGCAAATCGCCGCCCGGTTGCAGGCCGAACTGGCCGTCTTCGAGCAGATGAAAGTTGCGGCTTCCACCGCGAAATAATTCCCTGCCGGATGGCGCAGAACTTCGGAACGAATGGCACGAATTCACACGAAGACACATTGCCGCCCGCCTCCGTAACAAGACTACTGCGCGTCCCCAATATCGGGGCTGACCGGCAGGTCAGCCCTACCGTTTTTGGTTTATGGTAGGGCAGTACTGCTGCGCTGCCAGTTTTTTTCTGCGGCAGCGACTGGCCGACTTTGAAACTTTCCGGCAAGTCACGGAAAAGGGCGGCCTGTTCCTTGGCCAGCACGCCCGCCAGCCAATGTCTCATGCTCATCAGGATGGCATCGCGTCCGCGCTGGCTTTGGAATTTGCGAAAATTCAATGGTAACCGCTTCGACGAATTGTTCCCGATCAAGCTTCCACCGGCTGCGGTGAATAAGCTGTGATTAAATTGTGGATAAGTTTTCATTGTATTTAATCCAGAATTATGAATAAATGATACCTAACTCTAAACTAGTGGCGCACTGTCGTCTTGGGCGTAGAGCTGAAGAGGATGGACCGTCACTCAACTAAAAAAATGAAAGAAGTAATCCTATGAAAAAGTTAACAAAAGCAGCAATCGTGTTCGGTTTCACATTGGCGGTCGCGTCGAGTACGAGCTTCGCCCAATTCACATTCACAATTGACGAGTTTGGTGGTCCGCTTACCAGTCTTCCATCCACAATCGGGCCGGATCCCTCGGGGGGAGTAACTGGTCCCGTCTTGATTTACACCCTGCCGTTCGCGGTCGTACCGGGAGATGTGATACTCTCGGAGCCGGGTCTGCCTCCAACGCCGGATTCTGATGTTATCCGGTTCTGGAACCCTACAGGCATCAACCAAACCGAAATAATCTTTTATTCGGATTTTTCTACCACTGATCCCGCTGATGCTCCGGCGGACGTGGGACTGCCTACCCAGTTTTTCAACCCCATTAGAATAACGGAAGTGGGTCCTGAAGGTAACAACGGTGCCATCTATAACGCCCTCCCGGGCATGCCCGGCTCCACCTCTGCACCGGTACAGTACAATATCATCAGCGATGTTCCCGAGCCCAGCACAGGGGCGCTGCTGCTTAGTGGTGTGGGACTACTGTTCGGAATCAGGCGTTTCCGCAGGAAAGGCCTTTCTCTCGACAGCAGTTTGAAGTCTTAGGCCGACGCCGCGACGCCGCTTGAATAAGCCGAAGGCGATGGGCGGCAGATGCGGTACAGAATCGGCGAACCAGCTGACATGCGCCGGTTCGCCGGTTCCCTTTTCTGGGAACTTTTTCGGCGGACGATCCTCTCACCTTTCGTATAACCAGTCTGATTCAAACAAAAACCAATTACGGAGCATATTTTATGATTAAACTACACCTCAAAAAGTCGGCCGGGTCTTCTTTCCGCGCCGCCCTCACCGCCATCAGCGTTTTGGCCTTGGCCGGCACTGTTTTGGCCATGGACACGAAGGTCAACCGCGAGTTCAACAAGCCCGGAAATATCCTGATTTCCGACCAGTTCAACAACCGTGTCATCGAGACGGGCACGCACGGCAATATTATCTGGTCGTTCGGGCTCGGGCCGAACGACTTTTCCGCCAAGTCCATCATCGGCGTCAACGACGCCCAGCGCGTCCGGGATCTCACCCTGATGGCTGGCACCGGCACACCGCCGGGCGTGATTCCGCAGGCTCCTGCCGGCGCTCCCGACAACCGCGTCATCTTGGTGGACCCAAAGGGCAAAATCATCTGGCAGTACGGCCAGTTCGGACAAACCGGTTCGGGTGCCAACCTGCTTAATACACCGGTGCAGTGCACGTGGCTCCCGGACGCCCACGTCCTCATCACCGACCAGGCCAACAACCGGATTATCGAGGTGAATCTCAAGAAGAAAATCGTCTGGCAGTACCCGGGTTCGAACACCAATGACGCGGACCAGCTCAGTGGTCCGAACTCCGCCGAGCTGCTCGAAAACGGCCACATCCTGATCGCCGACCAGGGCAACAGCCGGGCGATTGAGGTCACGCGCGGCGATCAGATCGTCAAGACGTTCACTGCCGGCGGCACGGTTAATATTGTCGCGTTCGCCAGCCGCCTCAAAAACGGGGATACGCTGCTGACTGATGCCGGCAACTCCCGCGCCGTCGAAGTTGACGCCAACGACAACATCGTCTGGCAATACGTCACGGATACCGACCCGTTGAGCGTCCCGGCGCCCCTGCCGACCCGGGCGGTGCGGCTCAAAAACGGAGACACGTTGATCAGCGACCAGTTCAACAATCGCGTCATCCGGGTCAGTCCGGCCGGGCTGATTGTCACCAGCTACGGACTCCCGCTCGCGGGCGGGGATCCCATCGGGAACAACGTCGGCTACGACATTCACACGACGCAGAACGGGTTGTATTCACCCTACGATGCAAAAGTGATCGGGGACTACACCGGGTTGACGCCACCCGAAGGCTTCGAATTTAGCCGATAGGTTTTGAGACGCAAACCGTTCTGCTCTCTCGACTCACGGGAGAGCAGAACGGCAGAACAGGAACAATCAGTGAACTGTGGATGCCTGCACTGTTTTGATGGACACCGGCGAATCGTTCCGGGCGAAAGCCAGTTTGGTTCAAGGCGATGTTACGCGATAGAAACGCTCCTGGTTTCCCGCCCCGGACAAATCGGTGAACTGGAACTGGCCGGACGAAATTTCCGTGATGCTGCCGAGCCGGGTCCAGTTGGTGAATGCCAACACCAGATTCGTGGTGCCATACGCGGTGAAGCTCATGCCCGGTACGTTGGTAAAGCCGAATTGGAACACGCCGCCCGGCAGCAGGGTCAGATGGGTAAGGATGATCGGCGCCACCGGCACGGTAAAGGCGTAAACCTTGTTGTCGTTGGCCACATAGATGCGCCCGTGGACTGCGATGGCCGTGTTGAACCGCCGGGTGCCCGCCATTAACTCGTTCGCTGCGCCGCCGTTGAAAACGACCGCGCTGGTGTCGCCATTGAAACCTTGCAGCCGCTGGTTGCCCTCGGAACCGATGCCCCAGACAATCGCGTTGTTGGTGCCGTCGGTGGAAGTGACGAAGGGCGAACCCCGGCCGTTCTGGTTCACGGTCCAGGCGGTCGTGATGGTCGGCGGGTTGCTGGCGCCGATACGGAAGGCGGAGAGCTGGGTGCCGTTGCCGCAAAAGACGACATAGGTGCCCTGGGTGGTCTGGTATGTGGCCGCCGCCTGGATGATGCTGCTGCTCGAAACATGCGCCTGCGCCACCGGCACGCTGACACCACCGAGGTTGGTGCGATTGAGCAGATACGCATTGCCATCCTTGCCCAGCGAGACCACCAGCTTCGAGGGCGTGGCCCCGGGCACATCCACGAGCAATGCGCCCGAACCCCCGATGTCGAGGTCGCTGCCGTCGAGCGCCTTCCAATTGAGGGGCGCCCAGTAATCGTTCGTCAGGCCGCTGAAAACCGGGCCGGTTTGGAAGCGGATAATCGCCTCGCCACCGCTCCACACGCCGGCCCCGAACGTGTTGCCGGTGGCGATGAACGGGTTGACGCCGTCGCTGGCAACGCCGCCGACCGCCCATGAACCACCGCCGTTTGCCGTCGTGGCCCAGGCCATGACGTTGGTGGGCTGGGTCAACGGCACGCCGACCAGCCACCCGTGATAGGTCCCGCAATCACCGGCGTGGCCGCCATACGGCACATAGACATTGGTGCCCACCACCGCCAGCGCGCCGCGCTCATTCTGTGTCACCGACGTGAAGACCGTGCTGCCGGATTTGGCGGTGGCATTCACATCCACCGGCCAGCCGCTGTTGGTGGTGCCTGTGTCCACGTTCATGGCGTAGATGAGGTGTTTCTTGGTGGTGCCGTTGTCGGGGGTGGTCATCGCGTCAAAAAACAACGTGCGCGAGGGGAGATCCACCACGGGCGTGCCGGTGATGCCAAGCGGGTCAATGTCGCCGCACGGGAGCTTGGACAACGGCACGGGCACGCCCACATTCCGCTGCCAGATGACGCTGCCGTTGGCCGCATCGAGCGCATAGACGTTGTCTGACTCGGTGACGGCAATGATCATCGCCCTGCCGCCCGGACCGCCCTCGATGTAGAGCGGCTGGGCATAGACGTTGCCGCTGATGGTGCCGTTAAAATTCGTGTCGCGCTTCAGGTTCGCGGCGGCGGCCGGCATGAACGCCGGATCAATATAAAGACCATCACGCGAATCGTGGTTGTGGTGTTCGGTGACATTGACCGCCCCGTTTGCCGGAATCGCCGCCAGCAACACGGCCAGGACCGGCCAGACGACAACGATCATCCGTCGGGTGATTGAGTGTTTCATACACGGATACAGTCGTCGACCCCGGTAATTCTTCAACCGAAATTGTCTCACCCCGTCCCGGCAGCTTATGTTCGGAACCGGAGTTCGACGTTCAGGGTTCGACGTCCGATGTTTCGGCACTCCTGTGCATTATCAACTCTCTACCCTCAGCCTTCAACAAGTGTAATCCGTCACCGGCGGATAAATTTTCTGCGGCTGTTTCATGCAGCTTTTTTCTT
>PMOA01000114.1:0-271 GCA_003161635.1 Limisphaerales bacterium
ACCGGTGACGGCCGCCTGGCCTGCGGCAATCCCGTTAATGCCATCCATGAAATTGAAGGCGTTGGTGTACCCGACGACCCATAGACACCCCAGCACCCCGCTTGCAACCGCAGGCACCAGCATACCGGCGTCAGGTGAAAATCCCACAGTGATGCTGGAAATTCCCAGCGCAATCAAGACGACCATTGCCGCGAGGAAATGGCAACCGAGGCGGATGGCTGCCCCGATAGACTTCAGGTCATCAATGAATGAAACAACCGCCAGAGCCAAC
>PMOA01000114.1:302-31836 GCA_003161635.1 Limisphaerales bacterium
TGGGCGAGTCAATGATCTGACACCGGAGCAAGAGCCGATTAACGGCAATGCCCAGCAGCCAACACATGGCAGCCGCCACAAGGACTATGACCAGAGGCATGAACACGCTAATATGGCAAGAGTTCCGGGTCTGGTTCGACAGGGGTGTCTTTGCTGTTGGCCACGACTCCGAGACGCTTTGTGTCTCGTTTCAACAAGTCCGTTACCGTGTGTTGGCCAATCGTGCCAGCCTCGCCTATCACCAGGATCCTTGAAGAAACTTAATGGCTGACGCCTTTACTCCGGACGAGCGCCGGGCTTTTGACGATGCGTTCAAAGATTGGCTCAAAGAGGGGGCGCAACATCATCGCCCCAGCGACGCTAAGATGGTCTTTGTCGCGATAAAGTGATTTGCCGCCCTCAGCCACTCGGCACAGATTTTTGGGGCTCACAAATAGATCCGTCGGGTCGAGAACCGTAACGCCGGGTGCGGAAACTCCTCCGAAAATCTGATCCTGGCGCCGCTGTGCCTTATGATGTTCGGTGAGAGGCAACCCGAGTTCTTCAGGATCGTGGCCATGTAAGACAGCAGAAGCCAGAGCATGGGGCACATTCCAAAGGTGTTCTGGAACCTGTCTCATGATCCAGATTCTGGCGCCCGTGTCTTTCAGTGCGCTTATCGTGTCGAGTAGACCGCGCTGAAGCTGAGTGGTCTCACCACCGGTCCCATAAGCACGCCACCTTGCCACAAGGACTACGTCGCCCACACGCTTGCTGCGGATGAATTCAACGACCGCATTGTTGAAGGCAATGCTCTCTTCTTTCAGGGAGAGTCTCCCTTTGCTTTCATAGCCGACCAACGGAGCTGTTCCTGGATGCCATGCCGCGACACCGCGAATACAGTGTTCTTTGCACAGGATATCTAAGACGGGCATTACTGCCTGAGCATGGCTGTCTCCCCAAACAAGGAGGTCGATCGGCAGATGCTTGTCACCTGTTCCCAACTCAATGAAGTCTCCGTTCAGGGCTTCCTTCAAACTAGACTCCTTCAGGAATGGGCGGTCGGTTTTCTCGTCCGCATACCGCAACACGTCTGCGGGAAACCTTGAAGGCAGTCCTTGCAATTTGAGTACGGCTAGACCGGCGAGAAATAGCATTGCCATGGTGATGGTCGCGAATGTGAAAATCTGCGATCGGCTCTTAAGGATGATGCGCTTGCGAAACGGAGTTTCCACGAATCTCCAGGACAAGATGGCAATGACCATGCTCGCGAGCAAGAGCAGCATACGCTGGCTCTGTGGGATAGGACCAAGCGCCAAATACTTCGAGAAGACGAGCACTGGCCAATGCCAAAGATAGAGAGAGTAGGATATCAGGCCGATAAAGACGATGGGACGTGCGGCAAGGAGCTTTCCCACGTATGTCAAAGTGTGGCCGTTTGCCCAGATGACTAAAACTGCGCCGACACAGGGCAGGATGGCGGCGACCCCTGGGAATCGGGTCTCGCGATCATAGAAGAACACGGCGCAGAGGATCGCGAGAAACCCGCCACAGCTCAGCAACTCCGCCAGCCATCGGGTAGATGCGCGCTGCGCAGGAATGGCAGCGAGGAATGAGCCAATCAAAAGTTCCCAAGCGCGCGTGGGCAGGAGGTAAAAGTTTACCGAGGGGTGCTTGTAGCTACAGTAAACGCTTAGGCTGAACGAGACGCCGCATAGCAGAAGGATTGCTGGGACGAGCGACTTGCGTGAAAAGCGCTTGAATGCGATTAAGAGAAACGGAAAGAGCAGGTAGAACTGCTCCTCCAACGCGAGAGACCAAGTGTGAAGGAGTGGCTTCACATCGACGATCTGCTCGAAATAACCGGACTCCCGCCAGAAATAGACGTTGGACACCAGCATCGCTTGCGCGAGCACGGATTGACCGAATTTCTCGAAGTCTCAGGGAAGAAAGAGGAACCATCCGGTGGCGAGGCATGAGAGAACGACGACCGCGAGAGCAGGCAGAATGCGGCGCACCCGGCGCTCCCAAAACTCAAAAATATGGAACTGGCCGCAATCGAGATCCTTGAGTATTAGACCAGCGATGAGGTAGCCGGAGATCACGAAGAAGACATCTACGCCGACATAACCTCCAGGGAAACCGATGTCGGCGTGAAAGAACAGGACCGATAGGACGGCAATGGCTCTGAGGCCATCAATATGAGCGCGATATTTTAAATGGTTGCTGTGCGCTAAACTCATAAGGAGCTGCTTCCTAATTCCGCGAGCTATCACCAGAAACGAATGTTGCCTAACGAGGGCGGACAGTTCTAACGAAGGCGGACAGTTCTGCTTTGCGTGCCGCAACGTCTTCTATGAACACTATGAACAACGGCTGGTCTCGACCGATTAACTTGTGCGTGTCGACCATAAGCCTAAGTGAACTCAAACACAAACCTTCAACCCACCCCTTTATGACGGGTGAACCTGTCACCCGGAATCAAGGCATGATTAGACGGTAGAAGCGCTGAGGGTAATTGAACGCGCCAACGTCGATAAACTGGAAATAGCCATTTGTATCGGCCACATTTGTTGCGACGGGCACCCACCCGGCACCGGGACCCAGGATTGGGCCGGCCAGCAGGATGTAAGTCTGCCTCGGCACAGCGGCCCCCCACAACAGCATGGTGCCATCGCTTTGCTTCTGAATGTAGTTAGCAACTGGGGGATCGGCAGAGAGTTCCCGGACGTGCGCCGAGTCCAGTGCGACCCGGTAGATCTGGACGTCATCAACACGGCCGGGGAACCAGAAGGTGCCGGCACCTTCTGTCGCGCCGGCCCCGAGGCGAAGAGGAAAGGCGTCGTTGGGTTGAAAGGCTACTTTTGCGGCGGCGGCCAGCGAGCCATTGGTATAAAAGCGGGCCGTCGTGCCATCGTAGGTGGCAGCCAGGTGGATCCAGGCATTGGCCACCACGGGCCCGCCGTTCAAAATGTTCCAGGCGCTGCCATTGCCTATCCAGAACTGCCAGAGGTTGTTGTCGGCGGCGTAGAACATGTAACCGGCTTGCGGCTGGCTCTTGCGGTTGGTGAGCGGGGAACGGTAGGTGCCGCCGCCGCCCGTCACGTTCGCCCACAAAGCCACCGTAAACAATGGCGGATTCAAAACCGCCGAGCAGGGTACATCGATCTTCCCATCGGTCCCGTCAAATTGAACCGAGAGCCCGGTCCAGGGACGTGCCCCGTTCTGGCCGAAGACCGTCCCGCCGTAGCTCACGCCGTCGGGGCTCAGCGGCGCTGAATTTGCGGCCCCCCGCGATGTTGGGCTGGTCTCATCCAGCATCCACCATCCCACGAGGTCTTTCATCGAGATGGGTCTTGCCAGCAGTGGGATGGTCAGCGTGGTCTGATCGGTCAGGCCAATCTGGTTGGTGAGGCTTACAACCCAGGAATGCGGGCCCACGTCGGTGCGCGAAGGGGTGCCGGTCAGGGTGCCGTCGGCAGCCACACTCAGCCAGGCGGGCCCGCTGATTTTTCCAAACGTCAGGGTTGAGATCGGCTCTGCCGCGATGACGTAATCGGTCAGGGTGCGGCCGGTGTACAAATCGTAAGTGGTAGCCCGGGGCAGAGTCAGTGGATTGGCCGTGAATACCGGGGGTTGGTAGAGTGGCCCGGGCGAAACGTGCTCCAGGAAATTCCCCGCCGCCACGCCGCCCGGCACCGGAAGGCCCTTCACCACGACATTGCTGCTTAGAACCGTGTCCGGCCCCACCATTGAGGCATACAGACCCCACCATTCGGACGGCCATGGAGTGTAGTAACCCGCTGGGAGATAGACGCTGGCGGCGATCCAGTAGATGGGCCCTTGGGACACATGACAAGTCAGGCCAAGGTTCACGACCTGGTGCGGCGTCTGGTTGGTCAGCGCTGCGCACGGCGTTTCCCAGAATTTGTGGAAGAACCGGTTGGTGGGATAAAGGTGCACATAGAGTTTTTGGGCTTGCCAGGGCGGCAGCCCGACCAGGTTGGTGGCCGTCGCATTGGGGTCGGCCGCCACAAAGAAGGCCTGCGTTACCGCATAAGCGGTCGCCTTGTGATTATCGTGTCCGTATTCACCATTCAGGTCGTGTGTGATAATCACGTCGGGCCGGTAACGGCGGATCTGCTCCGCGACAAAGTTGATCGCCCGGGCTTTCCCCGCCGCCACATCGCTGCCATCCCCCCGAAATCCGACCCCCGCCCAATAATCCCAGGTCATATCAATGGTGTTGGTGTAGGGATTGTTGGTCACGGTACTGGAGTTGATATTTGCGAAGTGCCCAAACAACGGCTCGTAGCGCAACCCATAGGTCCACGCCGCACAGCGCAACTCATCCTGGCGGACTGTGTTGCCCCCGTCCGCCATGCACAACAGCATCGTGGGTAAGTTCAGTACCGTGCTGTAGTAAGGCAGGGCGCCGCCAAAGAAAATCCCCTCATCGTCCGGGTGCGCGGAAACTGCCAGCAGCACGATTTTGTTCGGTGGCGGCTGCCAATCATACGCCTCCGCCGACGGGCACCTGTTTATCAGGCAGGCCAACACCAAGACCCAAGCAGACAGGGCCGTTCCATTAAGTCTTGTGATTTTCTCCCAGAATTCGAACAGAATAATGAGAATGTGTCGTGTAATATTCGTAATGTTCAAAAGCGGAAAGAAGTGTGCGAACAAGAGCGGAAGGCGTCTAAGAATAATGGCGGCACACCGGCCCGTCGCGTCAGCCGGGTACGGCGGTTTCAGTCTTCCCTCTCCGCGACAACTCGTTGATCAGTTCAATGTGGCTGGCAAAGTCGGGGTAAATTCTGCTGGCGCTGAACTTTTCCGTGAATGCCTTGGTGGCATTTGCGGACCACAGGGCAAGTGCCTGGCGATCGCGCCAAATCCGATCCACGGCCTGGATGAACCCGCCCAAATCACCGGCACGATACGAAAGCCCCAGCCCGTGTGTCTCGATCATCTCCGCCATCTCGCCCTGCAAAGAACTGATGAGCGGCAGGCCTGCGGCCAGATACTCGAACGGCTTGTTCGGCACCGTGTCGGGCAGGCTGCGGCACGGCACCAAGCCAACATGGGATTGGGCCAGCACCGCCGCGATCTCCCGGGTGTCCAGCCAACCTGTCAGGATCAGATTCTTCAAACCGGCGTACCGCTGCTCTATCCCAGCCCGCTGGTGTCCGTCGCCCACAAGGACGAAAGCCACGTCGGGTCTGCTGGCGTGGAAGTGCTGCGCCGCCCTGGCAATCAACTCCACCTCGTAGGAGTGCCCGAAGGTGCCGACGAAAGTGAAGACCAACTTCCGGTTCAGTTGAACGGCCAGTTTCGATGGATGTGATGATTCCTGCCCTGCGGCTTCAAAGCCGGAGTGCCCCAGGTAGAACACCCGGTCGTGCGGGCCTTGACTCCGCCCCGCGAGGCCAAGGGCCCAGCGGAGAAAGCCCTTGGAGACCGCCGTCAACGCAACGGCGCTCTTCAAACTGTAAGCCGCCCGCCGGCGTTCGTTCAAGGTCAGCCAGCGCACCAACGGCCGCAAGGGGGCTGGCGACTTGTCGGCAAAGACATCCGGCCACGGATCCCGCACATCAACGATCAAGGGCACGCCGCGACTGAAGGCGTAACGGGCCGCTTGGAAAGGGAAATCAATGATGGGCAGCGCGCTGACGATAATGTCCGGTCGTGGCTCGCTGCCAGCCAACTCTCTGAACCGTCGCCCGAGCCGGCGGTGATGGATCAGGCGGGCAAACGAGACATTGCGCTGATAGCGTCCTGCATCAAGTGCCAGTAGCGTCACGTTGGGCATCAATTCGAGCCGGGTGTCGCGCTCGAAAATGAACTTTTTGAGGTGATGCGAGAACGTGCTGGTCCACCAAACGACCTGATGCCCGCGCCGGCCCAGCTCTTGGGCGAGCAACCCGGAGCGCAAAGCCCGCTGGCCGGATTTCAACGGCAGGGGTTCAGCATCTTTAAGAATCCAAACTATCATGATGCTCGCAGAATTCAACTCACCCTACCTGCTGTGGCCGACGCTGCAGAGTCAGATTGCAGATTACGGAACGGAACTTGCCGTTGGCTCCACGCGGAATTTCGGAAACTTTCTCGAATTCAACCTTCACATTCCCCAAGCGTGCTCGAAGTTGTTGGGCCACTTCTTGTTGGATGGCGTCATCGAAGCCGTCCGACGGCACGAGGCGCACCCGGATGGTATCCAGGGATTCCTGGATCACTTGTGCCTCCCGGATGGGCCAACCCGCCTTGAAAACGGGATCCAACCTGCCGATGCGACGGCCATCAACCGTGCAGAGCACGTCATCGCTTCGGCCTTCGATCTCCGCCAGTCGCGGCAGCGTTCGGCCACAGGGACACTCCGAACCGCTTGCGTCCATGGCCCCCCGGTCGCCGACCCGGTATCTGATGAGCGGCATCGCGGAATTCACCAGCCCCGTACACACGAGTTCGCCAACGCCGCCCGCCGCAACTGGACGGCCTCCGTTGAGGACCTCCATCCAGCCCGCTTCCGGCCACAGATGCAGCCGGCCATGTTCGCATTCGCTCGCCGCCGAAACTCTTTCACTCATGCCATACGTCTCCCGCACTGGACAATGGAATGCCTCGGCGATCACTGAACGCTGGTAATCATAGAGTGGCTCGGCGTTGGCAATCACAACCTGCAGCTTCAAGTCGCTGCGCCGTTCTGCCAGTGCGGTCTGCGCCAGGAGATGGAGCGCGGAGGGATAACCCAGCAGGTAACACACACGGTAACGAATCAGCGCCTCCAAATAGTGCGGGATCAAGTCAGGAGCCAGGTGGTAGGTGGACATGTAGAGCTGCGACAGCCCCGCGTTCCACACCCAAAACGGAGGCTTCCGAGTCGCCACCGGGGTTACCAGTTGACCCCCCAGAATCGCCCACCGGTCCCGGCGCGAAACCCCGTACCAATTGCGGCAACGGGCTTCAAACAATGCATACCATGATTGCTCGCCTTGTCGCGTGTTCCAAAGCGTCAAGGGGGTGCCCGTGCTGCCGCTCGTGTGCGTCTCACCCAGGCGTGTGCTCTTCAAATCTTCGGCCAGGAAATGGCGTGGCTGCCGGCGCACGGCCTCTTTTTCCAGGATGGGCCAGTTCTGCAATTCTTCCCAAGGGGAATCGTCCCCCTGCCGGCGCCTCTCGGCCCATTGTTCCCGGTAGTAAGGAACCAGAGTTACGGCCCGATGAAGCAGGTGGTTCAATCGTTCCTTGTGCCACGCGGCCCACTGCGCCGCGCTCCAGCGTTCGCGCTGTAGCGCCTCTGCAACCAGTCGGTCGGTGTCCGCGCCATAGCGCTGCCAGCGCAGTCGGAAACCGCGAATGCTGGCGACCAGCGAGCGGACCGGCCACGGAAGCCCGTGGTAGAGTGTGAGCGATTTTCGATTCACACAGATCTTGCTGCTGCTGTTTCAATGAGTAATGTCTCCCACTGCGGCAAAATCACGGACCAATCGAACCGCTCTGCCTTGGCGCGGGCGTTGCGCGACAGGCGCTCGGCCAGCGCTGGTTCCCGAAGGATACGGCTCACGGTCGTGGCCATGGCTGCTGGGTCATCGGCTTGAACGAGTAGACTGTCCTGTTCATCATCCAGCAAGTACGGCAACCCGCCGGCGTTCGTGCTCACCACACACAGTCCACAGGCCATGGCTTCGATTACGCTTACCGGGGTATTGTCCACATTCGTCGTGTTTAGAAAAATATCCCCTGAGTTCAGCACTATGGGAACCTGAGTCTTGGACACAAATCCTGGCAGGCTTATGCGCCCTTCCAACCCCAGCCTTTTCACTTCCGACTTCACCTGCTCAAGGCTTCCATCCCCCTTATCCGGTCCATACATCGTCAGTTGAATATCGGGGAACTCGCGAACCAACTCAGCTATGGCGCGCACGGCCATGCACGGATTGTAGATGCCGTGGAGCGCACGCAACCAGATGAGTTTCGGCTGCGCATTTGACCGCAACCTGAACGGGTAGGAAGCGAGATCAATCGCGTTCGGCAAGAGCAGGAGTCCATCACGATAGGCGCTAAGAGCCTGCTGAAGATAACGCGAAGGAGTTGTGACAACACTGGCGGAGTTCAGCAACCGCCGCACCCGCCCTGGCCAACGCCGGGCGAAAGCAGGCAGGTTTCCGCCGTGGAGGGTCAACACGAACGGTTTGCGCAATCGCCCGAGCAACCAGCAAACGCTTTCAGCCCACATAAACGACGGACCGCTGTAAACGTCCAATTGCGCGACGGCATACTCGCGTCGTCGTCGCCACACTGTTATCAGCATGTCGGCCAAACGGCTGAGGCGTGCTGATTTGTCCGAGGTGGTCAGCACCGGCCACCCCGCAGATGACAGTCGCCCCGCCAGCAACTCGCACACGGTGCAGGATCCTGGCCTGGCAGCGGACAGGAAGTTCCCCACCAATAACACACCAAACGGAGAGACTGCCCGTCGCTCCTCCAGGCTATCTCGCCCAATAATGCGCGTTGTTACTGCGGTATCCTGGCCCATGATTTCAGGCGTTGCACCATGACCTCCGTTTGCTGTTCGAGCGTCACCTCTGCTGCTAATTCCCGCCCGCGTTTAATCATTCTTTGGCGCTTGGCCGGATTGTGCAGGACATCTCTGAGCGCACCCGCCAGTTCCCGCGTGCTGTTCGGTTCAACAAGCAAGGCGGCGTCTTGAACGCAATCAGCGATTGAACCGACCCTGGTCGCAACGACCGGAAGACTGTGCGCCATCGCTTCCCAGATCGTGCGGGGAAAGCCTTCAGATGTTTTGGAAGCGGTTACGTAGATATCCGACTTGCGGTAATGGGCATACAACTCCGGTCCTGCAGCCTTGGGACCATGAAATTTCACGCGGTCCGCTACCCGCAAGCGTGCTGCCACCTGCTTCATCTCCTCCAGCACGTCGTCGCCTTTCTCCGGCCAGCCCACGAGATCTAAAATCACGTCTTCGCCCTGTTGGACAAGCAGGGCCAGTGCCTCGACCATCTCGATCAGACCTTTGCCCCGGGTCATCCGCCCGGTGTAAAGCAGGTGGTAGGGCACGCGAGTGCAGGTGTCTTCGCGGTCAAAGAAGTCCGCTCGCGTGAGGGTCGTGGTGCGGGTCTCCACCAGATTGGGAACAGTCGGCTGAAGTTCTTGGAACAGCTTGCGGCTGTTAACAAAAGTCAGGTTTCGTTTGGCAACCTGATTCTGGCGTCGCTGGTTCCATTGCCACAAAAGACGGATCACCTCCCGGCGCCAAAACGGTTGCCGCGAGTCATCCACCAGTGCAACGGTGTCCCCGACCAGGAGAAGAGCCGTTGGCACGGGGCGGGCCGCATCGGCTAAAGCCGGCAGGAGAGGCGAGGGACCACGCAGTAACAGGGCATCAAGACCCGCCTTCTGGCTCCGAAAAATGCGGGCATATTTGCGCACGGACAACAACCGGCGCGGCACCGAGGTGTGTGGTCCCAAGTCCACCAAACGGACGGTCCGCTTCTGCAACGCGTAATCCATCTGCGCTCGCTCGTCCGCTCTCGGAGAATGGAGGAAACAGACGACCTCGGAGCAATAGTCCGCCAAGGCATCCACGAACCGGCCCTGGTAGGCCGGCATCCGGATTTGTCCGTCGTCCAGTACAGCTGGCACGTGGTAATGGAAACCGAGGCGCATGGGGGACAGGGGACTACAAGACTACTGACCATTGACTACAGGACTACGGACTACAGAACTACGGACAACGAGACTACAGACTACTGGACCAGCGGGCCATGCCGAGGACGAGCAGACTCGTGACGGTTGCTATCATTTTGTTGAACTTTCCAGCTTCCCGTTCCACCGCTTTGATCAAGCCGTGCAGACAGGCAAAAGTCTGCCGGGTCTGGCCGATCAAAACATCAGCTTCCTGCGCGCTTAAATAGCCAAGCCGCTGCGAGAGATGGATGAAATATTGAGTCTCGCTCAGCGAGCCACGCGAGATATACAGGAAGTGCAGATAATCCTTTTTGCTTTCACGGGACGATCCTTCGACAATGTTTGCCGGCACGGAATAGGAGGCGCGTCGCAACTGGCTGGTCAGACCGTAAATTTCCTCCTTCGGGAATAAACGTGTGTGCTCATAGACGGCAACAGTTAAATCATCCGCCAGTTTCCAAGTTTCAATCTTAGTGTAATCTCTCATAATGTGGTCTTGTTGTCAGTCGTTAGTAGTCTGTTGTCCTGCGGTCGGTGGTCTTATTGTCCTTTGGTCAGTAGTCAGTGGTCAGTGGTCAGGATCGCGGGTTGTGGGCTGCCGACTACGGCTGGACGACCGCTCCCGAAGGCGCGTCTTGGACGAACAACCTGCGGTCTCGCCACGGTTGCCGATCTCTGCTCGCGAACGCGCGCCGCAAGGACGATGGTCGCGGCCAGCAGGCCATAGATAAACCAGGCATGGGTGCCGGTGAGGCCGGCCAACGACCAGAAATGCACGCTCATCGCAATGAAGCTGGCGTAAACGCCCAGTGCCCAGCGTTCACCTTTGCGGTTGAGAGCCATGGCAGCCAAGGCTCCTCGTATTGCCAGGGTCATAAGGAGGGCAGCCAAAGGCAGTGACGCCACCAATCCGTCTTCTGCCAGGAAACCGAGGTAGGAGTTGTGCGCACTCCTTCGCATAAAGTCCGCATCAGATTTCCCTGCCAGGACCGACGGCATCTCGAGCGGAACATAGACCTCCCGCAAACGTCCTGGCCCGGTGCCAAACAACGGAGATAAAGCAAACAGCTTGAGGTTGCGTTGATTCATGACCTGGCGAACCATGTAAGATTTGTCCATTTCCAGATTATTTAAGGTGGAGAAGCGGCTCAGAACTGCTTCCCGGACACGAGCGCTCCCGGCCAGTATCCCTGCCAAGGCCAAGACGGTGAACCCCGCGGGCAGGACCAGCCGCAAAGACGTTTGTGGTCGCGACATCAGAGCCAACAGAAAAAAAACAGCCAACGCCAGCGCAATACAGATCCAGGATCCCCGAGAACCGTTGATGGCGCAGGCAAACAGGACGGCCAACAGGCCGGCGGCGCAGAGCGTCTTGGGGAGGAATCCACGACCAAGAAACACTGGAAATAGAAAAGGCGTGAAGGTGGAAAATAAAATGCCGTAGTTGTTCTGGGTGGTGAAAATTGTGTTTGTCCAGGCGCCGACCTTTCCCAACACGATGCCCTCAAAGCAACGCAACCCTGCCAGTACGACCACCGCTATTCCCAAAAGGAATGGCAGCCGCCTCTGGATCCGGAAATCCGAAGCGATGTAGGCGGTGACGAGGAATACCGTGAGCCAAAAGAGGTATCGCACGAGGCTGGCGATCTCGATCGCCTGCAACTCGAGCCTCTCGAACCAAGGACCGCTCGCAACGAACGAAACGATCATTCCCAGCCAGATGGCCGATGCGATCATGATCCAGCCGCGATATCGGTGAATCCAAGGCGTCGCGGGCTGGGAAAACGCATAGTAAATCACGGGCAGGATCAAGGGCGCGGTAATGGACAAGCCAATGAAGGGGATGTCAAAGAACGGCAGCACCACAAACACGCCGCACAGAAAAAAAAAGTTGCGAATACGAACGGGATGCTGGCGCTGCCGCGGTATCGCGCTCGGTCGCCGCACCGCACCCAGATGGGCAGTGGATTTCACGACTTGAGGGTGCTCGCTGGATCGTGCGACCTTCTCTCTGTGACCGCATCACCTTCGTAGAGCTTCATCCAGTTCGTGACGTGCTGCTCCCAGGCGAAACCCTCACGGATAACTTCGGTTGCCCGTTGGCCCATTCTGTGGCGGAGAGACTCGTTTGATCCGAGCCGAATCATCGCATCTTTCAGTGCGCCGAGATCGCCTTGCGGTATATAATAACCGGTCTCACCCTCAATGTTTGCCAGATCGGTCACGCCGGGAATGAGAGTGATGATCTGCGGCAGTCCAACCGACATGGCTTCCAGCGGGGAGATTGGCATCCCCTCTTTTCTGGTCGGGAACGCAAAAATATCTCCCGCCGAAAGAACTCTCCTTAGCGTTGCACGGTCGTCGATACGGCCCCAAAATATGACTTGTTGGCCTACAGACTCCAATGGCTTTGTAACCTGAGCTACCTCATAGTCATCCACGTTCTGATTCTGTTCGCGGGTGTAAGGGCCGATGACCCAGAGATGCCAGTTCGCGTAGTCCGGAGCCAATTCCGCAAACGCTTGCGCCAACAGATCAAACCCTTTGCGTCGGCCTACGCTCCCCAAAAAGGTGAAAATCACATCACTGTCCTCAACCGCCTTTTCCGCACGCAGACGTCGCCGCGCCTCCGGGCTGCGGGTGAAGACGTCGTCTCGGACCCCGTACGGCAGCAAAGTCACCCGGTTCGGAAAATGTGTCCGCAGTCCCTCGTAAATCGCTGGGCCCACCGCGACAATACAATCAAAACCCGAAAAAGACGCCTTGTGCCAAAAGCCCTTCCATCCATGAGTGTCAAAGGCTGATTGTTCGGTGTCAGCCAGTGAATGCACTGTCACCGTGCGCGCACCTTTCAGCCTCGCCAACAGCAACAGGACTTTGGTGGAAATCGCAGAAGACATTGGACCTATAGCTCCGCTAGAACCAAAATGCAGTACATCGAAACGACTTGGGATCACCCTCCAGCAAACCCAAAGAATAAACACCACCCGGCGCAAAAGACGGCCAAGACGATTTTTGCCGATTATCGGAGAGCGGTGAACATCGATTCCTTTCTGTACCTCATGAGACGGGAAGCCGACCCTTCCTGAGGTAAGGACCGTGACACTGCACCCTCTGGCTGCCAACGATTGAAAGCGCTCAATCGAAGCCAGCAACTCACCGCCGAAATCGGGCGGCCAGTGCTGATAAGATACAAACAGGATTCTCATTCTTCCAGCCGCGCCCCCGTCCTAGCTTCGCGGATCGCCGCATCTCCCAAATTCAAAGCGTGATAGTAAAGCACATCTCGTGAATTTCTGAGAGCGTGTTTGAGGGCACCTTTACACGGCGCATTCAAACAACCTCCTATCTCGTCAAGCGTGCGACTGACTCAGCAGCCAGTTGCCTAAGCAGATCAACTGCTGAAGACGCTGCGTGGTGGGGCGGCACACCGAGTTGAGCTGAGACAAGCGCCCGCCGGTTTTCGCGGCCAATGGCGCGATTTCGCATTGTGAGTGCTATCTGGTTCACCATTTCTTCGGGATTGTTCGCCAGAAGAGCCGCGCCCGTGGTTCGCACTTCCTGGTAAAAATCCGCATCCCAAAACGCGCGAAGGGAACCGGTCGAGGGCGCCGGTCCAGGCAGATCAAAACCGATGTTAACTGTAGGCAAGTCTGCGATGGCACATTCAACGGTGGCGGTGGAAGGAACGCCAACACACACCGATGCATATTTCAACAAGCTGTTGTAAAGTAGCAAATCATCCTTGCGCTGAAAACACCAGTTGATTTTCGGATCCCATCGCCAGTTTGGCCTGGCGACAATAACCTGCGGTACATCAACGCGTAAAGCCTCCGGCAACGAGCCCGTGTTATCCATCGGATTAGTTCGCACTACCACTTGAGTCTCTTTTGGTAATCTGCCTTCCAGAATCGCGCGGGTCAGGAGTCGGATATACCTTTCTTCCTCAGGAACCAGCCAGGGAGCGGAAGCCACGTATAACAGGAGAGGCGATTCTCGATTTACCCCTATCCGCTCTCGAAATTCCGGCTCTGGGATCAATAGGTCATCACGGCCGACACAATCGAAGTGGGTGCAACCGACGACAGTTACAGTCTCAGGACGGAGCCACGCATTTTGCCGCAGCAATTCGGCACGCATCGCTTCACTCCAGACACCCAAATGGCTAAACACAGGACTAAGTCTGCCTGCCACAGCAACATCTTTCCACGTGTGGTAAAGCAACACTGACGCAATGCCCTTCCGCCGCGCGGCACAGAGAGTAGGAAGCAGCCCCGGTGCCTTAGACACGTTTAGCAGGATCACGTCCGGGCATACATCGGAGATCAGACGCGCCCACTCGGGTGTCAGCGATTTTGACAAAAGTTTCATCTCGTAGTCTCCGCCGAGGCGGAACGCCGCTGAGTTCACCGCTACAAACACCGCAGCCAGATCTTCAACACTGAAGATTAGCTGTTCTTTCCAGTTTTTCGCGACCGATTTCTTGTACTGCCAGCCAGTTTTACCAAGTCTTCTTTCTTTTCGCGCATGCGCCTTGTCGAGCACACCCGCGATTCTAAAATACATGAAAGGCAATTGGGCCCTGGCTAAAGGCACGAGCCGCACCCGAGAGTCGAGTTGGTTTCTTAGGTCATCATCAACCACTTTTGCAGCAACGGTGACATTCCAACCATCGTTCAAGAGCTTCGTCAAAACCCCGGAGTGCCCGAACTGGCGAACCTCGGAACCAAGCGGGAATAACACAAGAGCGCTGTACATGATCCAGCTTTGCGGTATAACGGCTTTATTCGCCCAAAAATGTAGCAATGGTTTTCGCGAATGCCGCAATCATCTTCTCCTCGGACATTCGCGGGCGATCTACGGCAAGGATATCCTCTTTCATTCGCTTCAGCCTTTCCGGACTGCTGAATGCAACTTTAAGCGTGTCCGCGATGGCAGCAGGATTCCCAGGGTCGCGAAGCAACCACGCGTTTCTTTTCGCATCCAAGAGTTCCCAAATCCCGCCTCTATCGCTCGCGATCACTGGACGGCCCATGGCTAAAGCCTCAAAGATGATTTTCGGTAAACCTTCCCCACCGACCGATGGCAGTATCACAACATCTGAGGCTTCATAATATGCAGGTAACTTGTCTTGTGGGATAACTCCAACAATGTGAATGCGCCCGGATGAGTCGCTCTCAGCCAATTTTAATCTATTCAAATACCGCTCGTTTCGACAGATGATCACGTCAAAGCTGCCAACAATGATCATGTGACTCCCGGGTAAATGCGCGAGGTTGAAAGCCTCGGCTGCTTCAGCAACCCCCTTCCCAGGAACAAGCCGACCCACAAATAGTAATACTTTTGAACCAGGTTTGATACCCAGCTTAGTGCGTATCTGGCTAGCTTCAGCAACCCATTTTGAGGATTGATAATGATCGAGATCCACCCCGGAATAGACTACAAACGACGGAACACGCAATTCGCCATGCAACTGTTCGGTGATTCTACGCGTTTGTTCGGCAACGAATACTATCCCATCCACGGTCCGGACCATTCTACGCCAAGTGGGGGTGTAAAGCACACGAGGTTTGTCAATGTGTTGGTGAAGCAGGACCTTGGCTCTTTGCCCAACCGAGGAGCGGACTGGGGGACAAAATGCCGGAGTGTCTTCGACCACTACCACTTTGGCTCCCAAGTGACGCGCCACCTCCCCGGCTGCCTTCGCGTATTTGATTTGGTGCAAAAGCTCATGTCCCCAGACGAACATCTTCAACCTGAATGGAAGATGCCGCTCGAGAAAAGTTGGTTGCATAGCACGACGGTAATACAAGATTCTTCGGCTCGACTCACAAGCAGCCGGTTGACCAGTAATGGGCCAGCGCGCCAGTATCGCACAGGAATAGGGTAATCTTGCGCACAGTTGCTCTACCAACACGTATATTGCGTTACCGGCGGGGCTTGGGACCGTATCGTGTGCGGGTGCTATGAAAACCAATTGGGGTGGTGTTCTGGCCAGGCTATCCCAGGCCGCTTCCGTGCCAGGCGCGAACCCCAGTCTTCTGATTGCGGACTGGAACTGATTTTCTGGCATAGGTCGGTGCTAGTCGGGGTTGCTCTGGCTAATGTGCTTCCAATCGAGACTATCGCGGATAGTCTGTCCAACTCCATCAAATATTTCCTTAAAGTCTTTTTGAAAAGTAGCAGCCGACGTAAGGAGGCTCTTACTTTGCCCGTAGAGGCGCACAAGAACAGAAAGATTTGAGCCTCCTTACGTCGGCTGCTACGACCGAGTTTGGAGTTTTTAAACAGGCTTTTACGAACCGGTTTTCCGACAATCACTTCACGCCTGAAGCAGAGCTTGACGTCACTTCAAGACCATGGAAGTACTCTGCATATTCAGGATGTTGTTCAACAAAGGCTCTGGTCCTGTTTATACTAGCCGCCACATTCATTGATTCGGTTCCCCGGTGATTTATTATCTTTGCAGGAATCCCCGCTACGGTGATGTTGCGACCAAAGTCTTTGTTAACCACGGAGTTTGCACCTATGGCGACGCCGGAGCCAACAGTAATCCTGCCAAACACCTTGGCTCCCGGACCAACCCATACGTTATCCCCGATGGTAGGAACCAACACGCTTCCGTCGGGGCCGGGATTGTTGCCGATATTGACACCTTGATGAATATCGCACCACATGCCAATTCTAGCGCCGGGATTTACAACAATATTACCGAAGTGATTTATACGAAGCCCAGGTCCAAAGACATTAGGCGGGATATAAAAGCCGAGCTTAATGCCAAGCCGATGCTTTTTTATGTGGTAATACTTGAGAAACAGTCGCTTTAGCGTGTTACTGGGCGAGTTTATGTAGTACTCAAGCATTCTGAGTGCAATTTGGAAGCGCCATATCTCATCACCAATGAACCTGCTCGGTCTCGCATGCTTCTTACCCAATGAAAACTTGTCAGCAGCCAGATAAAACATTAAATCTTTCTTGGTTTTGATCATGACTGCGATTTCTGACGCGTTCCCTCAGCTCTCATTGGTCAAAAGGACTGGTCGTCGGTTAGGTGATTTCGGATCGCGACCATAGCCGTGAGTTGGATCCCCAATAGCGATGCGCAGCCGCTATAACGGCAGCTTTCACCGAGTCACGGAATCTCCGGTCAAGGGCAATCCACCACACCAGCCCAAAGCCGGCCAACCCGGTCAGGCCAGATGCCACACCAGCTCCGAGAAAGCCCCCAATATGCTTCCCGGCAAGCTGCATCAACCAGGCAACAGGTAGAATACACGCTCCAACGGCTAGAATTGGCAAGGCGTCTTCCCTCATGAATTTGAACCCGGAACGGCCGAACAGGCGCGCTGTCAGCAGTGGCAAATACCAGGTTGAAGTAAGTATGCCCGCAATCGCCGTTCCGAGAATAATTCCGATCAAACCGATGTAATGGCCCAGCAGAACCGAGAGGCCGAGATTGATGACGGCTTCGACAATCCGGCTCAGCGTTTGGGGTCGAGCCACCAGCGCCGAGGAGAGCACGGCGCGGTTCGGCAAAACCCAACTGTTGACGATGAGGTTGAGGGCCAGAGCCACGCTCAACATGGAGCCGCCGAAGTTTTGCGCGCCCACCCACCGGATTACGAAGGGTTCGTTGCCGGCCCAGAGGCTAAAGGCTGCAATCACAGCAAAGCCGGTCGAAAGTCTAAACAGGTGACGATAGACCCGATGTGCTTCCGCAATCTTCTGTTGGCCCAGCATCTGGCCGAGCATGGGCCGCGCGGTGTTCGTGATCTGATCGAGCAAGCCTGCAAACAGAGCGTACACCCGGCCGGTCAATGACAGGGTCGTCACCGTTTCGACCGAAATGAGTTTGGCAGCGACAACCCGGTCGAGTGAGGTAATCACAATGCCGGCGAGGCCACCGAGACTGAACCAGATACCGAGGCTGCCCAGGCTCTTGAGCACATCCCAGGAAGAAAGAACCCAGCGGATTTGAAGCCCGGGCAAAAGCCGGTAGGTTCGCCAGACGGCCATCATGGATGTGATGAGGGTCGCAGCAAGGTTGGCGGCGGCCAAGGAATAGAGCCCCCAACCTTTCTTCAGCAGCACAACCGTCAAGAACGTCCGGATGGCGAGGAGCGCGAGCCTGAGGAGGTTGTCAACATGGATCTGTTGGTTGGCGACGAGCAATGCCGAGAAGGTCTTGGTACTGAATCCGATTGCAGACGCGGCCACTAGCATAGCCACAAAGACTGACGTGGTGCGTTGCAGATCCTGACGGATCGGGAAGAAATGGGGGAAGCCAACGGCCATTGCTACTCCAACAACCAGCACCACCAGGACGATCAGGTTTTGGGTGAAGAACGCAGTGCTGGCCAGACGATTCAACCGTTCTCTGTCTGGCCTGCCGGAGAGTTGAGCCGCCTGCACATTCAGCCCGGCGGTGATGCCGAGATCGAGCAAACCAAGCCACATGAGCAGATCACTCGCCAGGGTGAACACGGCGAACTCCTCGCGATCGAGAAACCGCAGCGTAAACGGGATGAGCCAAAGACCGACCAGGATTGTGGCCAGCGTGGCAGCATAACCTGTCACAAGTCCCTTCGCGTAGTTGCGGGTGCGAGAACCTTTTGGTCCTGCTGTGGGAGGGCTTTTCATCTTCATCGGCCGCCGCCGCTTGCGGTTAGCCCGGTCGTGTGGTTTTCCACTTCGATCAAGCCGGCAGGCGCTCTTGCACCGCTTGCTCTGCCGCCTCAAAACTCGGATAGCCGCTCACGATGATTTCCAACGTCTGCTGGCCCAAACCTCTCCGCCCGGCGAGGGCTGAACGTAGCCGGTCGCCATATTTCGTCTGGCCGAAGCCGGTTTGCTTTTCCGCCGCGCCTTCTCAAAGAGAGGAAACGACGCGCGCCTGTTGCCAGCACTTCGACACTTCAGTTTATGCTGAGACTTTCCAGCCAATCGGTTTGGCCAATGACCACTTTCGAGAGTTCGTAGGATTCCAAGAACCGCTGACGGCCATTTCGGCCAAGCAGTTCCCGAAGCGCCGGATTCCCGAGAAGTTTGACAAGTGTTCCCGCCAAGGTTTCGGGGTCGTCTGGCGGCACCAGATACCCGTCCACACCGTCGCGAACGACTTCGGGTATGCCGCCGACTCTTGACGCGATGACCGGGGTTCCCACTGCCAACGATTCAACATTGACAAATCCGAACGCCTCGCTGCGGCTGGGAACGACGACGGCTTTTGCGCGCGACATGTGCCGGAGCACCTCGGCGTGAGAAACCGCGCCGCGAAAGAGGCAACGGTCGAGGAGGCCGAACTGCCCAGCCCGGGTCCGGACGGAGTCGAGCAGGGGGCCGGCGCCGAGAAATTCGATCTTCGCAGTCCCGAGTTTTTCGCCACAGAGGGCCAGGGCTTCGATGAGCACGTCCTGGCCCTTGTTCCGGTCGAAGCCACCGGCGCAGACCACCATGTCCTCCCGCTCTGAAGCTAACGCCAGAGGAAGCCACTTGGCAGGGTCAGCGAGACCAAGAGGCTGCGCGCTGCACTTGCCTTGCCGCAGGCCATAGCTGCCCTGCGCATCCTGTTGAGCCGCCTTTGAATTTGCGACCACATGGGTTGCGAGTTTGAAAACTTGTCTCTTCCTGAACCTTAGCATCCTGACTCGAAAGGCTTGGCTAGTCTGGGTATTTTTGTCGATCGCCGAACTCAGTGTGTGGTAGAATACAATGCGACAAGGAACGCGAGAAAGCCAACCGATGAGGATCATCCAATTGACCGCCGCGAAATTCGCAAACAGACAGTCCGGATGATGGCGGCGAATTAGCCTGGCCAGGAATAACGCATCGGCGAGTCTGGTCGGGCGCGGAGATGGCCACGAGAGAAACTCGGGATTATCACCATCGCTTCCCGCGACGGCTCCGGCCCCGCGAGGGAAGAGCAGCTTTACCTCGTTTCCTCGTCTGGCCAATTCTTCCCCCAATGCTTTGAAGTGCCCTGTAACTGCCCCCGCACCTCCAGGAGCACCGATGAAGTAACATCGCTTGCTCATCGAGCGAGGCGCGAAAGAGGATTCATTCGCGTTGCAGGTGGAAAGAGACCGCACCAAAGCAGTTGTCGGGCGCACTTGCGCCACAAACAGGCGTGGTCGCGGTGAATGCACAGCCAGTTGCAGTTGCGCTCGGTGCGAGGCTTCTCCACCCGCTTAAGCCAAAAACGACCTATCCTAAACACTTCATAGCCGGCTTCGGATAAGAGAAGAAACATTTCGTCGAGGCTGCTTCCCGCGCGCCGCAAATGGTTCGGAGCAGCTTCCAGCACGATAGCTGGTTTGTGAATCCTGATATACCGTCGTCCGGCTCTAAGAATCCGCGCCTCAGCCCCTTCACAATCCATAAAAACGGCCGTGGCGGCGCCCACCTCGGGCTCAAGATCATCCAGCGTATGGCACACCACCGGAATTCTGCCTGGATGGGTTGCAGTGGCTGTCGGATCAATAAAACCAACTCCGGACATATGCGTGTCTTGGGGCGTGGTAAAAAAAGTTTGTCCATTCGTGTCTCCCAGGGCCATTTCAAACACCGACACATTTTTCCAGCCATTCAGAACGACCAGCTTCGATAAACGCTCACAATTTGACGGAAGAGGCTCGATTGCGACCACACGCCCACATTCGCCGACGATATCCCGAAAACCCACGGTCTCGGTTCCAATGTTGGCTCCGACCTCCAGGATAGTATCACCCCGTTTGCATACCGCATTGGCAATAGCCCAATGCCGCCACTGGTGGTAGCCATGGACAGCGAATGGATATCCGTGAAAGTCGCTCGTTGATGCCAGAAACTTAGATCCAGTGATCGCTTTGCATAAATGCTCGAAGTTGTCGCTGTAAGCACGGCTTCGCGGATAAAGAAACGCCCGGATACTCTGTGCAATAAGGGGAGGGGTAAACCGGCTTATCTGGCATGCCATACTGAATTTCGCAGGAAGAATCTGCCGCATAGAATTCGCTCCTAAAAGGTGCCGCGCCCGGGCCTGGAAATGGCCGACGAGCTCGTTCCTAATGATTGATCACGAGATTCTGTCTTGATCAACTCCGGCAGCCGGCGGCGGATCTCTGCGTCCGCCTTCTCAAGGCTGTCACATCCGGTGAGGATAATCTCGAGGGTCTGTTGGCCCAACAACCGGCGTCCGGTAAGCACCGACTGCAATCGCCCGGCTTGTTTGGAAGCCTTTAAGCCAGCTTGCTTTTCGGAGCTGTCCTCCCATTGGCAGAAAAAAACGTACAGAATCTGCCCTTCCGACGAATAAGTGTATTTGCGGAAGGGCAGTTTCAACTGCCCGGCATCAAAGAAGACCAGCTCGGATTCGGCCAACTGCTTGTAACCCGAGGCGGGCAGGCAGACCTCCGGGCGATGGAGCCGCGCATGAATCACGGACTCAACGGAACGCGGGCGCCAGCGGAAGAAAGAAAGATTCCATTCAACCCCACCCTCTTCCAGCCATCTCCCGGTTGTGCCATAATCGTACGCCAACAACTTCACCGTGCTGGGTGCCAACTCGATCTTTTGGAAGGTCGGATTGGTTTCCGGCAGCGTGACCGACCAGCGGAAAACGCCTGTCTCCTTGATGTCGTGCGAGTGATACCAGACTTCGGTGGCGACGAGGCAGAGGATGGCCCAGCAGCCGACGGCGAGGAGGAAAGTGCGGCAAGGCTGAAGGCTGGGAAGCGGCCCCGGTGAGATAGGCGAGGACGTCATCTTACGGGGTGAAAGCGGCCCCGGTGAGATAGTCGAGGACGTCATCTCACGGGGTGAAAGCGGAGGGACGGGGACTACCGGACCACTGACCACCGACCAGCGGGATTTGAGGAGAACAGCGGCAAACCACAAACAGAAGAAACACGCCACGGCGATCGTCATGCCGGCGGGGTCGTGCCATTTGTCAATAATAGCAAGCCCGTGTTGGCTCGCCTGCCAGCTCAACAGCAGCGTGCGCACGACGTTGAAACAAAAGGCGAGCAGAAGGCCACAGCCCACCAACCCCGCGCGCGCCCACACCCGTAACCGGTAAAGTTCGCCCATCAGGAGCCCGGCCATCAAGGTGGATTGAAATGAGCGTATCCCGCTGCAGGCTTCATCTATACCTACGACGCCGGTGCTCAATTCGATCAGGTTGCCGTGCTGGAATGCCGGTATATTGAACCAACCCAGCAGTTCTACAGTCACACCCGCCACCACCTGCATCAAACCCTGCGTCAAGGCCTTTTCGATGCGCCAGGGCCAGACAACCGCCACGAGAATGAAAACGACGGGAAATGCAAAGTGCCTTGTCCATGACAAGCCCCCGGCGAGCCAGAAGGCGTATAAAGTGGCCCCAACCACGACGAGTGTGTATAGCCAGCTCAGCAGAGGCCAATCCGGATTGATCTCATAGATGACACGCATCGGCAGCAACAGAAGGCAAAGCAGAAAGCAGAAAGCAGAAAGCAGAAAGTTGAAAGGTGAAAGCCGAAGGCTGAAGACTGAAGGCTGACTGGGAGCGGGACGATCGAGCCATCGTCGCCAAAGCAGCGCCGCTGCAAAGAACGGAACAAACCAGCCGTAGGCATACTGTTCCCTCGCCGCCCATTCGTAGCTGAGTTGCCGAACGAGATCGGCCCAGAGGATGCCGAAGAGGATGAGAGGCAATCCGAGACGCCAGATGGCGCTCGAGGACCACCGGACTACGGGACTTTCGAATGACGAGTTGGCAGGCATGGGGTTGGAGATCATTTGTCTAAAAAGCTGATATCACCAAAAAAACAGAAATTTGGAAAGCAGAAAGCAGAAATTCACATCAAGACAAAAGTAGAAATTACCAAAGAAAACACAAATTTTGAAAATAGAAAGCAGAAATTTATTCAACTTTCCATATTTCTATTTTCAGCTTTTACCCTCCGGCTTCCATCCTAAAAAAACGCTCCGACTCCTGCCGCCAGTTGACATTGCCGTAGAGGACTCGCTTGATTTCCACGCCTTTGCCGGCGGGTTTGTAGAAAATCAGCCAGCGGTTGAAGGGCGATGGCACAACGAAGAAACGGACGCCTTTCAAAGAACGATGCTTGAAGCGAGCTGGCGGTCCCATCTCCGGAAATTGCGCCAGCCGGTCGAAAGACTCAAAAGCGGCATCCAGAAAATCCAGCGCGAACTGCTCGTTATCGGCAGCGATGAAATCCCGTGCGGCGATCAAGTCCTCATCCGTCTCCGGTGACGCCTGCCAATTCATCGCTTCAAATTTCCGTAGATACGCGCCTTGCGTTCGGCAGTCATGGCCGTGGCGGGCCGGGCTTGTAACAGCAAAGCCTCCAATTCATTCGCGTTGCGGAAGCTCGCGCCTTCGGGACCTTGGCCCCGGGTGACGGCATCCAGCAACGCCAGCGCCTGGTGAATGACCTCGCTTTTGTTCGAGGCGCGTCCGGCGCGAATTTGCCGCTGGATGATCGTTTCGTAGTAATCAGTGCGCGTGTAACCCATGCCGTAATAGTAAACTATTGGCAAATGCTGTCAACCGAGAGCTTTTAAAAAGCTGAAATTAATTTCTATTTTCTGTTTTCTCAATTTCTGTTTTTACCTTTGGTTTTCAGCTTTTGCCTTTGGTTTTGTTGATCATCGTGGTCATTATCGCCATGAGTTCATCGGCTTCTTTTTCCATGGGCAGAGTGTCCGTTGGGGCAATCCCGCATTCCTCGCGCAGCAACTCCAGCCACATTTGAGATTCATCAGTCTCTTGCAGCGCGCCACCAAGTTTCGAAACAAATTCTTCATTCGACCGTGCCCGCGATGCCTCACGGGTGTGGGCGGCAACGGAAGTTCCAGAACGCAACAGTTGCTTGCCGAGAACTTTGACCTCTTCGCGTGCCTTTGGTAGTTTGACATACAACCGAATGACACCGGCCGCAAATATTTTGGTGCGTCCACGAAACTCCTCGCTCAATCTTCCGTTCATGTTAAATGCTTAAATTTGGAAAGCAGAGAGCAGAAATTTATTTCAGCTTTCTGGATTTCAACTTTCAATTTTTTAACTGATTCATTTCTGCTTTCCCAATTTCTATTTTCTGCTTTTTCCCTGGGGCACACTTCGTGCCGGTCAATTCGCAGGCCGCTTTTTGCCCGGCCCGCGATCTACTGATTGCGTATTTGTTTTGCTGGCACACACCGCGCAGAAATCGGGAAAACAGAAACCATTCCCCGCTTTCAACTTTTCCCCGCTTGCATAAGCAGAAATGACGAAAGCCGAAAGCAGAAACTAGTTTCAGCTTTCGCAATTTCAGCTTTCTATCCGCCCCTCATCCAAAAGCCTTCGTCCGATCCCTGAATTCTTCTGTTAACCGCCCGTGATTCATTTCTGCTTTCCCAATTTCTGCTTTCTGCTTTGGTTTCCAGCTTTCCCAATTTCAATTTTAATTTGTGATTTCCCCGGCCCGTGAAGTCTGCCCCGGCCCGTGAAGTCTTCCCTTACTTCACCGGGCTACTTCACCGGGCAGCTTTCAGCTTTCCCTATTTCTGCTTTCTGCTTTCAGCTTTCAGCTTTTTCCTCTGCTCCATGGTAGTCCGCATATTTGTAATAGTAATACGAGTGCGCCGAGGCGTCCGCCCGGTTGAAAATCAGGCCCAGTACTTTTGCCTGCCGCTGGCGAAGCAGTTCGAGGGCTTCGCGGACCTGCCGCGAACTCGAAAAATTGCCGCGCACCACAAAAAGGGTGCCATCCGCCTTCGGCGCCAGGGTGGTGGCGTCATCGGTTGCAAAAACGGGGCTGCTGTCTATGAGCACATAATCGAATTGCCGGCGCATACGGGCGAGGACCTGATCGAATGCGTGGCCCAGGAACAAGTCGCTGGAGTGGCCCAGGGCTTTTCCCCGGGAGAGGAAGGCAAAGTTCTGCAGGGAGTCTCTCTGGATGACGCTGTCCAGGTTGTCCGGTTGGCGCAGCAATTCGACCAGGCCCGGTTCGCACTGCAGGCCCAGCATTTTATGGAGATGGCCCTTTCGGAGATCGGCATCCACCAGCAGCACGCGTGAGCCTCCCAGGGCCAGGGTCCGGGCCAGGTTCGCAGCAATGGTGGACTTTCCTTCGTTCGGGACGGCGCTGGTGATGAGCAGGACCTTGGGCCGCTCGCCCTGTACGGGCAGAAAGAGCAGCGCCGAGCGAAGGCTGCGATACGACTCAGCATACATGTACCGCGGGTCGTTAAGTTCCAGCAGAGACATGGTGACTTCGCCCTTCTGCGTCACTTCCGGCAGCAAGCCAACCACGGCATCTCCCAGTGTGGCGTTCACTTCGATAACGGAGGTGAAGCGGTCATCGCGAATGGTGATCAACGCGATGATCCCGGCCCCCAAAGCGAGGCCGCCAAGAATTGCCAGGGCCAACGCGGCAAGTTCCTGTTTGTAGGTGCGCGCAGCCGGGGAGGCGGACTCCAGGATGGCGAGGGTTTCCTGATCTATGTTCCGGCTGATGTCCACATTCTGCAGCAGACCTACCAGCCGGTCGTAAAGGCCCTGGGTGCGACTGACGTTCAGCCTGAGATGCTCCGCCTCGGCGATGCGGGCATTGGCATCAACCACCTTGACTTCCCATTCCTTGATGGAGGCCTGCACGCTGTCGGCCCTCATTTTGAGGGCCTGCCGGGTCGTGACGAGTTGTCCGCGGTTCTGGTTGTGGTATAGTTCGAGCAGTTTTTGGCCCCGTTCGATGTCCGCATCGAGCTTGACGATTTTAGGATGTTTGGGCCGCAGGTATTTGCTGAGTTTCGCGCGCTCGATCTTCAGCAGTTCAACCTGTTGAAAGGCCGACTGGCGCTCGACCGTGGCCGCCGACGGAGCAGAATTTTGCGCGCGTAGAGAATCAACCAGAGACCCGGCGAAATTCGTTGTCCCGGCCCCGTTCAGGTCCTGTTCGAGTGCGGTGGCCTCGAGCAGCTGAGATTCCAGCTTGTAGTCCGAGAGTTGAGTTTTCAGTCTGGCCAGATAGCCCCCCGCAATGGTGCCTTCTTCCTGCAAGATGGCCAGGTTGTTGGATTGCTCAAACGTCGTGAGGGCGTCCTGATCGGCTTTCAGATCCCGTTCCAGGCGCAGAACCTGCTCGGAAATGGAGGCGAGGGTGTCACCGGAAACCACCTTTCGAATATTCTTTTTGTACTCCAGATACTCGTTCATCAAGCTGTCGAGGTAGGCTTGGGTGTAAGCTGGATTGGAACTGCTGGCTTCAACCACAAACACTGAACTCTTGGGCGCCTGCGTTACCTTCAGTTTTACGCCAAGGGGTTTGCCATCCTTGCCCAGTGGGACGGTATTGGTACCCGCTGCTTGCAGGCGTGCCAGCGTCAACTGCCGCATCCTGCCGCTTCGAAGCAACTCGGTCTGCGTGCCCAGATAATTCTGCGGGTCCTCCGTGAAAAGAGCGCCCTCGGGCAGGCGCATTTTTTCAGTTTCCCACATGGCCGCACTGGAAACAAAGGTCGGAGGCGCCAACAGGAAGTAGCCTGTGGCTGCGCCCAAGGCAAGCGTCAGCGTCAGAACCGGCACCCACCAGTATTTCCGCAGGAAAGCAATAAACTTCTGGATGCGGAATGGCGAAGCCGGAGCTGAATAGTCTTCCGGAGTGTCAATCAGGTCGTAGCCCAGTTCCGGCGGTGGTGGTGTGGGTGTGTTCACGAGCGGCCGGTCTTTTGTTTGTTCGTTGGCATCGGTGGCTTGCGGGGCTAGAAGCGAATCATCCGCTCCGGAATGTAAATGAGGTCGCCGGACTTCAGGGCCACGTCTTTCTCGGTTTTACCCTTGTCAAAAATCTGGCCCACATCCACGACCAATGTCACCTTGTCGCTTTTGCCAGTGCTCTCCTGGCGCGTGATTTTGACATTATGCTTGTCGGCGAAGTCAGTGAAGCCCCCGGCGCGGAGGATGGCCTTGCTCAGCGTAAGGACTTCGTCGCTCGGAAGTTCCTGCGGTCCCGGCATCCGAACCGGGCCGACCAGATACACCTTGCCGCGGCTCCTGGCCATTGAGTTAACGGCGATGATCACGGTGGCCTGGTAATAATACTCCTTTTCCAGGGCAGCTTTGAGTTCGCGGGCCAACTGCTTGCAGGTCCGGTTCTCGGCGGGGAATCGCCCAAGGTAGGGAACTTCCAAGTCCCCCGAATCGGTGACGACAAGTGGCCTGGGTTCTTCTTCGTCCTCCACGATCCGGAAACTCAGGACGTCTCCGATGGCCAGCGTGTGTTTGTCGTCAAGGGCATCCATGCTGTTGGTAATGCCCGCTGGAGAAACATTCGTGGAAGCCGGCAACAAGGTGGCCGGGCTTCCCTGCGGCGCGTTCGTCGCCGGTGAGGCGGCGGGTACGTCCGTAAAAATCGGATCGCCGCCGAACAAAGTGAATGTGCCCAGAACGACGAAAAAAATCATCAAACCGGACAGCGACGGGCGCCGCCCGCAATTCCTGGCATTGAATACCTTTCTAAAATTGTCCGGGCAGGCAATCTTCATTGGGATGTTTGGGGGGTGTACGTAATCTGCAGGCCAACCAGGTTCTGCGTGTATTCTCGCGATGCTACATTGGAAGACCTCAGGGTCAATCGGTAATTCAGGCTGATCCTGACTTTTTTCATGGGGGAATAAGATAAATTCAATCCGCCTCCGTACTGGTCGTAATTTTTTTCAAGCAGGCTGGCCTGTTGTCCACCGCCTTCGGCGCCATGTTCGTAAGAGAGCGAGGTTTGCAGGGTCACATCCTTAATCACTTTCCAATCAACACTCGGGCGAATGTACGAGTCTTCAATGGCATCGGATTGTATGCCCGGTCTGATTTCGTGCCCGGCGCTCAACGAATAGCTCAGAAAGTCGGTGACTTGATGCGCCAGGGTCAAATTGGCATACCATGAGGCCAGGTTCCCGCCTTTAACGGAAGCGCTTGTCTGGCCGGATTCAAAAATCGTATAACCCACACGAGGTTGGACGCTGAAATAAGACCCCGGCCGCCAGTCTCCATAAATCCCCGCGCTATATTGCTGATTGTCGTTCAGCACCGCCTGGTCGTAGGTCGTGAACGAGGCCGTACCCTCCACGCCGACTGTCACCCGGGGGTGCACCAGCAATCCCGCCCGCGCAACGACCATTTCCGACGAATTGTTCATCTGGTTAAACTGACTGGACAGGGACCTGGTGTTTTGGTGGTCATAGCCGAGGGTCAACGTGACGTCCTCCAGGTCCCACGTGCCGGAAAGCCCCGCCGTGTTCTTAAAAGTTCCGTAGCTCCCGCTCCCGGTCCCCGCCACCGCCGCTTCCTGCGAGGGGTCTTGAGAATATTGGAACCGGTCGTGAAAATTGATCCAGAAATCCTTTATATAAACGTCAAACGAAAGCTCCGACCCCGAGTTCAAACGCCACTGGCTGTATGCAGCATGCTCGAGATACTCGTCGTAGCCAACAGCGACCGAAAGGTTCAACTGATTGTACGCGCCGATGGGATAACTCGCGTTCAGCGCAACCAAAGGCCGCAGAATGAAATCAGCTTCGGTGTTGTCCCTGGAAAGGCCTATATTGTCGTTCCAATCCAATTCCAGTGAGGGTGTGACCAGCAGCCTGAAGTCACCCGACTTGACGGTGTAGGGCTGGGATTGAAGCTGGAGGTTCCGGGCCTCTGCCGCCGCATCGCCAGCCAATGAGGATCGCAAGGCTTCCTGCGCCGTAGCCGGCCGGGCGGCCAGAAGCATCAAAGCCGCCAGCCAGGGGGTCAACCAGGCATAACGCGGCAGACCGCCCGGACAACGCACAGCGGGGGCAAACAATCTCCGGTTGGCTCGAGGCTGGTTGAACAAAGTGGACGATGACATAGGGCCTGGTTCAGGTGGCGGCTTCGGACCAGAGCGCCGTCTGAACTCCGACCCGCGGGATCAGCCCGCCATCAATAGGAATAGAAATGGAGTTTCCATCCGGGCTGCCGCAGCGGGCCGTTTCGACCCTGGGCGCTGATAATGTCATGAAGAACATGATTTCTTTGTGATTAAAGAACCGGGTCGGAAGAACCGGGTCGGAATAAGTTTTGCCGGCCGGCGATTCCGGCAATCTTTCGCTGGCTGGCCGCCGGTTTGTGCCCAACGCTCTTATGCGGAATCTGCACGCTAATTACAAGTCTTGCTGAGCCGGCCTTCTGAGTTTCAGACGCCCCGTTTTCTGCCGGTTGACAGTTATCGAAGGTGCCGGCCCACGGGCACAAGCCTTTCGATTGCAAAGGACAGACCAAGCTGTCATTAACCGGACGAACGGACTGGCCCTCGGCCTGGGCGGAGATCTTCCGCCACTGCCCCGGACTGGCGCCAAACCGTCTCTTGAAGCAAGTGTTGAAGAGTCCCAGATGGTTGAATCCGCATTGTTCGGGCACGTTTATGACCTTGGTGTCAGGATCCCGCAGCAAGGACGCGGCTTTTAACAGGCGCATCTCCATTTTCATGGCGGCTACGGAAAAGCCAAAGTGCTGATGAAATAGACGGTTGAGATGGCGCTTGCTGCAGCCGAACCTGGCCGCCAGTTCCCCGACCGATAAACTCAAGAGTTCATTGGCCGACAACTTTTCAAAGACCTGGATCATGTGTACCTCGGCACGAACGAACCCGACCCGATAGGATTGGGCGGTCTTAAATTCCACGCTTAAGATGGCCGCGACCACCCGCAGCAACTGACTGCGTTGATCGAGGTTGAGCTCGGGCGGAACTTCTGCAAGCAGCCTGTGGCACTCCCCGGCCAGAGGGCTGGAGGCTCCATACAACTTGGTTCCTTTGAAACCTTCGGTCACGTTTTGCAGCATACAGATTTCATTACTGGCAAACAGGGGGAATAGATGTTCAAAGTTGGCGGCAAAGAACCAGAAAACCATCTCACCTCCCTCATCGGCACAAAGGCCGCCTTCGGCTTCCGGTGTCCCGTTGAGAACCAGAACGTCTCCAGGCACAAAGCGTTGGGTAACCGCTTTTGAAACGTATTTCCCACCACCTTCCTTCGGAAACACGAACGAAAGTCCGTTCGCTCCAGGGGTCCACTTCTCAGATGGCTTGAGGCGCACCAACCGCAATGCAAGATGTTCTTGAGAAAGCATTTTAGCATCTCCATTTTGTCAAGAACTGGCCGCAAAACTCCAATCCCCAAGGCAAAACGCTTCAGCCGCTGAGGCTCGGTACTTCAAATAAACAAAAGTTTTCACATGAACCTTGTGAGACCATCAAGCAGCGGTAATGCCACCAAGCGTCATTGCATTCCGGTCACGCACAAAGGGCTCAGTCCGATTTTTGTCAAACATCATTTGCATTTTCCTTGTAACCCTTTCCAAGAAGTCTCGCACCCTTTTGAAGTGCAACAACTTACACGTTCACGGTTTAAAAGCCCTTCTCGCCCAAAACGACTAATTTCCAGTTGAATGCCAACTGTTCTGTATATTCCCCGCAAACACATTTACTGGCTCTTTTCGCAAATTTTATTCATTGAACACAGATTGTAAAACAAAATTCAACCAGTTCCTATACATAAATAGGACATTGCTTATCATATTTAGGACATTGCTTATTTTCGGACTGAAACAGCGGCACAGTGGCCCACCGATAAAACTTGTCCGATCGGCAAAGCGCGGGTTTCGGCAGCGCTAAAGGATTTGCACGCGGGGTGATCGCAGGGAGCCAATCGAACAAGCAGAGGGTGTCCCTGTTCTCGATGTCCCACAGCGTTTTAGAGCCAAGTCGCGGGACGTAAAGCCAGATTTTCAAGAGCAGGCTCGGCGCGTAGGGCGGGCGGCCTGCCACGGCGGCGGGCAGGGCGAACCCCAGCGCGGGCAAATCCAGTTGGTCCACAAACTCCCGCAGGAAACGGGCCGGGTGGTCGGCGCTTGCCCAATCTTCCAGCGCGGGGGAAAAGAGAAATTGCTGACCGTAATCAGGGGTGATGGGTTGTGCCATGCCTCTCAGACTCCAACCGCCGCAATTCATTCAAAAATTGCCGGAGTTTTGAGACAGTCTCGGCAGGTTTGCCCAAATCCAACCCCAGCCGGCGCAGCGATGCTGGCGGGAAGGACAAACGCTGCAGGGAGGGAGCGTGTTCAAGTGACTGGTNNGTTCAAGTGACTGGTCGCGGATTTTTCCAGGTGTCTTTTCCCGCCCCTTTGAGCAGTGCAATCTCCCTCACTTCCGCCCACCAGAGCATGTTTTCCGTTCGCCCCTCGAAAGTGGCAACCTGTGGGCTGATTCCAAATTGTAACAGGTTTGAACTTGCCAATCAGCGAAACGTTGGGCAAGGTATCATCACAAAAAACAATATTATGACTATTCAAACATTTGATCTTACCAAACAGGCACCTCGCAGTCCACGTGTGCGCCTTGGCGGCTTCGTCATTCTTCCCCGTTGCCTCGACAAAGGCCGCGCAACCCTCAGCGGCAAGAATGGGGAATACCACTTCGATTGTCCGTTGGATCAGCGGTTCCTGAATTTCGTTGGCATCAAGGCAGCCGCCCTGAAAAAGCAACTCGCCACTGGCAAGGGTGACGGGGAGATTTTGGCGTGGATCACTGCCAACGCGAAGTTCAAGCGCACGGAAATGGAAATTGCCCAATGGTCAGCCTACGTGGAACAGCGCGTTCCGACTGATCCGGAAACGCGGGAATATCTCAACGCAAACCACAAGAAATACGGTCCTAAACGTGAGGACATCGCGACGTTCTTTGACCTGCTGGATTTGGACGACTACGTCAGCTTCGGGGGCAAGGCGTAAGCTTTCGGCATCATCATTCATTGTAGCCACCGTGAACGTATCGGCAGGCCAGGTTGGGGCACATGAGCAACACGA
>PMOA01000141.1 GCA_003161635.1 Limisphaerales bacterium
TTCCGCATTCGCGGTTGACATCCTTTATCCGGCGTGGCTGAGTTCGTCAGGCGGCATAAGCGTATGACAAAGCAATGGTTACTTTCAGCCGTGATCCTCGGCGCTCTTTTTGCTGTTGTTATCGCCTTTTGGCTTTACGGACAGTTCAAGCTCAGACGGATGAGGTCGTTGCGTTGCCCTGTGTGCCACGGTGCCTTCAGCATTCCGAGCCTTAGCGCCGCCCAGCGTTGGGTGGCCTTCGACGCATACAAAGGCGGCTCTACAACCGGATTCTGTTTCCATTGTGACCAATGTGCGGCTGATTATCGGTTCACGGATGATTTACGTTCACTGGGTCGAGTGGAGCAGAAGACTTGAGAGTATGGCCCCGGTACCTAAACTAGTTGCTCCAGACCCGCGCCGGTTGGCCGTTTCCGTCCCGCTTCGCGGTTGACCGGCATACCGAAAGCCGGTCATCCTCGTTGCTCAAGTCTGGAGTGATGAGGAGGGGTGTGGGGTGTGGTTGGTGACGATTAAATCCTGATTTTAGCTGTCCAGTGCCAGTGATATTTGAAAAGTCTCACTAATTGGCGAGGGTGATATGTCATTTGAGCGGCAGGGTTTCCAGCGCGCATTGAGCGAGCCGCAAATAATCGGCAAGCGAAGAAAAAGCTGTTGCAACGATTGCCGTGAGTAGTGCGAAGGCTTTCATGGCTTGATTCTATTTGTGGAAAGAATTGGGCAATAAAGCTGTAGGTTGACGTTGGTTTTTCCCACACTGGCGACGCAGTCGAGTTTGGCAAATGGAAAAGTAAATTCTTGCGGTTCGTCTGCCAAAGCACCTTTGTAAAGCGGCGAAAAATCATTGATGGTAAGTTTGCTGATTTCACCCGGATTCAGATCGGGATTCATCAGCGGGTATGGCATGACCGCCTTGCCTTCTTTAACCCAAGCCATGATTTGTTCCGGCGACGCGGTTTCATATCGTTGATACGGCTGCAAATTTCGCCAAACTAATTCCAGTTGGGCGACTTTCCCATAACTGGCGAAGTCGGCGTGAAACCCTCCGGCAACTCCGATGCCGGCAAAATTCACACCATCAATTCTACGGATTAAAAAAATGCCGCGCTCATCAACTTCGCGAACGAACTTCTTCTTCTTTTGGTCAAAATAACCCCTAGTCATTTTGTTCTTGAAAGAAAGAAGATTACCACTCTTTTCGGATTTGGTTGCAAAATCGGAACGTGGAATTCCAAGCTGGTCCAAAAGCTTCAAGGCCAATTTTTCCACTTTCGCATCCGATGGCACATTTTTGACCGGCTTCATCATGTCGTCGGCTTTTTGATCTTGATAACTTATTAAGCCTAACGCTGGAGAAATTCCTAGATAGCGCTTTTCATCTTCACTCGCAAATGCCAATCCATTTTTGTCTATTGAGCGATCTTCATCGGATAATTTTTTTGCATCGCGCATGGTGAATGAACCCAAAGCCAATAGATTTGAAATCGCCCGCGCAGAAAATTCCTGCGGAACATTTTTGTAAATCCACAAGGCGGTCGGCTGTTTGTTTGTCGGCGCAGCCCAAACGATTTCAAAATGAACCGGCTGGAAGGCTTGGCCTTTTGGCAGCGGTTCTCCCGCACGCACAACAAAGAGCGACAGGAGAACTGCTGACCAAGTTAGAAAAAAGAGTTTCATGGCCAGACTTGCTGGTCTTGATAGGTGATATTGGCGGGATTTCCTGAATTCGGGTCTTCGTATTCTTTGAGAGTATCACCAAAACAATTTGGCCAACCGGCAGCTCGAAAAACCCACGGGCCATTGTTTATATTTGTTGCGCCTGCATAAGCCTCGCGTCCAGCTTCATACCATGACTGCCAGATAGGCTTCGGCCCGCCAAGAAGCTGGCTTCTGGTCATTTTCTTCGCCCACAATTTTCCGATGTCGGCGGTTGCGCCCGCAAAGGTGTTACACCCGAGCAATAAATGCAGATTGTTGTTAATTGGAAGCTTCAAATGATTATACATGCTCTGATAATTATCGTCTCGAAGCATGCTGCAACCGAGAAGCGCCATCCATCGAAGACCGTTAGTTCCCGAACTTCCAAAACTGCAATCTGCCAGTTTCACAAAATTATTAGCTCCGAACCACCAATAGGTGTTCAAAACTGGATCGGAAGCAGTAGTGGCCGTGGCATAAGAACCGTGAGTCATTGTGATGCCGATGTTGACAGTGTTAAAAATACCATTGCCGCCCAATGACGTTTTCTTCAAATCAGCCGGTATGAAATCGTCGTTGGCATGGACGAAACCTCGCTTCCATCCCGCATTTTCCATTCTGTTAATGAAGCCGTCCGCCGTATCCTTAAATACGATCACTTGCGCGTCTTCCACATTGCCATTCGCGGAATGACCATCCACGGCGATGAATTGCGTCAATGGATAAGGCAATCCAGTCGGCGGCCCATGACCAGTAAATCCGGCTGGCAGATATTGCAGATAAGCGATTCCAAATTTTCCTTTTTGTCCTTTGACCTTTTTTGTCGGCGGTCTGACGGGAGCAGTTGTTGATTGTCCTGACGGAGTGTTTGCATCCATCGCGTTTGCACTTCCGCCACCGTCAGCACTTGCCTCTTCAAGTTTTGCGGATGTCGCTGATTTATTTAGCGACATCACCGTCTTGGTCAGCGCCTGCACTTCGGATTGCGAGGCTGCAAAAATTTCAAAGCCGTTTGTATCAAAACCCGGCGGGTAAATTGCGAGGGGAAGCGGCGGCCCTGAACTTTCAGGCGACAACGCCCATAACTCCGTGACTTCTTCGGCTGCGGAAGCAGAAATTGAAAAGCCGTTGCCGCCGCTCATCATTGAAAATGCCTGCCCATTGGTCTGTGCCGAAATCAGGTAGGTATAAACTCCATCCGGTATATTTGTGCCGCCATCACCCTTCCCGTCCCAACCGAATGCCAGAGAAGTTCCGCTGCCGGACGCATTGCGAACAGTGTTGCCGTCCTCATCTTGAATTTGAAGCGCCCAATCAGAATTTGCGGCGAACGCTGCGGTGACTTGCTGCGTTTGCCCCAGCGCCGGCTCGAAAAAGGGTTCGCTGAAAGCGACCCTTGTAATCAGATTGTCAAAGGTAACATTTACATAAGGAGAAGCTGACCGTCCGTAGGTCACGGAACGATTGTTTGGAAAGCCCTCGTAGCCAGATTGCGCTTTTGCCACCGCAAACAAGGTGTGATTTCCATTCGGCCACTCACAGGTGTTGATCACAAAATTTGTGCCGTCATCGCTGGAAGGCATTTCTTCCCCATCCACAAAAAGACGCGAGCGAACAATCGGCTGGTCGCTGCTCACGGAAACGGTAACAGTCAGATCGCCAGAAACAGTTGCACCGTTTGTTAGAGAGGTAATTGTGATCGTCGGGTTTGAACCATCGTTCACGCCAGTCATTACAACTCGATAAAACCGCATGGGCATGGCTTTTGGATGCAGAATATATGGCGAACGATTGTAATCGCCTGTGTCGAGCCAAAAAGTATTTGTGCCTTGTGATGGAAAATCGCCATAAAGTTTTTTCCACGCCGTGCTGCCGTCAGGATTGCCGGCAAGTTGATCGGCGTAATCAACCTCATAAACCTCGTTTGAATTGCTCGCCCAATGGAGTTGAATGGCATTTTCCGACGTTGCGCCAACGCCAGTAAATTGCAGCGCGTTTTGGCAAAAGCCCCGGCCAGTAAAAACAGCGAGGAGGCTTAATCCGATTAGTGTTAGTTTGGTTGTTTTCATTTTTTTCCTTTCCTGCGGTCTGCCTCTGCCAACGATAGGGGCGTGACCCACTCACGTCCCGAAACGGGCGCGGCATCTTTGTCTTCGCCTTCGGCATGGAGCGCAGATTAACGCCGGGGCGCAAAACTGGCGAGTGCGATTTTCTTCTGATTTCAAAATCCGTGAAATTTCTCACGGGCGGCGTTGAGCCAAAGAAAGGGCGCGGATTTTATCACGGGGGGGGGCCGCGTAAAGCTACGCACGCGGTGAACCCGCGTAATGGGCGATTGACAATCGTCAATAGCTGATAGCCAATTGTCAGGCGGCTCGGCTATTCTGGGAGTGGTTCCTGGGCGGCAGCCCAGAGGGCGTGGTGTTTTTGCAGCCACTCGCGAATGACCCGCTCAGCACAAATGTCGTAGCCGGCGTTCTTGGCTACAGTTCGAAATCACGTCGTCCAATATCTGCTCCATCCCACACGGCGGGGATTGTTTTCGTCATTATCAAATCTAAATTCCCCGGAATGAACACCACACCAATCACCCTTAACCTCAACCTCACTGGCCAACTCACGATTGACCCCCAAACTCTGGAGCAATTGATTTCTGGCCTGCAAATCCAAGCTCCAGTGCAAAATCCGTCAACAGCGCAATTTGGCAACGGCCATGAGCCGAGAATCTACAGCCGCGAAGAAACGGCGAAAATGTTGGGTAACAAGACGCCGCGCTACGTTGACCTACTTTGCAGGCGCGGCCTACTCCAAAAATTCACCCCGAAGGGGAATTGCCGAGCCATCGGCGTT
>PMOA01000080.1 GCA_003161635.1 Limisphaerales bacterium
ATTCGCGGCCAGCGCAATCGTGCACAGCCCGCCCAGCACCAGTCCGCCCGGCCAGCCGGCATGCAAACGGTTGAGCCATTTCGTTTTGTCCGTGTTGAACATCGTGGCGACGATGGGATTGACGTAAGACTCCACGCTGCCGTTGCCCAAGCCGAGAATGATGCTGCCCCAATAGAGCAGTTGATAGCCGTGTTTCTGCGCGGCAATCAGCGCGTCTCCGGTCACGCCATGAATCGAACTGTAAGCCGCCATCGCCAGCGCTGCATAGACGAGATAACTGACGAAGGAAAAAATCATCGCGACCTTGTAGCCGATGCGGTCAATGAAAAGGCTGAACAAAATAATGCTGACCCCGAACGGCCAGATGCCCGCNNACGGCCACCTTGTCGAGGCCGAAGTCGGTGACGAACTGGCCACCGCACAAAATCATGCGGCTGATGAAGGCGTAACTGGTGGTGATGAGAGCGATAAAACAGCCCCAGAAGAGAATTTTGTCGTGACGGTTGTTCATGGGAATTAGAATTGCCAGATGCTCGCGACTGGCGGAAAAGTGTCAACGGCAAAAATTGAAAAGCGTGTCACCTATTTTTGTTTCNNGCTGGCCGAACTCGCGCCCAAAGTCAAAGCCATGGGCTACGACGGCGTGGAACTCGCCTGCTGGGGTGACCACTTTGAAGTGGATCGCGCCCTCGCCGAACCCGATTACATCAAGAAAAAGTGGGCGCTGCTCCAGAAGCACGGCCTGAAATGTTTTGCCATTTCCACGCACCTCGTCGGCCAGGCCGTGTGCGATTTGATTGACGAACGTCACCGGGCCATTCTCCCCGCCGATGTCTGGGGCGATGGCAAACCGGAAGGCGTCCGCCAGCGCGCGGCCGAAAAAGTGAAAGCCACCGCCGTTGCCGCGCGCAAGTTTTTCAATGCGCGTCCCGGCAAGAGTGGCAGCGACGCCTCGTCGCACGCTGTGGTCAACGGCTTCACCGGTTCGTCCATCTGGCATGCGCTCTACGCGTTTCCACCGACAGGCCAGGATTTCCTGAACAAAGGTTTCGCCGACTTCGCCAGGCGCTGGTTGCCGATCCTCGAGGTGTTTGAAAAAGAAAACGTCAACTTCGCGCTCGAGGTGCATCCGACTGAAATCGCCTTTGACATCGCCTCCGCCAAACGCGCGCTCGAAGCCGTGAAAAACCATCCGCGTTTTGGTTTCAATTACGATCCGTCGCATCTCGGCTATCAAGGCGTGAACTATGTGAAATTCATTCGTGAATTTCCGACCCGCATTTTCCACGCGCACCTGAAGGACGTTTGGTGGGGACATGGTGACGGCTCGGTGGGCGTGTTCGGTGGACATACGGATTTCACCGATCCGCGCCGCTTCTGGGATTTCCGCTCGCTCGGCCACGGCGACATCAACTTCGAGGAAATCATCGTCGCGTTGAACGATGTGGGCTATCGCGGTCCGCTGTCCGTTGAATGGGAGGATGGCCGCATGGATCGCGTTCACGGCGCGACAGAAAGCTGCGCCTTCGTCCGCAAACTGGATTTCACGCCGAACGCCGCCGCCTTCGACGCGGCGTTTTCCAGGAAAAAATAATCGCAAATATCACAGACTCCGAAAAATTATTTATGTCCAACAGACCTCTCAATGTCGGGTTGGTAGGCGGCGGCAAAGGCGCTTTCATCGTCCATCCGCACCAGAAAGCCATTCATTTTGACGGCACCCGCCGCGTCGTTGCTGGCGCGTTGTTTCCCGATCCGAAGATCGCGCTGGAGGAAGCTGCCAACTGGCCTTACCCGATCAAAGGTTACGCCTCCTATGACGAGATGATCGCCGCGAACCAGACATTGCCCGCAGATCAAAAGCTGGATTACATTCTCATCGTCACGCCGAACTTCGTTCATTTCGACCCGGCGATGAAAGCGATGAAGGCTGGCATCGCGGTGTTCTGCGAAAAGCCGCTGTGCCTGAATTTGACGGAGGCCAGCGAACTGGTGAAAACCGCGCGGGTGCTGAACGTCCCGTTTGGCGTGGCGCACACCTATCTCGGCCACTGGACGAGCCGGTTCGCGCGTTACATCGTGCAGAGTGGATTGCTCGGCGACGTGCGCTGGGTGGACAGTTATTACCTCCAAGGCTGGCTGGCAACCAAACTCGAAGCGACCGGCCAGCAGCAGGCGTCCTGGCGCGTTGATCCCAAACGCGCGGGCGGCTCCGGCTGCGGCGGCGACATCGGCACGCACGCGCTCATGCAACTCCGCTACGTGACCGGCCTGGATGTCACGCAGGTTTCGGCGCAGATGGAAACGTTCGTCGAAGGTCGCCAGCTTGATGATCACTTCACGATCTACTGCAAATTGAGCAATGGTGGCAAGGCCCTCGTGCGCGCCTCGCAAATCTGCATCGGCTACAAAAACGACCTTGGCCTCGCCGTGGCCGGCAGCAAGGGCACGCTCCGCTGGCGGCAGGAAGAACCGGAAAGCCTCACGATTCATCTGCCGAACCAGCCCGACCGCGTTTATTGGCGCGGCGCAGTCACGGGCGGCGACGGATTTCTGCCCAAGGATTTGCCCGCCGACCTGATGGCCGAGCCGACGATTCCCGCCGGTCACCCGGAAGCATTCCACGACGCCTTCGCGCGGCTGCATCGCTGCTTCGAGGCCGACGTGCGCAAGTGGAAGGCCGGCGAGAAGTTTGCCTGCGACGGCAGCAAATACGCCAATATCGAGGACGGCTGGACCGGCATCGCGTTCATCGAAACCTGTGTCGAAAGCAGCAAGCACAGTGGAGCCTGGACCGCACTACCCCAAAAGATTTAACCCCCTCAAATTCCAAAAACGAATCCTATGAATACAAAAATCATCGCCTGCATAATCCTCCTCGCCACTTTGGCAGCCAGTACCACGCGCGCCCAGGACAAATCGAAGAACGTCGAAATCGTCATTGACGGCGTCGCCGGTTTTCAAGACACGCCGATGCAGCCGGACGGCAAATGGCACGTCCACGATCCGGCGCGACCGCAGCCGCCGGTGGTGACGCCGGGCACGTTCAGCACGCAAGCCACCCAGCCCAGCGACGCGATTGTGTTGTTCGACGGCAAAAGCCTTTCCAACTGGCGCGACAAAAAAACCGGCGGCCCAGCGCCGTGGACGATTGATAACGGCGCCATGGTGGCCGCGAAGGGGGACATCCAGACGACGAATGAACTGGGCGACATGCAGTTGCATGTTGAATTCTGCGAGCCGGAACCGGGACAGCACGCCGGCCAGGACCGCGGCAACAGCGGCGTTTTCCTGATGGGCCAATATGAGATTCAGGTGCTGGATTGTTACAACAACAAAACCTACGCCGACGGCGCCACGGCGGGGATTTACGGCCAGCATCCGCCGCTGGCGAACGCCTGCCGCCCGCCGGGCGAATGGCAGACCTACGACATCATTTTCAATGTGCCGCATTTTGGAGCCAATGGCGAAGTCTTGTCGCCCGGTTATGTCACGGTGTTTCACAACGGCGTCGTGGTACAGAATCACCAGGCCATTCGCGGCGCGACTAACTGGAAGAGCCCCGGCAAATACTCGCCGCACGGCCCAACCGGCCCGCTGTCCTTGCAGTTCCATAACCATCCGGTCCGCTTCCGCAACATCTGGGTGCGCCCGGTGCCGGTGGTGAACGAACCTTGAGTTGGTGTTTAAAAAAAATTGCGATTGCAATCGGGTTGGTGAGCAGTTGGACGGCGGCGCGGGCTGGCGACGCGCTGAAGGCGCATCCGGATTCGAAGGCGTGGGAGGATTTGTTCGTGGCGGATCTGTCCAACGCGTGTTTCCGGACGGCATCTGGTCGTGGAAAGATGGTGAACTCTCACCCAAGGATAAAGACGAGGCGATTTGGTCGAAGAAGGAATACGAAAATTTCGTCCTCGATTTGGAGTTCAAGCTCGAATCCGGCGCCAACAGCGGCGTGTTTGTCTACAACACGGACATGAAGAACTGGGTTACGCACCATGTAGCGATTCAGATTCTCGACGATCCCGCGCCGAAGTGGGCCAAAGTTCCGCCAAACTGGAAGTGCGGCGGCATTTTCGGTCATTCGGCACCCAAGAAGTCGGCGGTGAAGAAAGCCGGGGAGTGGAACCGGATGACGATTCGATGCCAAGGCCCCGCCATCTCGGTTCTGCTCAACGGCGAGTTGGTGACCGACATCAACATGCAGGACTGGAAGTCCGGTCAGAAGAATCCCGACGGCAGTGACATCCCGAGTTGGGAACCGCGGCCCTTGGCGGAAATGGCGACCAAAGGTCATATTGGGTTACAAGGCGCGCACGGCGGCATCCCGACGCATTTCCGAAATATCAAGATCAAGTCGATCGAGTGAGGCGTTGGGTGGTGTTGCCGTTTTGCCCTGATGAGCATTCCGTATACAAGTTTTGCAACTCAATACTGTCGCGCTATGGCGGATTTCCGCATAATGACTAAAATATGAATGGCCGGGAACGAGTCTTTGCTCATCTGGACGGCAAGCCAGCAGACCGGCTGGCGTTAATGCCCATCACCATGATGTTCGCCGCCGACCAGATCGGCGCGAAATACCGGGTGTATGCAACCGACTACCGGGCACTGGTCGAGGCGCAATTGCGCACCGCAGAGCGATTCAATCTGGACCACGTCTCCGCCATTTCCGATCCGGCGCGGGAGGCCGCCGACTTCGGGGCCACAGTGGAATATTTCGCCGATCAGCCGCCTGCGTTTGACGAGAACAACGCGCTGCTGGCCGATAAGACAACACTGGCGCGGCTCAAAACGCCCGATCCGCTTGGTGGTGGCCGCATGCACGACCGCGTCAAGGCGCTGGCACTTTTCAAGGAGCGGGTTGGGCGCGAGAAGTTCATTGAGGGGTGGGTGGAAGGGCCCTGCGCCGAGGGCGCGGACTTGCGCGGCATCAACACGCTGATGCTCGATTTCTTCGATGACCCCATATTCGTGCGCGACCTGTTTACGCTGGCGGTCGAGAATGCGTTGCGGTTCGCCAGGGCGCAAGTCGAGGCTGGCGCGGACCTCATTGGCGTTGGCGACGCGGCGGCGTCACTGGTGGGGCCGATGATTTACGAGGAGTTCGTGTGGCCGTTCGAGAAACAGTTGGTGGACGGACTGCACCGCCTCGGCGCGCGGGTGCGGCTGCACATCTGCGGGAACACGCGCCCGATTCTGGAAAGCATGGGCCGGCTTGGCTGCGACATCGTGGATTTGGACTCGATGGTGCCGATGGACGAGGCGCGGGCGAAAATGGGGTCGCAGCCGTTCCTGTTGGGCAACCTTGATCCCGTACATGAGCTGCTCAATGGCACGCCGCAGACCATTGCCGACGCCATCGCCCGATGTCATCGCCAGAGCGGCGCACGCTATATCATCGGCGCCGGCTGTGAAGTGCCGCGCCACACGCCGCCGGAAAACCTGCGCGCACTCTTCGATTACGCAATAACAACAAAACCTCATTGAAATGGAGAATACTATGAACACATCGAACTCAACACTTGAAACCCCCACCCCGGTCACCCGTCGGCAGTTTTTGGGAACGACCGCCGCCGCCGCCGCCTTCCTTATCGTGCCCCGTTACGTGGTGGCCGGCGCAGACGAAAACGCGCCCAGCGCAAAACTCAACATCGCCGGCATCGGGATCGGCGGGATGGGCGCAAGTAACCTCGCCAACCTCGAATCCGAGAACATCGTCGCGCTGTGCGATGTGGATCTCAATTACGCCGCCAAAACAATTGCAAAATACCCGAATGCGAAAGTCTGGACCGATTGCCGGGAGATGTTGGAGAAGCAAAAGGACATTGATGCGGTACTTATCGCCACGCCGGACCACACGCATGCGGTCATCGCGATGGCGGCGATCAAAGCCGGCAAGCACGTCTATTGCCAGAAGCCGCTTTGCCACGATCTGTATGAGGCGCGAATGCTCGCCCGGGCCGCCGCTGAATCAAAGGTCGCCACCCAAATGGGCATCCAAGGCCATAGCAGCGAAGGCTTCCGTTTGATCTGCGAATGGATTGGGGACGGCGCCATCGGGGAAGTGCGCGCGGTGGATGCCTGGTGCTCGCTGACCTATTACCCGTGGGGACACGAGTCGTGGAGTTCAAAGTGGGGCGAGGCCCGGCCGAAGGACACGCCGGCCTTGCCCGACAAACTGAATTGGGATATCTGGCTCGGCCCGGCGCCAGAGCGTCCATACCATCCGGCCTATCATCCGGCGGTGTGGCGTTGCTGGTGGGATTTTGGCAACGGCATGATGGGCGATCGCGGTGCGCATTCTCTGGACCCGGTTGTTTCGGCGCTCAAGCTCGGTCCGCCGACCAGCGTTGAGGCGACCTCGTGCGGGTTGAATCCGGAATCGCATCCACTTTCGGCGATTGTCACGTTTCAGTTTCCCGCAAGCGGAGAACTGCCGCCGGTAAAACTGACTTGGTATGAAGGCTTGCGTCCGCCGCGTCCGCCGCAACTCGAAGACAACGGTTTGATGCCGCAGGAAGGCGGCGTGATATTCAAGGGCAGCGAAGGCGCGTTGATGTGCGGCGTCTACGGCGACAGCCCGCGGCTGATTCCGGAGACGGCGATGCAAGCTTACAAGCGGCCGCCCAAAACATTGCCGCGCGTCAAGGGTTCGCACGAGATGGATTGGGTCAAGGCCGCCAAGGCGGCCCGGCAACCGGGCGCGCACTTCGGCTACAGCGGACCACTGACAGAGACGTGCCTGCTCGGCAACATCGCGAAGCGCGTGGATGCCCGCATCGAGTGGGATGCCGCGAATCTGAAGATTACCAACCTGCCCGACGCGAACCGATATGTCCGCGCCGAATATCGCAAAGGATGGAGTTTGTAGGTGCTTGTATTTATGCGGACAATGTGATAAAAAAACAAAATGAAAATTCTTTCCTCTCTTCTGGTCACCGTGCTGGCGGTGACTTCCCTGCAGGCCACGCCGAAAAAACTGCTCGTGGTCACAACCACGATGGGCTTCCGTCACAGCTCGATTCCCACGGCCGAAAAAATTCTCACGCAACTCGCCAAGGACACCGGCGAGTTCACCGTGGATTTTGTGGAGCAGCCGCCAGGTCATGCTGTGACTGGATTCCCGGCGGAATTGAAACAGGACGCCAGCGATGCCGACAAGGCCGCGTTCAATGCCGCCGAAACCGCGTGGAATGAAAAATTGAAATCGGCTCTGGAAAAACTTTCGCCGGAGTCGCTGAAGAATTATGACGGCGTGATTTTTGCGAGCACGACGGGCGATCTGCCGATTCCCGACAAACAGGGATTGCTGGACTGGATCAAGGCGGGCCATGCGTTCATCGGCATCCATGCGGCGAGCGATACGTTTCACGGCTGGCCGGATTTTGTCGCGATGCTCGGCGGCGAATTTCAGCATCACGGCCCGCAGGTGAGCGTGGAATGCCTGAACAAAGACCCGCAAAATCCCGCCACCGCCCATCTGGGCAAGACCTGGACGATTCAGCAGGAGGAAATTTACCAATTCAAAAATTACGACGCGACGAAGGTCCACGACCTGCTCATCCTCGACAAACATCCGGAAACCAATTCGCCCGGGCATTTCCCCGTTTCGTGGTGCAAGCATTACGGCGCGGGCAGGGTTTTCTACACCTCGCTCGGCCATCGTGAAGACATCTGGGATGCTGACCCCAACATTCCCGACCGGAAAAATTCCGCTGAGATCAGCAAGGCGTATGAAGCGCACGTTCTGGGCGGAATCGAATGGGCGCTGGGTCTTAAACCTGATGCAGGCGCCCCGAAGGCCTCTGCGCAAAACGCAGTGCCGATCGTGGATAGCAAAGCGATGTCTAAAGCAGGGAGTCAGGCCGCTCCCGGCAAATAGAGGCCGGTATGCAGAGTAATTCATCATGCTGACATCCACGACAAACTGAAACAGGCTCATGAAATGTTGGGCATCATTACTGAACGTTTTGATAAGATGGAGCAATCTTTCCAGGCAATGAGCAGGGGAAGATGAATCCAAACCGGCTGACTGATCATCTTGCTCAGGTGTATCCAGACTCCAAAGAACCGACCAAACAAGAACTGGTTCAATGGGATAGGAGTTGGAGTGAATACTTTTTTGACTTTTTTGATATGCGCACATTTTTCCCTATCAATAAGATACCACGTGTGACCGCATCATGACCGCACCCCGCCCAATGGATGTTCCGGGACCAGTTGAATCAGCGCGGAGGTTTCCCGTGAAGATCAAGTTGTAGATTTGATGGCACCATCATCTCATGCCGGGTTCTTCCCGGCACCGCTCACATTTCTCCGCGTCCGTTTCTACCGCTTCGTTGGTTGCGTCGCGAAAGAGCCTGTTGTAACGTGTGTGCCATGAACACACGTTTCAACCGTCGAAGTTTCTTGAAGAAATCGGCGGCGGTGGTTGTCGCCGCGCCGCTTGTCACCAGCTTGGAAGAATACAGGCTCATGGCCAAGGAACCCGATGCGCCCGCTCCGGGGGCTGTCGGCGGAACACAGGCCGACATGCCGATGGGCACGATTGGCCAGGTCAAGATAAGCCGCGTGATCTGCGGCGGCAATCTGGTCAGCGGCTATGCGCACAGCCGGGATCTGATTTACGTCTCCAAATTGCTCAAAGCATATTTCACCGACGCAAAAATCATGGAGACGTGGGCGCTGTGCGAGCAGAACGGAATCAACACGATGATCTTCAATCCGTCGGATCAACACGCACTGCGCGTCTTCGGCGATTATCGCAAGAAGGGCGGCAAAATGCAGTGCATCGCGCAGCTCGATGCGCCGAAAGAAAACATGGATGACTGCATCAAGCAGGCCGTGGATGCCGGCGTTGAAGGCGTCGTTCTCGTCGGCAATCTCGGCGACGCGTGGTCGCGCGAAGGCGCGGTTGACCGGATCGGAAAATTCATTGATCTGGCGCAGATGAACAGCCTCATCGCCGGCGTGGCCGGCCACGAATTGCGCACGCCGATGGCGGTGGAGAAGGCCGGCATCAAAGCTGATTTTTACATGAAGACCTTTCACAGCACCAACTACTGGTCCAGGCGCCGTCCCGATCAGATGAAAGAGGTCATTGATAATTACGCCATAGACAACTACTGGTGCATGGATCCCGATGGCACGATTGGATTCATGAAAACGACGAAGCGTCCGTGGCTGGCCTACAAAGTTCTCGCCGCCGGCGCGATTCATCCGCGCGATGGTTTCAAGTATGCGTTTCAGAACGGCGCGGATTTCTGCGTCGTCGGCATGTTCGATTTCCAGATTGCGGAAAACGTTGCCGTCGCCAACGAAGTTCTCAAAGCGACTCAAAAACGCGAGCGCCCGTGGATGGCGTGAGGCGAAGTGTGCAATGTTCTCACACATGGTGGTGATGCGGTTTTCGACGGAGTCTTCTGTCAATCCGATCTTCACCAAGCCAGGCATGGTTTCATTGGTCAGGACATAGATGATGTCACCGTGAGCAGGCAAACACCCTTGTCCTGTGTAAATATGAAAGCACTGGCCACACTGGAATTTAGGTGGTTTCGGGTCTTACAGGAAGCCTAAAAACTCACCCAGTTTGTTCCATTCTGCCGGTGATGTGAATGTGTCGCCAACCGAATCTTTCACGCCAATGGTAATGCGGTCGCAAACTTGATGAGCACAAATACTATTCGCCATCACAAGGGTTAAGTGCCCTGTTGGCTTTTGCACAACGGCAAATTCGCGCATCCCGCGCCCACATTACTACAAATCGCAACCATCGAAAGCATATCCCGACTGTCATTAAAACGTTTGGTGATTACATTCAGGCCAAACGCTACGAAAATGGGCTTCATCCCTATCAAATAGCGGGTAAAATGGGGATTGAAACGGCACTGGTTTTAGCTTGGGAGAGTGGCACCCGCAGGCCCGATGAGAAACAATGGCAGATGTTGAGCGCCTTGTTGTCGTTCGATTCCGGGGTTGATTTCCCAAAACCTCACAGGGGTCGTTTGTTGGCTTTTACACAGTCAAAAAGGTAACATTTAAGCAAAAACCGTGTTGACGATGAAACCGTGCACCACTGGCGATTTGATTAGAGCGCAGAGGTTAGAAGCTGGTTTTACGCGGGGACCACGGGAACCCGGCCAAGATCGGTTAATTCAGGGCTTACGACTTGGGAGATTGTTCAATTCCAGTCACGCTGGCACTAAACACTTCGGCGAATCATTTTTGGCGTTATTGACCAACGGTGAAAAACAGAATGAGAAACCTCCAGGCAATTGAGACGACGCAGACTATTTCCCAGCCTTGATCTTGGCCCATCTCGCTTTTGCCGCAACGGAGATTTTTTGTCTGGCAGTAGCACTCATCTTGCGTTTGGCTTTTAGCGCGGGCTTTGCTGAAACCTGTGTTCCCTTCACTTTTGCCCACCTCGCTTTTGCCGCAACGGAAATCTTGGCTTTGGCCGCCGCACTCATTTTCCGTCTCTTTTTTGGTGCCGCAGTAACGGCAAGCTGTGTAGGAAAACCCAATAACTGGTTAAACTCTTTTCCCAGCGATTGGATTTCCTCTTTCAATTCGGCTGCCCGGCGCAGTTGTTGCGGTGATAGATTTGTAAGCAAACTCATGACGATTAGTTATGAGTTTTAGCCAAAAAAGTCAATGACTTATCCATTGCTGCGGTTGTTATGAAGAATTGTCAGCGCCAAACCGCGAGCGAGTTGTTTGCAGCAGAAAGCGCAAAATTGCGTTTTCCTGCCGAAGACGCCAAGGTGTACCCACTACTTCAAAGAGGATTCAATGAATGCTGCAAAATCTTGATTTTGCAGTAGTTTGGTCTTGGTCCAAACTGCTTTTGGAATCGGCAATGAGAAAAACGATCTGACATCCCGGCGCAATTTATGCCGAGGGGTGAGACAATGCCCGTCCAAGTGAATAATTATTTCCAATTCCGACAACGCCCTCAACCACTTGGCGCAGGATGACATTCTCACCGGGATTGCCCGGCATCAGGCCGGCGATTGGGGCGATGTTTGCGCGGAAGACCGTCAGGCCAACGACCAGGCTCTGGTTCACGGCACGCGGATTCTGTCCGTTTATCACGCCGCCAACGGCACGAAGTTCTGGGTCATCATGGAAGCGGATCGTTCCATGACCACGGTGCTTTTGCCCGAAGATTATTAAATCTCACGGCTCTCCCAAGCGGAGAGCCTTTTTTATGTTTCAATGCGGGGCCAACGTGTCCGCCGTCGCAATGGCTTTGAACTCGGAAAAAATGTCGGGATGATTCGCTTTCAAGTATGCGGCGATTTTGGCGTTCCCCAAAAGTTTTTTGATATACCCCCGCGCCACCGTCAGATTGAACACGCTTTCTCCGTAGTTTTTTTCGGCAGCTTTGATGTTTCGTTGCAGCGATTTCATTTCCAGTTCCATGCGGGCATTGAAATCTGGCTTTTCAATATGTTTCATGGTTTTGAGTTATTTCCCAGCTTCACGCAGGGCAATACAACCTTTTTTATCACGATATGGTGATTGCTGCAAAGAAATCTTGTAACGCAACTGTTTTTCGCGTGCGTATCGCAAATTGATACTCCCTGTCGCCAAGACTTCGCAGCTTTCAATTCCCCCGCCTTGAAACTGCCAAGACTTGGCTCGCCCAAAGTGCGCTCCCTCGTGAATTTATTTTCGCATCATTACGCGAGCTTCACTCTCGCTGCATAAACATCACGAGCGAGCTGAAGCAGAAAACATTAAATTTTACGCAGCTTGCATCGCTTCACAAAATCCCGTCCGCCGTGCTAGTATATTTCATTGAAGGCGGCTCTCTTCTTTGAGCCGTTATCAGTTCATCAAATTGTATTCCCCAACTCCCTGTCCGCTGTAAAACGCCGTCCGCGCTCACAGCCACAGCAACCCAACCGAAGCGAAACCCGCTTCGGAGGGTTGGACGGTAGAAAAGGTTAATCCCATGAATGCTCGTATCCCCCCAAGCCACTTGAAGGAGGTTTTATGAAACACACCAGAAAATGTTTCAACGACCCGGCACAGACCGAGTTTGTCGGCATCATCTGGCGTTCCTGGCAGCATCCGTTCCGGCTCCATGCCGACGACGTCATCCGTTTTGACGGCAGGCTTTGCCGCGTCATCCGCGTGAATGAATGTGCGGCGGGGATCATTATGAATCGGCCAGTCCGGGATTTTAAGACCCGCTTTGACAAGCCCGTTCGTTTCCAGCCGCCGCTCGCCTGGTTCCGCATTTCACCGCAATCCGAAGTTGAAATCCTGAACCCCAAGAGAAAATGAACGCCGAGAACCAATCACCCTTTGGCGAAGTCATTTTCGCCTACACCCGTTCGCAGGCCGTCGCGGATGGCGAACAGGTGGAGGTTTCCCGGCGGGCAGCCGAAGCGGGCATCCGCTTCCCTGTTTTCCTCACGCGCGGGGTTTATGAACAATTCGTGACCGTGCCGGAGGGCGTCGAAGGCCAGGACGAGACGGGCAGGCTTTGGGATATTCTGACCATGCTGCGGTTTGCCATTCGCGGCAGCCGGGCGGGCGTTGACCGCTTGCCCGTTGCGCTCTATGTCCGAAACGACAACCGGCGCGCTCGGCTCGTCAAACTCATCGCCACTTGCGGCGCGCTCGACCTGGACGATCCGCAACCAGCCATCACCGTCATGTTGCCCGACGAAAGCTGATTTCTCCGGCATACTGACAACACCGCCCGTGAATTTATTGATTCACGGGCTTTTCATTTCCCCTTGCCACCGCCGCTTCACAAAATGCGTCACTCATGCTAGGATGCGATTGGAGACAGCTCATCTTCTTTGAGCTGTTATCAGTTCATCAAACTGCATTCCCAACTCCCTGTCCGCTGTAAAACGCCGTCCGCGCTCACAGCCACAGTCAACCAACCGAAGCGAAACCCGCTTCGGCGGGTTGGACGGTAGAAAAGGTTAATCCCATGAATGCTCACATCTATGAGCAGATCACCGAACGCATCATCACCTTGCTCACGCAAGGCACAGTTCCCTGGCAAAAGCCGTGGAAGGCCCTCACCGGGTTGCCCCGAAATCTCGTCAGGCAAAAGCCGTATCGCGGCATCAACGTATTCCTGCTGTTGGCCATGAGCTACGAATCACCGTTCTGGCTCACGTTCCGGCAGGCGTTGCAGCTTGGCGGAAGCGTGCGCAAGGGCGAGAAATCGTGTCCGGTCGTCTTTTGGAAACAGACTACCTTTGAGGATAAGGAATCGGGCGAGCCGCAGAAAAAACGGCTGCTCCGCTTTTACCATGTCTTCAATTTGGCGCAGTGCGACGGACTTAAAAATTGCACCGTGCCAGTGGAGACACCCGTGAACGGCATCTGCCAACCGGAAGATATGGTGGCGCACATGCCGCAACCACCGCTCATCAAGCACGGCATGACCCGCGCCTTTTATTCGCCGCGTGAGGATTGCGTCGGCTTGCCAATGCGGGAACGGTTCGAGCGGGCGGAGGGCTATTACGCCACGCTCTTTCACGAACTGGTTCACGCCACCGGCCACGAATCGCGGCTGAATCGCGCCACGCTGACGGAAAAGGCCGGTTTCGGTTCCAATCCCTACTGCAAAGAGGAATTGATCGCCGAAATGGGCGCAGCGTTTCTGTGCGGCCAGGCCGAGATTGCCGAGCGGACGATTGATAATTCCGCCGCATATCTGTATGGCTGGCTTGAACAGTTGCGTAGTGACAAAACCCTGATTGTTCAGGCGGCAGCGCAGGCGCAAAAAGCGGTGGATTTCATTCTTGGCAAAACCCAAGAGGTTGAAAACGTCACGGCACCGAAACCAGCGGAGGTGCCGGCATGAAATCCCTCAATCCGAAGGAATTCAAAGTCATGGCGTTGAGGGATTGTCCCGTGCCGAGTGACATGCTGGTATGCGAGACGCCGCAGCAGGCGGTTGATTATTGGCGGTTGCACATCGCCACGACTCCGCACTTCAGTCCCGAATCGGAATGTTTCGCGGTGTTGCTGTTGAACACCCGCCGCCGCATCAAAGGGCATCAGTTGATCACCATCGGCACAATGGACACCATTCTCGTGCATCCGCGCGAGGTGTTCCGGGCGGCCATCATCGCCGCCGCCGCCGCCATCGTGATGATGCACAATCATCCGAGCGGTGAACCGACGCCATCCGAGGCCGACATCAAAGTGACCCGCGATTTAATCCGCGCGGGTCAACTCCTTAAAATCGAAGTGCTCGATCATGTCATCATCGGAAATCCCAATCACTGTAGTTTGCGCGAGAGTGGCTTTTTTTACAACTAACCCGGTTAAGAAACGGCGCAGACCGCATTGTTTCAAACTGAAAGGCAAACGTAAAAAACAACCCCGACCACTTGTTGGCCGGGGCTTTTTGTCATCCACAAGCTCAAAAAATAAAACACATTAAACGCGCTTCGCGGATGAAGGAATCCGGCTTCGCCGTATGCACGGGTTATTTCCCCCCGCCGTCCCATCGCAATCGTTCGCCGCCGCCGCTCTTTCCATTATAACAGCCGGTCAATGGGCAAGCCATTGACTGCGGCTGTTGCGTCAAGAGCGCGGAACGGCTCACGAGGCCGCCACGCACAAAGGTCGAACTTTATCAGCCAACAACAAACTTCAATGTCATACATCGAACAGTTCGAGCAGGAGCTTGCCAAGAAGCTCACCAGTAGCGAGACCGGCGAGCAAATCGTCCGCTGGGTTTCCGAGAAGGTCCTTGAAAGTTTCAAGAATGGCATCACCGCCGGCCAGAAAGGCGCGCAGGTGATTCGCAAGGGAGAGAGCCGCCGCGGCGGTTCTGCCGTCAAAGCCGAGTAGTCGCACGGCTCCATTATCAGCCAGCTTAACCACTATGACGAACTTCAGTCTTCTTCCGCCAGGTGTTACGCCGAGATTCACGCTCGGTAACATTGTAATGACCGCCGAGGCATTCAAGCGGCTTCCGGTTGAAGATGTTTCTGCCGCACTCGCACGCCATGCACGGGGTGATTGGGGCGAAGTTTACACAGAGGACAGGGACGCCAATGAATCGGCGATTTGGGACGCGCTTCGCCTCCATTCAGTATATCACGACCGCAATGGCGTGAAATTCTGGATTATCACCGAGGCCGACCGAAACACGACGACGGTGCTCCTGCCCGACGATTATTAACCACTTAACGCAACCACAATGGCATTAGAGCAAAAAGACCTCGAATTGATTGAGCGCGTGATTTACAAGAACGGCGACGACATCGCCGTGTCCATCGGACGCTCGTTTGAGCGGCTGGAGGAACGGATGGACGCTATGGAATCTCGCCTCTACAGTCGGCTTGCCGAACTGGAGGACAAGATTGAGTCCAGCCGTCAGGACATGTCCGACGAGCTTGGCGACATCCGCAAGGAGATACGGGAGATGCGCAAAGTAGCGGAGGACGAGTAATCGTTCGACGGAAAGGCCCCGCCTGTCGGCGGGGCTTTTTTAGCGCTTGTGCGTGGCGGGGGGGGGGACGGCTGCCCCGGACCCCCTTTTGTGTTTCCCCCTGCCAACGGCTTCCTTAAGCGGATGCCTCCCCCAGGGGGACAATATTTTTGTTTGACAAAAATGATGCAAAGTGCTAAATAGCTTATGTGAGTTTCAGTATTTTTGGAAAAAATACTGATGCAAATCTTGAAGGAAATGATTGCAAAAACGGCCAACGCGGGTGCAGTAAACTCTCCCGTCAAAGCCAGCTCACACGGTTGCGACAATTCCGGTGCCGAAGGCACGAATCGCTTCTAGTCCGCTGTAGCGATAAAGTGACTCGGAAACGGTGTTCAAAAGAAAAGATTCAGCGCAAAGTTTAGCGCGGATCATAGAGTAACATAGCGGACACTCGAAAATAAGGACGTTAAGTCCTGAGTGTTACTTTATGCCCACGTTAAAGTGTAAAGCATTATATCTGCGAATCCCTTCTTCAAGGGGTTTTGCGGGACTTTTTAGCTTCACTTCGGTATCTTCCATCTTCTCTGTTTGGCTGGGCACACAGCTAAATGAATGCCCGGTTGCGTTTGCACGCAACCGGGCTGCTTTTCCGCCATCGGATGCCCATTTTCGGGATTGCCACGCAATTTGCGTTTTGAGCCGTTAATTGCGTAATAGCAATGCTGGTTCCAAGGAGCCAGCCTTCCGGTGGTGAATTTTTGTATTAACGAGGTTTGAAAACAATAAAAATTGGCATCGGCGCTAAATATACGCCGAAACCGGCCATAGTCTATTTCAAATCTGCGCCCATTATAGGCTTGGTTGCGATAAGCGCAACTTCCGCCCGTTTTATTTGTATGTTCTAATTTTTTGACGGTTTTCCGCTGGTTTCGATTGAATCGTTTGGCCGCGGCGTGTGGGACAAAATATTATTTGACCATTTCAATTTCTGTGCTTTATTTATTGTGACGGCTCAAACTGCAAAACGGTTTGAGCCGTTTTGCTTTCCGACCGAATCTCCCACCACAAGTGCTGCTCTGGGAGTCGTGCCTAAATCCAGCCGGCTCAATCGGAAATGTGCCGGCACAACAACGAGGTTAAATATGCGATACATATTGCAAGGCGACACTGTTCCCGAGGGGACCTGGTGCAGAAAATAAATTGCGCCGGTGCAGGCGGGACATTGACCTAACCAAACAAATGCGCCGGGGCTTAAGACCCGGCGCACCTTCAACCAAAACAATATTATGACAACAGATATTTACAAAACAAAACTTGGAACAAAATTTCGCTTTGGCTTTGAACTAAGGGAAAAAGACGGAGAAAAAAACTTCGTCGCTCTAATTCTCGATCAGCCGAGCTACGGTGACCGTGACAGCGATCTCCACATAACACATCGAATCCACGAAGGTTATGACCACCTCGTCTGTTGGGTAGGACCGGTGCCAACTTTAGATGACGCCAAAATTGTCGCCTCATTGTGGGCCGATTTTACGGAGAGATACATTCTGACAGGCCAGCCATTCCCGTGAAATCGAAAATCATTCCTCCTATGAAAATAAAACATATTCCCATCTTTTCGCTTGCCGTTTTCGAGTCTATCCGCAAAACCATTGGTAAACTACCACCAGAATCCGGCGGGATGCTTTGCGGGGATCCGAAAAACGACTCCATCACCTATTTTTATTTCGACCGGGAAGCCGAATGCTCCTCAGTTGGATATTCGCCCGACGCAATCACGCTCAACAGACTGCTTAAAAAACTCAACGACGAAGGGTTAAGGTTGAAAGGATTTATTCACTCTCACCCGCCTGGTTTCGATTCGCCTAG